>CAXUDC010000051.1:8144-19371 GCA_964249685.1 uncultured Acidobacteriaceae bacterium
AGGGTGCAGGATCACGTCGACCGGGTACGTGAGCGTGGCGGCGTGGCGGCGGACGACCTCGCGCAGCCGTCGCTTGATGCGGTTGCGGTCGACCGCCTTGCCCAGAACCTTGCCGACGGTGAGGCCGATGCGTGCGCCCTCGGTGTCGCTACGCCGGTCCGCCGGGCGCAACGAGAAGAAGAAGGACATCTGCTTGGTGAACTGCTTGCGCGACGTCGTGTACACGCGCTGGTAGTCGGCGTGTTTGCGGAGGCGGAGGCGCGCGTTCGGGGTCTGGGTGGACATGATGGTCTCTAGTTTACGGCTTGTCACCACCCGGCGGCGGTGAAGGGGCGCCGGGCGCGTATAGTGCGGGTATGAGTCTTGAGTTGATCTTCCAACTTGCCGGCGACCTGGTGCTGCCGGGCTGGCTCCTGCTGCTGTTTGCGCCGCGCTGGCGTTGGACGCAGCGCTACGCCACCTTCGGCGCTCCGTTGCTGCTGGCCGTGGCTTACGTCGTGTTGCTGACCCAGGGGCACCCGGTGGAGGGTGCAGGGTTCCGCTCGCTGCATGCGGTGGCGCTGCTGTTCAGCGCGCCCACGGCGCTGCTCGCGGGATGGCTGCACTACTTGGCGTTCGACCTGTTTACAGGCGCGTGGGAGGCCCGCGATGCAGCGCGGCTGGGCATCTCAAAGTGGCTTGTCGCGCCCTGCCTGGTGCTGACCTTCCTGCTCGGGCCGGTGGGGCTGGGGCTCTACCTGCTGCTGCGGCTGGGCTTGCGCCGGCAGCTAGGAGCGACCGAAGCCTGATGAAGACCCTGCTGCGAGATGCGTGGCGCGAGAACGCCGGACTCCGGATCGCGATCCTGTTTCACCTCGTGCTGCTGGCCGGCGCGCTGGCGGCGCTGCCGTTCGATCACCGCACCATCCTGGGGTTGAACCCCTGGATCAAGCCAATCAAGTTCGACCTCTCCGTGCTGATCTACCTGATCACTGCAGGCGCGCTGCTGGCCGGGCTGGGTCGGTTTGCGCGCAGGCGGGCCGCGATCGGGTGGGGGATCGCCGTCGCTATGGTGGTCGAGGACACGATCATCTCCGCGCAGTCGCTGCGCGGCGTGCGGTCGCACATGAACTTCGCGACCGTGCGGGATGCGGTCGCGTTTGCGGTAATGGGGCTGTTCATCGCGCTGAACACGGTGCTGCTCGGCTGGCTGCTCGCGCTCTACTGCGCGGGGCGGACGCGGTGGCCGGCGGCGGTAGCGTGGGGCGTGCGGCTGGGCCTTGGCGTGATGATCGCCGGCGGGCTCGAAGGCATGCTGATGGTGGCGCACGGCGGCCATACCGTAGGAGCCGCGGATGGCGGCGCCGGCCTGCCGTTTGTGAACTGGAGCGTAAGCCACGGCGACCTGCGCGCGCCGCACTTCCTCGCCCTCCACGCGCTCCAGGCAATGCCCCTGCTGGGCTGGGCGACGACTAAGACAAGCCTGCCCGCGCGAGGACAGCTGGCGGCTACGGTGGCGCTAAGCACCCTTTACTGCGCCGTAGTCTGGTGGCTGTTCCAGGCGGCAATGGCAGGGCGGCCGGTCTGGAGCTAAACCGCAGTATCAGGAATATAAAGCCACTGCTTTTTGTTTGTCATTCCCGAAGGAAATCTGCGTTTAGAGCGCCACGACAGCACTAGGCAATCAGCTATAAAAACTTCACTCTCGGTCTCGCTCTTCGTTTCAGGCTAAAGGCCCGACTCATACCAGCCTGGGGCGCAACCCCCAGGTAACGCGCCCAAACACGACCCAAGCCCTGAAGGGGCGACTCATAGGTACAGCTACATCGTAGTCTGGTTCCGCACGCGTGGTGCTAGTTCAAACCGCAGATTCCTACGCTTCGCCACGGAATGACAACAAAAAGCGGCGCTCGTCTTTGTATTTTGTTGTATCCCGTAGGGATCTGCGGTTCTATCTCCGCTGCACCAAACTTGAAAGGAGGTGTATTGCGGACTCGGTAAAGGCATACCTAAGGAATCACTGATGAAGTACTTGGGTGTAAGCGTTGGACTTTAGTCCCACGAATAAGTCGATCGCGATGAAAGGGCTTTAGCCCCGCGCTGGCTCTGATTACGAGCTATCACGGATAAGCTTGATCAGACCCTCCCTAACCCAATTGCTCCTCA
This sequence comes from uncultured Acidobacteriaceae bacterium, assembly GCA_964249685.1. Classification (GTDB taxonomy): domain Bacteria; phylum Acidobacteriota; class Terriglobia; order Terriglobales; family Acidobacteriaceae; genus Edaphobacter. The sequence goes on from CAXUDC010000051.1 coordinate 10,290, forward strand.
ATGCTACGTGTGAACGAAGTATCCTCGTCGCCCGTATGCCGGGTGGTGACGGTCTCGACCAGCGCAAGCAGCGTTTCCCCCTCAGCGCTGGTGTTATGACGCTGCCCACGCGGCACCACAAAGGCCTCGCCCGGCTGCAGGGTAACAGGCCCTCCATCGGCTACCGCGCGGCCGATTGTCAGGGCCCCGGACAACACCAGAAAGAGCTCATCCTCCTGGTCGTGCGTATGCCAGGGGAACTCACCCTGCGCGCGGACTACCTTCAGGTACTGGACGTTGACCTGCGCAACAACCCTCGGCGACCAGATGTCGGGAAGCGCGGCGGCGGCATCGAGCAGGGAGACAGGCTTCATGCGTTCACAGTGGAAAACAGAGAACCCACGCATGCGGGCGTGGGCTCTCGAAAAGCTCTGGAAACGTCGGCAGACTAGTCGCGGAAGCCGGCCTAGACGGCGATCTTTTGGCTGCCCTTGGCGCGGCGGCGGCTGAGCACAGCGGCACCCGCCTTGGTCTTCATGCGGGAAAGAAAGCCGTGGGTTTTGGCGCGGTGACGACGGTTGGGCTGGAACGTACGCTTCGGCATGGGACTGACTCCTGAACCTGATCCTGAGGTGTGTCGCGCCGGGGGCTCTGGCTGCTGTTCGTTCTTCACTGGACGAAGCCACAACAGGCCGGGCCAGACGAAGTGAGCGGCGCGGGCGTGGTTTCACGCGCCTTGCTGCGACAGAACTGAGTATACGCGAAGGTGTGGGAAAAGGGGAGAGTAATTTCCAGGGCATCCGTCCCGCCGGCCGGCCAGGGCTCCCCACGCCCGCCGCGCCGGACCCCGGCGACGAGCCGCGAGGGACAAAACGGACGCTCGCGGCACCAGATCGCAGCGCAAAACGGCGATCCGGCAGCAGCCATTCTGCTGGATACGAGCGCCGCTTTACGCAGGCAGCGGTTGATCGGATTTCCATCCTGTGCAGCGACAGGATGCATCGTTGCGGGTTTCACCAGGAACGGTGCAAACGGAATTTAGCAGAACTTCGACTTGAAAAACAGTCGGTTTGCCGTGCTACCATCAAACCCGTTCCGCTAGTCGGGCACGCGGCGTTTTCAGTCTCCGGCGCTTGACTGATCTGCAGTTTTCCTCCCCTATTCCGGACCGCTCTTCTTTGCTCGGCTGGGAGCGGCTCCACACAAATCGCACGTCATGGCGATGCTCCGGTAACGGGGCAGGGGAGAGTTGTACTTGATTTTTCGCGCCGCTTTTTTCAGGCGCGAGGCACGCTTGCAGACCCGTAACGCAGCACCTAAAGTCGAGAGAAGGAAACACAAAGCATGTCATACGTCCCTACGGCCGCAGCCGTGTTGAACCAGTGGGTGAAAATCCTTGGCGCGCTCGAGAAAAAGATCAACCGGCAGTCGTTCGAGACCTGGCTGAAACCGACACGCTTCTCCCGGGTGGTCGAAAAAACGCTCTACGTGCGCATCCCCACGGCGGACTTCGAACATATCGGCGACAAGTACGGGCAGCTGATCGAAGAGGCCATCGAGCGGCTCGGGCTCGAGATCGACGAGGTCCTGTTCGAGACGCCGGCGCAGGATCCGGCCGCGCCCAGGGTGCGGGAAGATGGTGGCTTTGCCCCGCTGCCAAGCCATGCCGCCAACGCGCCGCGCAGTGGCGCAGGCACGAACGGCGCGGGAAACACGGGCGCAGGACGCGCGCTCTCGCCGGCCGGCGTTGGCCGCGAGCAGGCCAGCTTCGACTGGTCCAACGCCTCGCAGCTCAACCCGCGCTACCAGTTCGACAACTTCGTCGGCGGCACCGGCAACCAGTTCGCGCTCGCCGCCGCCATGGCCGTGGCCGAGCGCCCCGCCAAGGCCTACAACCCGCTCTTCCTCTACGGCGGCGTTGGCATGGGCAAGACCCACCTGATGCACGCCATCGGGCACGAGGTGAAGCGCCGCGTCCCGCACGCGGCCATCAGCTACGTCAGCGGCGAAAAGTTCGTCAACGACTACGTGGACTCAGTCCGCTACAACAAGATGACTGGCTTCCGCGACAAATATCGCTCGGTCGACGTGCTGCTGGTCGACGACATCCAGTTCCTGGCCGCGAAGGAAAAAACCCAGGAAGAGTTCTTCCACACCTTCAACGCGCTGCACGGCGACACCAAGCAGATCGTGCTCGCCAGCGACCGGCCCCCGAAGGAGCTCGGCGACATCGAAGACCGGCTGCGCAGCCGCTTCGAGTGGGGCCTGATCGCCGACATCCAGCCCCCGGATCTCGAGACCAAGGTCGCGATCCTGATGCGCAAGGCGGAGCTCGAACACACCGTGCTGCCGACGGACGTAGCCTTATTCATCGCGAGCAACGTCCGCACCAACGTGCGCGAGCTCGAGGGCGCGCTGATCCGCGTCGTCGCCTGGTGCTCGCACCACGGCGTCGAGGTCTCGCTCGTCGTCGCGCAGCAATGCCTGAAGCAGTTCATCGACACGCAGGTGCGCAAGATCACCATCGAGGCCATCCAGCGCGCGGTCGCCGAGCACTTCGGCATGCGCGTGCCGGAGCTGAAGCAGAAGAACAACTCCCGCCAGATCGTGGTGCCCAGGCAGATCGCGATGTACCTCGCCAAGCAGATGACGGAGGCCTCGCTGCCCGAGATCGGACGCCAGTTCGGCGGCAAACACCACACCACCGTCATGCATTCGATCGCCAAGATCGACGAGCAGCGCCGCCAGGACAAGGACCTGAACCGCACCGTAAACAAGCTGATGGAGACGCTGAACTAGGGCCCTCTTTCGTCTACCCTGGCGCTCCTTCAGGAGCGCCCTTTTCTTCATCTTTCCGCTCTCTGTGTCCTTCTCACAAAATGAACGTGACTCTGAAGAGTAAGGGTGTGGGCGATGAACCCACAAACGAACGCTCTTAGCCTGACCACGGCTTCAAGCCCTTCCGGCCTCCGATCTTACCATCGGGGGTCTTCTCTTTTCGGCCCAGCGCTGATTCGCTTAAACCTATGTAATGAATGCGCTTTCGCGCAGGTCCATGTCAATGCCTGTTTCATCTTTTCGGGCTCGGTTTGGTTGTAGATTATCTACGTGAGGGCAGCCATGCGGATTGCGTTGAGTTTGTTGGGAGTAGTTCTGGTAAGTGGAGTTGCGGCAGCACAGAACGGCACGCCTGCCGCTCCAGTAACCCCGCCGGCTTCAAGCGACCCACTGGCGCTCCTCACCGAGGACCAGAAGGGCGCGTTCCAGGTCGCCACCAAGGCCTTTGCGGCCGAGCGCTACGATGGCGCACTCGAGGACTTCAAGGCGCTCCTCGCGCAGCTGCCCGCAGGCACGCCGGCGCGCGTGCTGTGCTCGAAATATGCCGCGGAGGCGGCGCTCAACACCGGCCACCGCGCCTACGCGCTCGGGGTGCTGCTGCCGATCGAACAGAGCGACCCCTACGACTGGCAGGCCAAATCGCTGCTGGCGCGCGCCGATGCGGAGGCCGGCGACAAGGCCGGACGCGACCGCGAGCTGGCCGCCCTCGTGACCATGCACAAGCAGATGCCGGCGACGCAGATCGGCAAGCTGAACCAGATCCTGCTCGAGCGGGACGCGCTCGCGAACGGCGGCAGCGTGCGCATCTGGTACTCGCTCGAGCCCTGGGGCAAGTTCAAGACGTACGTCTACTCGCGCGTCTTCGACAAGGACGGCCAGCAGACGCTGCGGGTCACGCTCGAGAGCAGCGACTTCGACCAGCCGCAGTTCACCAAAGAGCACCCGGACCTGGCCGCCAGGGGCGAGCGGCGCTTCTCGCTCGACGGTTACGGACAGGACCAGAAGCTGGCCACGGGCGGCGTCACGCAGACGCACATGACGTTCGGCTTCTTCGACGGGCAGCCAGCCTACGATCTCGTGCGGACGCGCATCCTAGCCATTGCCGACGGCAAGGCCAGTCCCATCAGCAAGATGACGCCGGGCGCGGCGGCTCCCGCGAAGCCGGAGTGAGCCGCCACGTACGCATGAGCGGATACGCTCTGGTGCTGCTCGCGAGCATGGCGGCCGGCGCGCAGCAACAGGCGCCGCTGCCGGCCGTCAAGGAGCTGCAGGCCCGGGCGGTCGCCAACTACGCCCGCTCCGCAAAGGACCGCGAGCGCTATCTCTGCACCGAGCGGATCGAGAACGACGAGCTCACGGGCAAGGGGGCCGTCAAAAAGCGCAGCGTGCGCGAGCGGGAGGTCTTCTACGTCAACGGCTTCCAGGTCTCGCAGGAGATCGGCAAGGACGCGCACGCGCTCACGCCGGGCGAGAAGGCGAAGGAAGACGCGCGCGTGCAGGCCGAGATCGCAGCCGCAAGCGCGCACCGGAAGCCGAAGGAGCAGGGTCTGGTCATCAGCGCGGGCGACATTCTGCGTTTTGCCCAGCTCACCAACGAGCGCCGCGTACCCGTCGCCGGGCGCCCGACGATCGTCTTCGACGTGGTCAGCGACCCCGCCGCCAAGGCCACCACGATCGAGCAGAAGCTGGTGAGCGCGATGGAGGGAACGGTCTCGATCGACGAGGCGACGGGCAATCTGCAGGACGTGAACACGCACGGCATCCGCGACGTGAAGGTAGGCGGAGGCCTGATGCTGAACATCCACAAGGGCTTTCGCACACACATGCTGGTAGCCCCGCAGGGCACCGACGGCGTGTGGCTGCTGGTACTGGCGGAAGGCTCAGGCGACGGCCGCGCGGGCCTGTTCCTGACCGGCGGCGTCACCTTCCGGCAGCAGACGCTGGGCTGCCGCATCTTCGACGTCAACGCGGAGGCAACGACGAGGAAGTAGGCAAAGGGCAGCGCCTTCTCTCCGGTCCGCCCCTTTGCTTTCATCCCGTAGGAATCTGCTTTATGGATGGCCCTCGCCTACTTGTTCAACACAGCCCAGCGGCTTTCGAGCATGTCGATCCGCTTGGCATCTTCCTGCTGGATTGCCCCGTAGTAATCGCGCTTGTTCAGCAGCCACAGCAGCTCGAAGTGCACCGCGTTCAACAACCCCTGCTCGATGTGCGCGGCCTTCGCGGCCTGCGCGTCGAAGATTACCTTGCGCGTCTCAAAGCGCGTCAGGTGCACGTCCACCATGCGGCGCAGCACCGGGATCGAGTCGGACGAGACGCCGCCCCCGATGACCAGATCGCAGCCCGCCGCCTTGCACTTCGCCGCCGTCTGCAGCACGTAGTCCGTTACCGCTTCACCATTGATGGCATCGCGACCGAGCGAGGCCGAAAGCGAAAAATCTACACGCCCGAACACCACGCCCGCCAGCTCCGGGGCCTTCGCGGTCGCCGCGACCAGCTCGTCAACCTTCTCGAACGCCGTAATCGTCTCAAGGTTGAACAGGAAGTCGATGCCCTCGCGCTCGTCGGCCGGGTAGACCTTCGCAACCGATTCGGCGAACTTGGTCAGAGCGTACGGGCTCTCGATCATCGGCGCGATGATGTAGTCCACGCCGATCTGTTTCGATTCGATCAGGTCGCGCATCGCCTCGCAGCCGCCGATCTTCAGGCCCAGCTTCAGGTCGGCCTTGCGGCAGATCTCGACCAGCCGCAGCAGCTCGTCGACCCGCGTGCCCTCGGCTTCGAACTCAGCCTTTACGGCGACATAGCCAAAGTTGTCTCTGCCGGTCTTCAAAAGCTCCAGCATCTTGCGTTCACGACTGTTCATTGGTTCCTCAAAATGGGGGAAAGAAGTGCGTTCCGAATAGCCTCGAATGTATCAAGTTTCGCCCCCGAAAGCTAACCAGCGGCCCCGGCTCGACGATCCGCCAGCAAGCAGCAACCATATCCCAGCCTGAACCTGCACCGTTAGGGTCGCTTCAAGCCTTCACCCGTCTCTTATCCCGTGTTTTTCCGTACTTTCCTGGTTACGCCTTGCTTTACCGCCGCGCCGGCCTCCGCAGGTGCGTCAAGAACACTACCGGATATACTGTCTCTACTTGTTGGCCGCCAAAGAGAAATTCGAACGGCCGGCCGTGCCGGGGCGGGGCTTTGCGGCTGCGATCGGCGCGGCTGCGCTCTGCGGCGCGTTCGTCCTGCCGTTCCTGGCGCCGGGCAGCCGGCAGGTCTACTCGGCGGCCTACGCGGCGGGGTCGAACAACAAGCTCGCAACAATCGCCCTCGCGCTCCTCGCGGTCGCTACGCTGTCTTGGACCTGGCTGCCCCGCCGCAAACCCTCCGCGCCCCCGGACGACGGGCCCCGGCTAAGCGGCATGACCGTCGCCCTCGGTGCGCTGCTGGTCCTGCTTTGGACTGCCGGCCTGGGCGCCGCCATCACCCACCTGCACCTCCGCTACGGCGAGTCGGCCTACTTCCTCGAGCGCTCCCGCGACGTCCTGCAGTTCTCCCCCGCGCTCTACCGCGACCTCGAGTTCCCCTACGGCCCGCTGCTCCTGCTGCCGCCGGTCTGGCTGGCACGCGCGCTGCACCTGGGGCTGGGCCCGGGCCTGGACGCCTGCTACTGGACCTGGCTGACGCTGCTCAACGTGGCCGGCATCCTGCTCGCGGCCTACATTCTGAACCGGCTCCCCCTCGGCCGCTCGGCGCGCTGGGTCTTGTTCGCCCTATGCTGTTTCGAGCAGATGCACCCGCTCCTGGGCCCCAATTACAGCCTCGGCAAATTCCTGCTGCCGCTTGCCGTGCTGGTCTGGGGAACACGCCTGCGGGGACCGGCAAGGCAGGCCGCCGGGCTTGCCGCGGGTCATCTCCTGACCGTCCTCGTCTCGCCCGAGCTTGGCGTCGGGCTCGCCGCGGGCATCGCCGGCTGGGCCGCCCTGACCGCCTGGCGCGAACGCAGCCTGCCCCCATTGCTAAGCTGGCTTGCGCCGGTCGCCGGCTACGGCGTCTTCCTCGCGATCTACGGCCGCGGCTTCCTGGACCGGCTCGCCAACGCGTCGGCCGGCGCGCTCAACCTGGTCCTCGAGCCGCTCCCCCACCTCTACATCCTGCTGGTCGCGCTGGTCTGGCTGGCCCCCGTAGCCGTTGCCCTGGCGCTCCATAACCGCAGCCGCCAAGCACCGCTGCTGGCCGGCCTCTTCCTGCTCTCGCTGGGCCTGTTGCCCGGCGCGCTGGGCCGCGCCGACCCGTTGCACGTCTACTTCAACAGCTGGGGCCTGCTCACGCTTTCGGCCGTCGGGCTGGAGCGGCTGGGACGCACCCGCGCCACCCTGTGGCTGGCCGCGCTGGTGCTGCTGGGCATCCAGACCCAGGCCACCAGCTTCCGCATCTACAAGCAGCCACTGCTAGACCTGGTCCATCGCAAGCGCACCCCCGCCGACCTCGACCCCGCCCAGTTGAAGACCGCAACCGCGGGCGCACCCATCGCCGCACCCGTCCTGCTGGGCCTGCCCCTGGCCGACGAACTCGCCCTGCGCCAGGCCGGGCTGCTGCCGCTCGACTACGAGGCCGGCCTAGCCGACCTGTGGGACGCCACCGGCGAGCGCGCCAAAATCGCCCGCCTGCGCCGCTTCGACTGGGCCCTCATACCAGGCGTTCCCTACGTTCAGGAGGAGGGCTCCCCCAACGACGCACACCTGAAGGTCCTGCTCCGCCTGGGCTACCGCTACCCCCAGCGCCGCGTACCGTACAAGGTAGGCGCGCTGCTGGAACAGGAACTCGCCACCCACTGGACCGTAGCCCAACGCTTCCCGTCCACCGTCCTGCTAAGACGCGTCCACTAGACCTGTTCACCTAAAAGTGCAACTGCTGTTTTTTCTCTTCGCCGTCCTCCTGAGCAAAGCGAAGGAACCCCGCATTGTCGCTGCGGCTCCATTCCAAGGTAAACGGGTCTAAACTCATGCAAACTCACACGGACAGAGAGTCATTTGCTTCCTTGTTTGTCCTTCCCGAAGGGAATCTGCGTTTGGACCCGCCACGACACCGAAAGGCAATCGGCTAATAGACAAGACAGCGCATCGATCCCTCACGCAAAAGCACAATTTCAACTTCTCCAAGGTACAGCCTCCCGCGCCCTCTGGTCCCACTTTTCCTTGCCCCACGCCGCAAACGCTGCAAAAGAGAGTCCCCGCAAACCGTTTCCTTGCAACACTTACCCCTGCTTCCCAACCCGCAGACCCACTCTTCACGCTCCCGCGGCCAACCCACTGTGCAGAACCGGGAAGAGCTGGGACCGGTCCCCGGCACCGGTCCCACCTGTCCGCCTCCTTCGTCCCGCCGGCAGCCGTTTTTGGAAACCTGGACACCAACCTATCCCCAACAAGGCATTGCCTTTAGATCGTTCTTCCACATTTCAGCCCTCCCTAGTTTCTACTTCTGTTTCTCTTCTTTCCTTTATCTCTATTCTTAGAGACCGTACCCCAGGGCAGGCAGGTTCAGCTCCGCAGGCCTCCCACAAAGCGCCGCACTTTCCCACAAGCGATTGTCGCGCGAAAACGCCCTCCCGAGCCCTAGAATCAGGAGGTCTGGTGTTTTCCCGACACCCCTCACCCAGGAGAAACCCCGTGCCCACCGACACCGAGATTACCGAGATGCCCACCTCCCCCGCCGTCGTGCCCACCGGCAACCTCGAGATCACCGTGTCCCGCGCCGAGCTCCTCCGCGAGCTCACCGCCGCCCAGTCCGTCGTCGAGCGCAAGACCACCATCCCCATCCTCTCGAACTTCCTCTTCGAAGCGACCACCGAAGGCGAAGGCGGCGGCCGCCTCACCATCACCGCCACCGACCTCGACCAGTCGCTCAAGACCAGCTGCCCGGCCAAAGTCAAGCGGCCCGGCGCCTGCACCATCCCCGCCCGCAAGCTTTACGACTACATCCGCCTGCTGCCCGAAGGCGACATCTCCATCAAGCTCATGGACAATCACTGGGTGCAGATTCGCGCCGGCCGCTCCAACACCAAGATGGTCGGCATGGCCCGCGCCAACTTCCCCCAGGTAGCCGAGTTTCCCGCCGCCGGCGGCACCAGAATTTCCGTCCCCAGCCTCAAAAACATGGTCTCCAAAACCATCTTCGCCATCTCGAACGAGGAATCCCGCTACACCCTCAACGGCGCCCTGCTCGTCCTCAAGGCCGAATCCATGGCCATGGTCGCAACCGACGGCCACCGCCTCGC
>CAXUDC010000052.1:0-19152 GCA_964249685.1 uncultured Acidobacteriaceae bacterium
ACTACCTCGGCGCGCAGACGACCGTGACGCAGGACCCTGCCGTCATCGCCAAAGCCGGCAAGATCGTCCTTCCCGGTGTGGGTCACTTCCGCGCAACGGCCCTCCTCGGCAATCTCGGGATTACCGAAGCCGTCCGCGAGGCCATCGGCTCCGGGGCCAACTTCCTGGGTGTCTGCGTGGGCCTGCAGTGGCTCTTCGAAGGCTCTACCGAGGCCCCCGAGACCCCCGGCCTGGGGCACTTTCCGGGCCGCTGCGAGCACTTTCCCGAGGGGATCAAGTCACCCCATGTCGGCTGGAACTCGCTCGACACCCTCCGCCCGGACTCGCGCCTGTTGCGCGGCATCGCGCCCGGCGGCTTCGTCTACTACACCCACTCCTGGCGCGCGCCGCTGGTCGACGCCACCGCCTCCACCACGCACTATGGCGGGGCGTTTACGGGCGTGGTCGAGCGCGACAACGTCATGGGCGTGCAGTTCCACCCGGAAAAATCCGCCGCTATCGGCCTCGCCGTCCTCAAGAACTTCGTGGAGCTCTAAGAAAGGTCTAATCGGTCCGTAAACAGCGCCAGGGCTAAAGCCCATTGATTTGCGATCAACTTATTCGTGGGACTGAAGTCCCACGCTTCCACCACGTACTCACCAGAGGTCCCTCAATGCCGTTCCTGTACGAACTGAAGATCGCCGCCGGCGAACCGCCGCGCGAGTTCATCCAGCAGCTCATCCCGGCGGGCTCGCTCGTCGGCACCGGCCAGGCCGTCTGCACCCTCACCGACGGCGCCATGGAGTGGCACGTCCCCGCTCCGCGCCAGGGCCTGCTCGTCGAGTGGCTAACGGAGCACGGCGACGAAATCGAGCCCGGCGACACCCTCGCACGCATCGTCTGCGAAGGTGAACAAACCGACATCCCCGACGCGGTCCCCACGAGGCTCGGCTAAGTGCTGACCAAACGCGTCATCGCCTGCCTTGACGTTCGCGACGGACGCGTCGTGAAGGGCGTCCAGTTCGTCGACATCATCGACGCCGGCGACCCCGCCGAGCTCGCCCACCGGCACGCCGCGGCCGGCGCGGACGAGATCGTGCTGCTCGACATTACCGCCACCCACGAAGGCCGCGGCACGCTGCTCGACACGGTGCGCCGGACCGCCGCGCAGCTCTTTGTGCCCTTTACTGTCGGCGGCGGCGTGCGCTCGGCGCCAGATGCTGAAGCGGTCTTTGCCGCCGGCGCGGACAAGGTCTCGATCAACTCCGCCGCCGTCGCGCGCCCCGCGCTCATCGGCGAGATCGGCGCGAGCTTCGGTGCGCAGGCCGTGATTGTCGCCATCGACGCGCGCCGGGGCCCGCGCGGCGTGGAAGACGCCGAGGTCTACGTCGCCGGCGGACGCAAGCCCACCGGCCTGCGCGTCGTCGACTGGGCCCGCGAGGCCGAGCAGCGCGGCGCCGGCGAGATCCTGCTGACCAGCATGAACACCGACGGCATGCGCTCCGGCTTCGACTGCGAGCTCACCGCCGCCGTCTCGGCCGCCGTCCAGATCCCCGTTATCGCTTCCGGCGGCGCGGGCTCAGCCGGGCATTTTGTTGAAGTTTTCGGCGAGGGAAGGGCCGACGCCGCCCTTGCCGCCAGCATCTTCCACTTCGGCGTTACCGATTCCCGCGCCCTGAAAGCCGAACTCGCAGCAGCCGGCGTCAGCGTCCGCCTGCCCTGCTAAGGAGATCCACATGCTTATCCCTTCCATCGACCTCATGAGCGGCCGCATCGTCCAGCTCGTTCAGGGCGAAAAGCTCAAGCTCGCCTTCGACGACTTCAACTACTGGATTGAGCGCTTCGCCAAATACCCCATGGTGCAGCTGATCGATCTCGACGCCGCTATGCGCCAGGGCGAAAATACGGCGCTCATCGAGATGATCGCCAAACGCCTTCCGTGCCAGGTAGGCGGAGGGCTCCGCAGCGTGGAAGACGGGCAACGTCTTCTCGACGCCGGGGCTAAACGCGTCATCTTCGGCTCCTCCCTCTTCGGCCCGGCCGCGGACGGTGAAAAGCGCAAACACAAGCTGATCAAGCTCGAGTTTGCCGAGTCCCTCAAGCAGGCTCTCGGCGAAGAAGCCCTTTGCTTTGCCGTCGACACCAAGGCCGGCAAGGTCGCGGTCAAGGGCTGGAAGGACTCCGTCGACCTGACCCCCGAGGAAGCCGTCACCTGGCTCGAAGACAGCTGCGCCGCCTTCCTCTACACGCACGTCGACACCGAGGGCACCATGCAGGGCTTCCCTACGGAAGTCGCAGCCATCCTGCGCGCCTGCACCGCGAAGCAGCTAATCGTCGCCGGCGGCATCAAGGCCGCGAGCGAGGTCGAAGAACTCGACGCGATGGGGGTCGACGCAGTGGCCGGGATGGCCGTTTACTCGGGCGTCATGGACGCCTGAGATCTGTCACGCAGTACGCTCCAACAGCCGTTCCTTCGCGCCCTGGGCCATCCCGAGTTCAATCCTCTCCACACGCCGGTCCAGGTCAAGATTATGGTTGACCATGTCCGCCAGATTCTTGAACTGAGACAACATCACTTCGTGCTTCAAGTCGATCTTATCGTTCAAAGCGCTGAATCGGTCGCTCTCGCGCTTTTCTGCGTCGCTGAAACGTTGGTCCATTCGCTTCTCAAGCCCGTCGATCCGCTTGTCCAAGCCATCAACCCGATAATCCAGCCGCTTCTCTAGCGCAGTAATCCGCGCATCGATCGCTTTTAGATCGGGCGCAATGATGTCCTGCAGTACCTTCCGAGTTTCGTCGATTGCTCCCATTTGGGACCCTCAGCGTTATTCTACCGCAGCCACCTAATCCCGCGTGTCCCCCTCCGGGATCGCGTAATACCCCTTCCGCGTATCCACCTTCAGGCTCCCGCAATCCAGGTTGATCGGCCGGAACTTCCCATCGAACTCCTGGTTCTTCGGCGTATAGCTCAGCAGATACTGCGTCCGCAGCTCATCCTGGATCTGCTCGAATGCCGCACCCAGCTTGCCCCCATTGTTCCCCACGTTGATCACGCGCCCGCCCGTGTCGCGGGTCAGCTGCTCCATCTCGCGGCTGCCGCCGATCGAAAACTGCCCGAACCCGCCGCGGTCGGCGATCAAAATGACGTAAATGATCGCGTTCGCCTTCTGTGCCGCCTCGGTCGCGGTCCTCAGTGTCTCCTGCGACCCCTGCTCGCCGCCGTCGGTCAGCATCACCAGCACCTTGCGCCCGGCCTCCGCGCGCAGCTTGTCATGCGCCGCCAGGTACACCGCGTCGTACAGCAGCGTGCCCTTGGGGGTCGAGTTTCCCGTCACCGACCCGGTTCCCGCGCCCGTATTGATCTTCGCCTTGTCCAGCGCCCGTCGCAGCTCCTTCGGCGAATTGGTATAGTCCGCAAGCAGATCCACGTTGATATCGAACGAGATCAGGAACGCCTCATCCTTGGGCGTAATCACGTCCTTCAAAAACTCCGCCCCCGCCTCCTGCTCGAGCGACAGCACGTTCGTCTGCGACCCCGACGTATCCAGCAGAATGCCGATCGTCAGCGGCAGCTTCTTTTCCTGGGTGAAGTTCTTGATCGTCTGCGGGACTTTGTTCTCCGCTACCGCGCAGTCTTCCTTCTTCAGGTCGGTCACGAACCCGTTCTTGTCGCGCGCGGAGAAGTACAAGTTCACCAGGTTCGTCCCGATCTTCAGCGTCTGCAGGTCGTTTCGCTCGTCTTCCTGCGGGGCGGGGGCGCTCGATTTCGGCGGGGGGCCGGTGGGCGAAGGTGCCTCCTGGGCACGCAGACCGGAGACGCAGGCAAGGGCTAAAACGGCGGAGGCGGCAAGCAGAGAGCAACGCATGTGAATATAGACGCGGATTCCGGCGCAAAGTAGGCCGGAAAACGAAGCCTGCCCGTGCGCCGACAGCAACGGCCCGGGGGTCTGCTGCGTCCAACGTGAAAGCTGCACCGACGCGCCGGACGATCCTGATAGTCTTGATCACGGATCGACTCACGACAGGGCTAGCCGCGGAGCAAGGGAAAACACATGAAAGAGATTTTGATTACGGGCGCGATGGCCTTGATGATGATGGCGCAGCAGGCCGGCACCGGGACAGCTCAGCAGCAGAAGGACCAGATTCCCGACGCGCCCAGGCCGCAGACCGGCACCCAGACCCTGGCACCCACGCTCGGCCCCATCGCCCCCGGCTCCGGCACGACCGCCACGTCGAACGGCACTGCCCCGGCCGATGCGCTGCCCGCCGGGCCTGTTTCCGCCACGCCGCCGCTCACCCCGGCCGAGCCCGACGACAGCAAAGAGCCGATTCCCGACACCAAGGCCTCCGACTTCATGGGGACGACTCTTGTTTTGCGTGCCAATTTTGTAGAGATCCCCTTCCTTGTGAAAGACGGCAAGGGCAGGCTCGTTCCCGGGCTGGAGTGGCGCGACGTCCGCATTTATGAAAACGGCGTCCGCCAGCACATCACCAACTTCACCGTCGATCCCTTCCCGCTCTCGGTCGCGCTGGTCGTCGATAACAGCCTCGACTTCCAGACCATGGCCCGCGTCAACACGTCGCTCGGAGCCCTGCAGGCTGCATTCACCCCCTACGACGATGTCTCGGTGTTCACCTACAACCATGGCACCAAGCAGCTTACGAAGGCGACCGGGGGCCAAAGCCCTCGCCTGACCCAGGCCATCGAGCTCAGCAAGGCGACCGGAAACGAGCGCATGTACTACGCTCCGGGCGAGGCCCTGGGCGGAGGGATCAGCATCAACGGCGGCGCGGAGGACAACCTTACGCCTCTGTCCAATAACCGCAGCGTTGGCAGCCGCCAGGGTCCGGCGCAGGTCGAGCGCGAGGTCCACACCCTGAACGACGGCATCTTCGCCGCCGCCCAGTCCCTTGCGAAGGCCGCACGCGGACGCCGCCGCATCATCTATGTCATCTCCGACGGCAAGGAATACGGCTCGAACGCCAAGGCCAAAGACGTCATCCGCTACTGCCAGGCCAACAACATCGGCATCTACGCCACCCTCGTCGGCGATTCCTCCCTCTCCGGTCTCGGCTTCGTCGACTCTCTCCACCTGCCGCTCATGATGCGCGACAACATCCTGCCCGTCTACACCAAGGCCACTGGCGGCGAGTTCTACGCCGAGTATCGCCAGAAGGGCATCGAGACCAGCTTCGCCCGCATCACCGAGGAGGTCCGCACCCAGTACACGCTTGGCTATTACTCGCAGGAGCCGCTCACCGACGGCAAGTTCCGCACCAACGAGGTCCGCGTCCTGCGTCCCAACCTGACCGTCATCGCCAAGAAGGGCTACTACCCCACCCCCCAGGCCCTCCCGCAACCCCCAGCAACCAACCAATAAGCACAGGGGTGCCCCATGATCACCGCAGTCTCATCCCGGTTATCGTGGGGTAAGCCTCTAGGATCCGCCACACACAGGCGAGAACAAACCAATGCCTGACTGGCTCCCCGGCAACACCCTCCTCGCCCTCTGCTCCGCCGCCTTCTGGGGCATAGGCGACTTCTCCGGCGGCATGGCCGTCAAGCGCGCCGGCGGCACCGTCTCCGCCGCCCTGCGCGTCCTGCTCCTCAGCCACTTCGTCAGCCTCCTCGTCCTGTTGACGATCCTCTCCTTCCACCGCGACCCCTTCCCCCACGGTGCCACCCTGGCCTGGGGCCTGGCCGCCGGCGTCTTCGGCGGACTTTCGCTCGCCGCCTTCTACATCGCGCTCTCCCGCGGAGCCATGGGGGCCTCCGCGGCGGTCAGCGGAGTGCTCGCCGCCGCCATCCCCGCCCTCGTCTCTTCTTTGACCGAGGGTTCGCCAGGCCCGCGCCGGCTCGTCGGCTTCCTGGTCGCCGGCATCGCCATCTGGCTCATCGCGGCCGGCACCGCAGAGCGCGAGGAGTCCACCACCATGGCGCTCGCCATCGGAGCCGGAGCCGGCTTCGGCCTTTACTTTACCGCGCTCAAGTTCGCCAGCCCCGCCGGCCTCTTCTGGCCCATGGCCAACGCGCGCATGGGCTCGCTCGCCGCCTGCGGTCTGCTGCTGGCGCTCGTCGGCCGCGGGACCCTCGTTGCGATCGACCGCACGGTGGTCTCCTGGGCCCTTTCTACTGCACTCTTCGATACCTCCGGCAACCTGCTCTTCGTCGCTGCCACCCGCGCTGGGCGCCTGGATGTCGCCGCGGTTCTCGCCTCGCTTTATCCCGCGTCGACTATCCTGCTGGCCGGTTGGCTGCTGAAAGAGAAGCTGTCTGCGCGTCAGTTAACCGGTATGGGAGTTGCGACGGCTGCCGTGGCGCTTATTTCTTTGTAGGTGATTGCCTTGGGGTGAGTGCTGGTTCGAACCGCAATCCCTACGGGATGACAACAAAATACACAATCCCCGCTTTTGTTGTCGTTCCTACGCTACGGAATGACAACGAGAGCGGTATCTGTACTTTGTTGTCATTCCGTAGCGAAAAGCGGAGGAATCTCCGGTTGAAGCGGCACAACGCTACAGTTTGATCGTCTTCGGATCCACGGTAGGCTCCGGATACTTCAGCTTGAGCGGGGTAAGCGCGTCGACCAGGATGCGCGAGATCGCCAGGTTGCGATACCACTTGTGGTTTGCGGGAATCACAAACCAGGGGGCATCCTTCCGGCTCGTACGCTCCAGCACGTCCTCATACACGGTCTGATAGTCGTCCCAGAAGCCGCGCTCTTTCAGATCCGCCGCCGAGAACTTCCAGAGCTTTTCGGGGTCGTCGAGCCGCGACTGCAGCCGCTCCTTCTGCTCATCTTTCGAGATGTGCAGGAAAAACTTCAGCACCACGGTCCCGTTGTCGACCAGCATCTGCTCGAACTGGTTGATCTCGTCCATGTGCCGCCGCGCCTGCTTGTGGCCGATCGCCTTATGCACCACGGGCGAAAGCACATCCTCGTAGTGCGACCGATTGAAGATCGTCATCATGCCCTTGGCGGGCACTCTCGCATGGCAGCGCCAGAGGAAGTCGTGACGCGCCTCAAGCGGCGTGGGCACCTTGAAGCTGGCCACGTCGCAGCCCTGCGGGTTGATTCCAGAGAAGATATGCGAGATCGTGCCGTCCTTGCCGGCCGTGTCCATGCCCTGCAGCACGATCAACACCGACCGATCCTGCCCGGCGTACAGCACCTCCTGTAGCGCGGCCAGCTTTTTGCGGTGGCCGGTGAGCGAGACGGCAGCGGTCTCCGCGGTGACGCCGCCGTCGGTGGACGGGTCGATCTTGGACAGCTTGACCTTCGCATGCGGCGCAATCAACCACGGGGACTTCACGTTCATCGATACCTCGTGCCCGGCGCAGGCTCGGCTACAAACTACTGCTTCACAATTGTGTCGGCTTCCTGCTTGGCGGCCGGGGTAACGGTATGCGCGGTGGCGCCTGGCTTCGGCTCGTCCGGCGTGCCTTTCAGCCCGTCCTTGAAGCCCTTCAGCCCTTCGCCCAGGCCCTTGCCGAGCTCGGGGAGTTTGCTGCCGCCAAACAGCACGATCACAATCACGGCGATGAACAAAAGGTGAGGTCCTGTAAAGAGTTCGCCCATCTGAGTCTCCAGTTGCCGGCCGCTCGCGACCGACACGTTATTATCGCACTTCCCTCTGTCTGACGGAGCACGCACCCTATTGGATGCGTAGGAGTCCAACCTGTACCGCACCGGACGTTATACTTAGACCAGTTAAGACAGCCTCAGCAAGCCGGATTGGAAGACAGACCACGATGCAGACTTTTTCGATGACCCTGGCCCTTGCCGCCACGATCGCCCTCGCGGCCGCTAGCGCTAACGGCCAGACGCCAGCTACGGCTCCGACGACGCCCCAGAGTTCCAGCAGCCAAAGCGCCAGCCCGCAGCAACCGGTCTACCAGCCCAGCATCACCGCCTCCGGCAAGCTCGCCGCCAAGCCGCCCGTCACCTACGACAACAAGTACGAGATCTACGGCGCGATCGGGCTCGAGACCTTCCAGGCCGGCCAGCAACTGCCCAAGAAGATGATCTTCGGCAACGTCGAAGTGACCGGCACGCGCTGGATCACCGGCCGGCTGGGCGTGGCGGTGGACTTCCGCGGCGGCGCCGGCACCACGCAGGTCTTCCCCAACTCCGACCTGAGCCGACCGCTGGTCGTGCAGTACACCGGCATGGGAGGCGTGCAGTATCGCGGACCCAAGAACCAGTTTGCCGCTATCAGCTACCACGCCTATGCGGGCGCGATGCACGGCAATTTCACTGAGACTGCGCGCCAGGACCTTTACGTTGGGCTTTATACGAACCGCACGGGTTTTACAGGCGCGGTCGGCGGCTCGGTGGACTTCAATTACTCGAAGAGGATTGCGTTCCGCCTCTCGCCAGACCTGGTGTTCGAGCACCTGGGGACCGAGACGCGGGAGTTTGGCGCGTTCTCGGGCGGTATTATTTATCGCATCGGCAAACGGTAAGGCTCAACACGGAGAGCACAGAGAAAAGCCACACAGAGTTCACAGGCAGTGATCTCTGTGTGGCTTTTCTCCGTGTCCTCTGTGTTCCGTTCCTAGAAACCGCTGCCACGCTCCATGAACTCCTGGCTGACCGGGTTCTCGTAGACGGAGTAGTCCCGCGTCACGATCGTCAATCCGGAAGGGGTCACAAAGTAGTTCTTCTTGTCTTCATTCGGGTCGTAGCCGATCACCGTGCCATCCGGGATGTGCACGTCGCGGTCGATGATCGCGTGACGAATCCTGCAATGACGTCCGATGTTGACGTGCGAGAACACGATCGACGAGTCCACATCCGAGTACGAGTTGACGCGGACATCCTGCGAGACGACCGAGTTCCGCACCACCGACCCCGAGACGATCGTTCCTGCCGCGACGATGGAGTTGATCGCCATGCCCGTGCGGCCGATCTCGCCGAAGACGAACTTGGCCGGCGGATACTGGTACGCGCGCGTGCGCATCGGCCAGGACTTGTCGTACAGGTTGAACACCGGCGTCACGCCGGCGACATCCATGTTGGCCTCATAATAAGCGTCGAGCGTGCCGACATCGCGCCAGTAAAGAGCGTTCTGCTTGTTCTCGTCGACGAAGTTGAAGGCGTGCATCTTGCTGCGGCCCAGCATGCCGGGCAGGATGTTGTGCCCGAAGTCGTGCTTGGAGTCGGGGTTTTCGGCGTCCTTGATCAGCTCCGGCAGCAGCACGTCCGTGTTGAAGATGTAGATGCCCATGGACGCGTCCACCATGTCCGGAATGAAGGGCGAGCGGAAGTCGGTGGATTTCGGCTTCTCTTCAAAGCCCAGCACCTCGCCGTTGCGCGCGACCTCGACCACGCCGAACTGCGAGACCTCATCGGGCCGGATCGGCAGCGTCGCCAGCGTGACCTCCGCGCCCGAGTCCATGTGCTGCTGCAGCATGCGCGCGTAGTTCATCTTGTAGATGTGATCGCCGGAGAGGATGATGACGTACTTCGGCTCTTCGGATCCGATCGAATAGATGTTTTGGTAGACCGCGTCCGCCGTGCCCTGGTACCAGCTCTTCGAGACGCGCTGCATGGGCGGCAGGATCTCGATAAACTCGCCCAGCTCGTTCGCGACCACCGGCCCCCAGCCTTCGCGGATGTGGCGGTTCAGCGAAAGCGCCTTGTATTGCGTGAGGATGTAGACGTGGCGCAGGTCGGAGTTGATGCAGTTGGAAAGCGTGATGTCGATGATGCGGTATTGGCCGGCAAACGGAACGGCCGGCTTGGCGCGGTCTCGGGTCAGCGGAAACAGCCGTTCACCGGCACCGCCGGCGAGCAGGACACCCAGGCAATCTCTCATGTGCACTTCCCCTTGCAAACCCGTGGATGCGAATCGGCCGTTCGGGCACTCGTCGGCAACTAGACTTCTGATGCTGAAATAACTACATACGTTGGCGTTCCCACAGTACCACGCTCCGGCCAAAGCTCAGCCAAAAACAAACGCGCCCGGCAGTGTGGCTCCGGGCGCGCGTCGGTAGGTTCTCAAGGGCTAGGTCGTTTCGTGGGTGGAGCTCAGATCGTCCGGCAAGGTGATGCGGAGAGATTTCAGGAACGAGACATCGTTTGAGGAAAAGGTAACAGGATCGGCGTCGCCCGCGGTCAGCCGCAGCGGTTGACCGGCCTCTTCCTCGTCGTTCTCCACCTCGTTCAGGCCGATGGTTGCTTCGAGCATCAGCAGGACGTCAAATCCTTGCTCGCGAATGTTTTTGACGACGCCGGCGATGTGTTCCGACTCGGACACGGACTCATGAATCGCTTCGCCGAGCTTCTGGATGAGGTTCTTAACCTTTTGGTTCAATGACACCTCCGGCTTCCGTGGAAGACGCCTTCAACAACAGATTACGCCTCCCAACGTGCGGGTGCAATCACTTCAGCACTGGCCACTTACACCACCGTGTGGTGGTCCGCCCAGGCATCCTGCAGCTTGTGGGCCAGGTCTTCCACAGGAGCGGGGACCTGCAGGGCCGCTGTGCGCCGCTGCGTCGCGATCAGGTAAGCCACGCCGAGAGTGAAACCGCCGAGCAGGAACAGAAAGCTTTTCATCGTTACATTCTCCTTCAAACCAATGCCTGTAGGATGCGCGCGGCACGTTGCGGTTGGCCCGCGCGCGAGCGTTTACACTAGGGGACATGGACAAGGTGCGATTCGGCCGTGCGCTCGGTTTCGGGGCCCGGCAGGCGGGCAAGGCGCTCTGGCGGGCAGCCGACGCCGCCGTCGCGCCTGACCCGAGAGTCACGCGACAGGCCGGCGCCCGCGTCCGCGTCCGCCAGAACCTCAGCCAGGCGCGCACCACGTCCGTGACCGTCAAGCGCGAGGGCAAACGCTTCGGCCAGGCGATCTGGGGCCCCGTCGCCCGCGCGTCCGGCGTGCTGTGGCTGGAGCTTACAGGGGTGTTCTTTGGCATCTTCGCGCTCACGGCCGCGATGGAGCTCTACCGCCACCACCAGGACTTTGCCGCCGCCGGTGCCGCCCGGCAGCACGTCTGGTTCGCCGCCGGGATGCTGGTGTTGTTCGGCTGGTTTACGGTGTCGAGCTTCGTTCGCGCCCGCAAGCGTAGCCGTTCGTAGACGGGAGACTTATGCGTATGTTCAACCCGGCTCATCCCGGCAGCATTCTTCAGCAGTATCTGCAGCCGGAGCTCACCATTACCGCGCTTGCCGAACATCTGGGAATGACCCGCGCCAATCTCTCGATGATCTTGAACGGTCGCGCCGGCATCTCGGCCAGCACGGCGGTCAAGCTGTCTGAGGCCTTCGACAATATTTCTCCCGAGTTCTGGCTTACGATGCAGAACAACTTCAATCTCTGGCAGGTCCAGCAGAGCGAGCGGAGGAAGATCAGCCCGCTGCGGGTATTGCTAAGTCAGGCGCGGTGAGCGGACTAAATTGTTGCTCCTGATATCGCCGGCACCAGTACTACGCTGACAGCTTGTGGGTACGATGGGTCCAAACCCAGTAAAACTTCTTTGCCTAACGACCATCGCTTTAACAAGCGTGCACCCAGGACGCGTAACTTGCATCTACCTTGGACTATGAGACTGCTTATTCCCTGCGCGGGTCTTTTCACGCTGCTCGCTGCGCCGAACGCGCCCACGCTGCCGGCGGTGCACGCGCAGTTGCTCAGCGGCACGGCCGTCAACCTGCCGGAGGACCTGCATGGCCGGCCGACGGTGATCGTCATCGGCTTCTCGCAGGGCTCGCGCGAGGAGGTTGCGGCCTGGGGGCGGCGGCTGGCGCCGGACTACCGGGACGCGCAGGATGTCGGCTACTTCGAGGTCGCGGAGCTGGAGGCGGTGCCTCGCCTGCTGCGGGGCTATGTGCTCAAAAAGATCCGGGAGACCGTGCCGGAGCGCGCGCAGCCGCACTTTCTCACCGTGACCGAGCACGAAGCGGAGTGGAAGTCCGCGACCAGCTTCGCCGACAGCTCCAAGGATGACGCCTATGTCGTGATCGTGGACCCCGAGGGACAGGTTCGCTACACTACGCATGGTGCCGTCTCCGATGCCGGCTATGGTGAGCTCAAGCGCCAGTTGGAGCCGCTGCGGGCTCGCCGATAGCCTTCCCGACACGCACCCGGAGCCAGCATGCACGCCACCGAAAAGCCGCTCAACCAGATGAATCGCCTGACTGACATGCTGCACTTTCCTGCGGTGGTCAACGCCGGCGCGACGCTCAATGTGCTGCTCACCGTGCTCGCCACGTGGTGGGTCGAGCCGCGGCATTCGGCGCTTGCCGGCGCGTGGCTGGCGATGGTGCTGGTGTTGAACCTGCTTCCGGTAGCGCTGCTGCGCCTTACGCTCACGCCCGAGACCACCTACCCGCCGCTGGGCCGGATGAACTTCGTTCACGACCAGCACAAGTTTTCCGACTGGGTTTACGTCGCGGCCTCGGCCGATATGGCGTTCTGGGTGCTGCTCGCCTGGACTGTGTCCGCGCTGCACCGGACGCGGCCGGCTCTGCTGCTGGTCGAGCTGGCGGTGTTCCTGGTGACGTTTTCTCCGGTGCTGCTGCGCAGGTTTACCAGCCCCGGGTTCCAACGCCGCCCTTAAAGGGCCCTCGCAGATCGCTCGTGATCCACCCGCCGTAGAAGTCGCCCTCCTGCGGGACCACGCGTTCGTCGTTGACCCAGCACTCATCCACGCGGCTGGCGTAGAAGGCCAGGTGGCCGGCGAGCGCGGCGAAGGCAGGCGTCGGCCGGGGGTAGGACCAGGCAACATCCTGCGCGCCGCCGACAAAGCTCCAGTACTCGGCGAGGCCTTTGAACTCGCAAAAACTCTGGCGCGCGCTCGAGCGCTCGAGCAGATCCATCGCCAGCGCGGCCGGCGGCAGGTAGTAGACGGGCGGGTGGCTGGTTTCGAGCACGCGCCATGCGTCGTGCGTATCCGCCAGCACGACGCCGCCCTGTAGGATGCGGATGCGCCGCAACGTGCGCTCCAGCCGCGGAGGCCGTGGGTAGTCCCAGACCGATTCCACCTTTTCCATCATGGTCCCCTCTTCCTCGCTAGGACGCGAAGGCAGCGGCGAACGATTCTTTCGTGGCTGACGATTTTTATGCCACTTCACTGTCGCCTGAGATACAGTGGAGCCACACGCCACACACTCTTCTTCCTTTGGGGTCTCCATGTCTGCCAGCCGGGTACGCCGCTTCCTGTTGAGCTCCGCAATCCTCCTGCCCGCAACCCTGAACCTGGGGGCCCAGACCTACGCCACACAGACTTCACGGGCGGGGACCGCGACCGCCCAGAGCGCGCTTGCGCAGGCCGATCTGCGCGCGTCTACGCGGCTGAGCGGGCACCTGCCGGTGTGGGCGAACTCCGCCCTGGACGCGGGGCCGGCCGACAACAGCACGATGCTGCACCTCGACTTTGTGCTCGAGCGCGCGCCCGCGGTGCAGGCGGCGTTCGACCAGCTGTTGCTCGACCAGCAGACGCCCGGCAATGCGCGCTACCACCAGTGGCTGACCGCACAGCAGATCGGGCAGGTCTACGGGCCGGCGCAGGCCGATCTCGACGTGCTGACCGCGTGGCTCACCGCGCAGGGGTTCCATCTCGACGAAGTGACGCCCAGCCGGACCTTTGTGCGGGTATCCGCTCCTGTGGCGACCGCCGCGCAGGCGCTTTCCACCAGCTTCCGGCTGTTCAACGTGTCCGGCGCGGTGGGCGTGGCCGCCACGCCGCACCTCTCGGCCGCCAGCGAGCCGGCGATTCCGACCGCGTTCACCGCCTTGGTCCAGGGCATCGCCGGCCTGTCCGACATTCCCGACCAGCCGATGAACCGTATGGGCGTGGTGAACGGCACGGCAGGCCCGCAGGCGAGCAGCGCCCAGCCCGTCGCGCATCCCTCCCTGACGACCTCCTCCGGCAACCATTACCTCGCGCCGGGCGACTTCGCGATCATCTATGACGTTCCCTCGCAGGCGACGACCGCGACCGACGGCACCGGGCAGAAGGTCGCCATCATCGGGCGCTCGCAGGTGCTGGCCGCCGACGTGACCAACTTCCAGGCCGTCGTGGGCCTGCCGGCGAAGCTGCCCCACGTCATCATCCCGCCCGGCACGGCTGACCCCGGACTGACGTACACCGGCGACCAGACCGAGGCGACCCTGGACGTGCAGCGCGTGGCGGGCTCCGCGCCCGGAGCGCAGATCGACCTGATCGTCGCGACCAATGCGTCCGGCGGCCTGCGTGCGGCGATCCAGTACAACGTTCAGACCGTGATGGATCCGGTGATGAACATCAGCTTCGGCGCGTGCGAGGCCAATGCCGGGCTGAGCAACGTCAATCTTTACGCCAACCTGTTCTCGCAGGCCGCCGCTGAGGGCATCTCGGTCTTCGTCTCCTCCGCGGACTCCGGCGTGGCCACGTGCGACGCGCAATTTGCTCAGGCACCGGCGACCCAATTTGCCAGCATCAACTACATCTGCTCGAGCGCGCACACCACCTGCGTGGGCGCGACCGAGTTCAACGACACGGCCAGCCCGAGCACGTACTGGAACAGCACCAACAACGCGAATCGCACGTCCGCACTGAGCTATATTCCGGAAGGCGCGTGGAACGAGCCGACCCTCACCTCGAACGGCGTGACCAGCTACGTCGTCACCGCGGGCGGCGGCGGCGTAAGCATCTACACGGCCAAGCCCTACTACCAGGCCGGCACGGGCGTTCCGGCCGATGGCTTCCGCGATGTGCCGGATGTGAGCTTCTCGGGCGCGGGCCACGACGGCTACTTCGGCTGCTATGCGGGCTCGACCGGAACGGGCGGCTCGTGCGTGGCGTCTGCCTCGGGCAGCTTTCCGTTCGTTTACTTCTCCGGCACCTCCGCCGCGGCACCGGGAATGGCCGCGGTGACGGCATTGTTGAACCAGCAATCGGAGGGCTCGCAAGGCAATCTGAACCCGCTGATCTATAAGCTGGCGGCCAACTCGGCGAATGGCGTCTTCCACGATGCGACCATCGCCTCGAGCGGTGTGACCAACTGCAGCGCCGCCATCCCGAGCATGTGCAACAACAGCACGCCCAGCCCGACCGCGCTGACCGGCGGCCAGCCCGGCTATGTTCTGACGACGGGCTTCGACCTGGCGACCGGGTGGGGTTCGCTGGATATCGGCAAGTTTCTGACCGCGGCCGTGGGGGTGAACGCGCCTACCAAAACCACGCTGAGCGGCAGCCAGGGCAACATCCCCGCCAACACCAGCCTGACCTTCACCGCCACCGTGGCCGCCGTCCAGGCCGCCATAACCGTGCCCACGGGAACGGTGCAGTTCTATGTGAACGGCACGGCGTTCGGCTCGACCCTGGCGATCTCCGCCGGTGGAACGGCCACGCTGACCGCGGCGAACAACCTGCCGGTCGGCACCAACCTGGTGACGGCGGCGTACTCGGGGGATGGCACCTTTGCCGCTTCGACTGCGCTGCCGCTTACGCTGACCGTGGTCATCGGAACGGGCGTCACCAACACCGCGCTTACCGTCACGCCAACCCCCGCCCAAACGACCCAGAGCCTTACCTTCACCGCCGCCGTCATCACGCAGAGCGGGACGGCGCCCACCGGCAGCGTCGCCTTCTACTATGGCACCAGCCTCCTTTCGACCGTCCCGGTCTTCAAAGGCACGGCGACGTTGAAAGGCTACTACTTCTCCGTCGGCACCTACAACTTCACGGCCAGCTACCTGGGCGATGGCGCCAACGCGGTCTCGACCTCGCCGATGGTCTCGGAGGCAGTCACCATCGGGAGTTCCAGCACCACGCTGACGGGCGCGACCAGCGTGCTCGCCGGGGCGAACGTTTCAGTAACCGTTATGGTGACCGCTTCCATCTTCGCATCCGCGGCGAACGTTACGCTGTACGACGGCACGGCCGCGCTCGGCAACCTCAGCCTGAACAAGGCGGGCGGCGTCGTGAGCCAGACGCTGAACCTGTCGCTTGGCACGCTGGCGCAGGGAACGCACTCGCTGACGGCCGTTTATGCGGGCGACGCCTTCGCGCTCGGCTCGACCTCGCCGGCACTGGTGGTGGTGGTCGGCTCGCCGATCGGCATTACGCCGGCAGCCGCCAGCCTCACCTTTGCGGCGGGCAGCGCGACGGGCAACACGGACGTGCTCACGCTGACCTCGCTCGGCGTGTTCAGCGGGCCGGTGGCGCTGACCTGCAGCGTGGCGTACACGGGGAGCGGAGCCTCCACGGCCACGCCCTCCTGCAGCCTTTCAAACCCGTCGGTGACGCTGGCTGCCGGAGGCACCGCCACGACGACGCTCGCGCTCACCACCACGGCTCCGCATGGCCTTGAGCGCACGGTGCTGGCGGCGTGGAGCGGGCGCACTCCGGGAGGGTTGGTTGCCGCGGCGCTGCTGGTTGGCCTGCTTCCCCTGGCCGGCCGCCGTTCGCGACGCAGATGGAACTGGCTGCTGGTGCTGCTGGCCGGCATCCTGCTCGCGGGGGCGACCGGATGTGGCGGCGGCGGCCCGGCTCCTTTGAGCGGCGGGACGACGACCGGCAGCTACACGATCACTATCAACGCTGCCGGCACGTTGTCCGGGGCGCCCATCTCAGCAACGTCGACGATCGGGCTTGCGATCCAGTAGAGCGGTACCGTGGCAAAGCGCGGACCTTTGCGTCTTGCCACGGTTGAATCGTCTAAGACAATGATCCGGAAGGTGGAGTGCTGGTCCCAACCGCCGACTCCTCCGCTGCGCTACGGAATGACAACAAGAATCGGCATTCATCTTTGTATTTTGGTTGTCATCCCGTAGGATCTGCGTTTCGACGATTGCGACGCTCAACTTGAAGGGAACTAGCACGAAAGTCCCTCGCCCTAAGACATGCCAATAATCTCGCCCTCTGCGTCGACGTCGATGTTCATGGCGCGCGAGGCCTTGGGCAGGCCGGGCATCAGCATCATGGCGCCGGAGGTGACGACGAGGAACCCGGCACCGGCGGACAATCCTACCTCGGTAATGTGCAGGGTCCAGCCGCGGGGTGCGCCCATGCGCTTGGGGTCGTCGGTCAGCGAGTACTGGGTCTTGGCGATGCACACCGGCAGAGCGCCGTAGCCCCAGCGCTCGTAGCGGGCGATGTCTTCCATAGACCGGGGTGACAGCTCGATGTCCTCGGCACCGTAGATCTGGCGCGCGACCCTGGTGATCTTCTCCGCGACCGAGTCCGTGAGGGCATACGTGGTGCGCAGCGACAGATCGGGATTCGCCTCGATCACCTCGACGACCTTGCGGGCCAGGTCCGCGGCCCCTTCGCCGCCCCGGGTGAAGGCCTCCGTAAGCTCGACCGCAGCGCCGCGAGCCTCGCAGAAGTGGCGGAGCGTTGCAAGGTCGGCGTCGGTATCCTGCGGGAAGCGGTTGATCGCGACCACGACCGGCAGGCCGAACCCCTGCACGATCCCGATGTGCTTTTCGAGGTTGGGAAATCCCTGCTCAAGGACGCCTTCGCCCTGGTTGCGCATGCTTTGGACGGTCGTCACCAGCACGGCCACTGCGGGCCGGATGCCGGACGACGGCATGACCAGGTCCATGAATTTTTCAAAGCCAAGGTCTGAGGCGAAGCCGGTTTCGTTCACCACGTAGTCCGCCAGCAGCATGCCGATGCGCTGCGAGACGACGGAGCTGGTGCCGTGCGCGATGTTGGCGAAGGGGCCGCAGTGCACGAGCGCCGGCGTGCCATCGCTGGTCTGGGCAAGGTTCGGTTGCAGCGCCTCCGCGAGCAGCGCCATCATGGGGCCGACCGCGCCGAGGTCGGCGGCGCGCACCGGCTCACCCTGGCGATTGGCCCCGACGACGATGGCCGCCAGGCGCCGGCGCAGGTCCCCAAGATCGTGGGCGAGCGACATGACGGCCATGATCTCCGACGCCGCCGTGATGACGAAGCCGGAGGCACGATTGCTGCCGTCGCGCTGCTTTTTTCCGGGCGCGGTCACGCCGACCACGATGCTGCGCAGGGCGCGGTCGTTCATGTCGAGCGCGCGCGGCCAGGTGACGGACTGCGGGTCGAGATCGAGGTCGTTGCCGTGAAAGAGGTGTGAATCGATCAGCGCGGCGAGCAGGTTGTGCGCGCTCGTGATGGCGTGGAAGTCGCCGTGGAAGTTGAGATTGATCTTCTCCGCGGGCTCGATCTGGGACTTGCCGCCGCCGGCCGCGCCGCCCTTCATGCCGAAGACGGGCCCCAGCGAGGGCTCGCGCGAGGTGATGATGGCGCGCTTGCCGATGCGCTCCAAACCCTGCACGAGGCCGATCGAGGTGACGGTCTTGCCTTCGCCCGAGACCGTGGGCGTGGTGGCCGTGACCAGGATGAGCTTGCCGGGCGCGTTCGTCCTGCCGGGCAGGCCGTTCAGCAGGTCCAGGCTGAGCTTGGCCGTGACTGGGCCGCGGCGCTCGTAGAGCGATTCGTTCAGGTTCAGCCTGGCGGCGACGGCTTCAATGCGCAACAGATCTTTCAAGGTTTCCTTTTTGCAGCGGTGCTGTCAGAGGAGGAGCGGGATTAGCCCCAGGTGAACTCGATTGGAGACGAGATGTCGGGATGCAGGCTCTTGTGCACGGGACAGGTGTGCGCGGCGCGCTCGAGCTTCTGGCGGTCTTCCGCGCTGAGCTGCTGCGGGACATGGATGCGGACGGGCAGGGCGGCGATGCGGCGAGGTGCGGCGGTCGTCATCTCCTTCTCAACCGTCGCGGTGGCACCGGTAATGTCGAGCGCGAGCGTGCGCGCCAGGATGCCCATGACCGTAAGCATGCAGCTGCCGAGCGCGGTGGCTACGAGGTCGGTGGGGGAGAAGCTTTCGCCACGACCCTGGTTGTCCTTGGGCGCGTCGGTGCCGAGCGTGGTGCCGGAAGGCCCGTGGACCGCGCGGCAGTGCAGGTCGCCTTCATATTCAAGTTGGATGCTGACCATGGGGCTCCGTCGAGCTTTCTGTAGTGAGGTTAGGCAAGGCTGACGCCGAGGACCATTATTGCAGGTACGGTGCCGCACTCACAATCGGCTGGCCCGTGGAACAGCTACCATTTCTAAGCGGGAAGTTCCATGGCATGAAGAACAGTTTGACCCCACCGAGCGATGTGGAGGCGCACACGTCATACCCGCTCAGTGAGGGCCCTCAGGCGGCAAGGTGAGCAAAGTTGCACAGCAAGGGGTGTTTGAACAATGGGATAGTTT
>CAXUDC010000053.1:0-19056 GCA_964249685.1 uncultured Acidobacteriaceae bacterium
GGCGGCATCCGCGAGCTGCTGACGATCCAGCAGGCGGCGCTGGCGGGTGCTGCCTGAAGCGTGCCTTGCTGGTCCGAACCTCCAACTCATCCGCTTCATTACGGAATGACACCAAACGGCGGTCTTCGTATTTTGTTGTCATCCCGTAGGGATCTGCAGTTTGCCTGGGCCTCCCCTACTCTCAACGGGAGGTGCGGGCACCAAAAAAATGTTCGCTAATCGCACGCTTGTGCGAATTCAAGAACGATGTCCCTTCAGATATGTAGAATGGCGGTCTACGCTTTTGCATCTCAAGTTGCCAGGAGAATACCGCGCCATGAAGATCACCCCCGGAAAACTCGCAGGCCTGAAGGCCGTCTCGGACTCGCGTGGCGTCGTCGCCGCCGCTGCCATGGACCAGCGTGGCTCGCTGCAGAAGTCGCTCGCCAAGGAGCGCGGCGGCATCATCGACGCCTCGCAGCTGGGCGAGTTCAAGACGCTCGTGACCGAGGTGCTGACGCGTCACGCCTCGGCCATCCTGCTCGACCCCGAGTACGGCCTCGAGGCGTCGAAGGAGCGCAACGACGCCGGCCTGCTGCTCGCCTATGAGAAGACCGGCTACGATGCCGCCACCGCCGGCCGGCTGCCCGACCTGCTCGACGTCTGGAGCGTTCGCCGCCTCAAGGAGGCCGGCGCCGACTGCATCAAGATCCTGCTTTACTACACGCCGTACGAGAAGACCGACATCAACGACCTGAAACATGCCTGGATCGAGCGGATCGGCGACGAGTGCCTCGCGCACGACATCCCCTTCTTCCTCGAGTTCGTCGGCTACGACGCCCAGGGCGGCGACGAAAAGTCGCTGGACTACGCGAAGAAGAAGCCATCCATCGTCTCCGGCTCCATGGCCGAGTTCGGCAAGGCACGCTACAACGTCGACGTGCTGAAGGTGGAAGTGCCGGTCGAGATGAGCTATGTCGCCGGCACCCGCGCCTTCAAGGGTGAGTCCGCCTACACCCGCGCGGAGGCCCTGCAGCACTTCCGCGACGCCGAGCAGATGACCCACAAGCCCTTTATCTACCTCTCGGCCGGCGTCTCCAACCCCGTCTTCATCGAGACACTTGAGCTCGCCGGCGAATCCGGCACAAAGTTCAACGGCGTCCTCTGCGGCCGCGCGACTTGGAAGGACGGCATCCCGATCTACGCCAAGCAGGGCGCAGCCGCGTTCAAGACCTGGCTCGAAACGGTCGGGGTAGAAAACATCGGCAACGTGAACAAAGCCCTCGCCGCCGCAAGCCCCTGGTACCTGAAGTACGGCGTCAACAGCATCGAAGAACTGGGCTAAGCAGCTACGCAGGCAGAAGCGGCCAGGTGACAATCTGGCTCACTCGCAACAGTGCTGTGACACAACCCTCTTCCTTCTTCACGACCGACAGCACGTCACACGCCGAGGCCGTCCACACAGCGGGCGGCCTTTCGTTGCACTGGCGAACCTCACAAGGCCCGCCTCCATGTGCCTACGACGATACCGCTAAGCAAGTACGACGAGCAACTGAGTTCACCCGCGCCTGGAGCTCGAAACCAGAGCAATCAGCAGCAGACCCTCACGGCCACCCCTCGCCAGTAGCCCTCAGGCAGCACGAAGGAAAAGCCGCTGCCCTGAAAAGGGTGCAAGTCGATCAGTGTCGAAGTTAGAAGCTAACCCCAACCGGATGAATACATTGGATCAAACACGGGGGGCTATTCCCACTCGATGGTCCCCGGCGGCTTGCTCGTGATGTCGTACGCGACGCGGTTGATTCCGCGCACCTCGCTCACGATGCGCGATGAAATCCTGCGCAGCACGTCGTAGGGCAGCGGCGTCCAGTCGGCGGTCATACCATCTTCAGAGTTCACGGCACGGACCACGCAGGTCTCCGCATACGTCCGCTGGTCGCCCATGACGCCGACGCTCTTGACCGGCAGCAGCACCGCAAAGCTCTGCCAGATCTGCTTGTAAAGCCCCGCGGCCTTGATCTCTTCGACCACAATCGCGTCCGCCTCCTGCAGCACCGCGACGCGCTCCGGCGTCACCTCGCCCAGAATGCGCACCGCCAGGCCGGGCCCCGGAAACGGCTGCCGGTCGATGATCTCGGCGGGCATCCCCAGGTCGCGGCCGATGCGCCGCACCTCATCCTTGAACAGATCCCGCAGCGGCTCGATCAGCTTCAGCTTCATATCCGCCGGCAATCCGCCCACGTTGTGGTGGCTCTTGATCGTCTGCGAAGGGCCTTTCACGCTTGAGCTTTCAATAACATCCGGATACAACGTCCCCTGCACCAGCCACGCAATCTCGTCCCCATTCGACTTCTCCGCGTCAAAGATCTTCTTCGCCTCATCGTCGAAGACCGCGATGAACTCGTTGCCGATTACCTTGCGCTTGGTCTCCGGGTCGGTCACGCCCGCCAGCTTGTCCAGAAACCGTGAAGAAGCATCCACCCCAACCACGTTCAGCCCCAACTGCTCGCGCATCGTCGTCTGCACCTTGGCGAACTCGTCCTTACGCAGCACGCCGTTGTTGACAAAGATGCACGTCAGCCGCTCGCCGATCGCGCGCGCCACCAGCACGGCCGCCACCGAGGAATCGACGCCGCCGCTGAGCCCGCAGATCGCATGGCCTTCGCCCACCTGCGCGCGCACCCGGTCGATCGTCGTCTGGATGAAGTGCTCCGGCGTCCAGTCCGCCGCAGCACCGCAGATGCCCAGCACAAAGTTGCGCAGCAGTTCGGTACCGTTGCGCGTGTGCGCCACCTCGGGATGGAACTGCACCGCGTAGATCCGCCGCGCCTCGTCCGCGATCCCTGCAACGGCGTTCGCCGTCTCGGCGATTAGTTCGAAGCCCGCCGGCAGCACCGCAGCGTGGTCGCCGTGCGACATCCAGACCTCGAGCGTCGCCGGCAGCCCGCGAAACAGCGCGGTCTCGCGGACGATCTCGACCTCCGCGTGGCCGTACTCGCGATTAGCCGCGCTCTCCACGCGCCCGCCCAGGTGGTGCGCGATGAACTGCAGCCCGTAGCAGATGCCGAGCACGGGAACGCCCATCGCCAGCACGCCGGGGTCGGCGGCGGGTGAGTCGGCGTCATACACCGAGCACGGCCCGCCCGAGAGAATGACGCCCTTCGGCGCCAGCGCGCGCACCTGCTCGAGCGGCGTCGTGCACGGCAGCACGACCGAAAACACGTTGAACTCGCGAATACGCCGCGCAATCAGCTGCGTGTACTGCGAACCAAAATCCAGAATGACGATCGTCGAGGTGTCCACCTCACCAGTCTAAACGGAGCCCTAGTTGGAATCCTTCTGGCGCGTGTTCGTCACGCCCGTCACGATCCCGACGCCCACCAGCACCAGCACGATCGCGCCAATCCACACCTGCGGAATGTGCATCAGGTGCGCCATGTACGCCACGCCCACAATCACAATCAGGTACCCCAACGCATACAGTCCAAACGACATAGAACCTCCAGGATTGATCAGGTGCTTAGTTGATCATTGTACGATGCAATCCAGCGACTGCTTCAGGCGGATTGCCGTAACTTTCTCGAACGAAATCTACAACTTCCGAGCCATGGGCTCGTGGTTGGTCTGCAAAAGCGTCAGGTACCCAACCAGCCGCGCGACGTGGAAGAAGTCCGACCACAGCACGTAGAGCAGCGCCACACCCGCCCACCACCAGGCCAGGAACGCGGGCGTCGCGACCGCTTCAAACGGCAGCGGCGTTGCGGAAAACGTCATCGCGAGCACAATCAGCGCGATCTTCACCACGGCCAGCACCAGGTTCGTCTCCGCCAGTTTGCCGCGCAGCGCGCCCAATCGGCCCGCATCGCGCAGGCTGCCGAGCACGCCCGTGCCGTCGCGCATCGCCAGCAGGGGCGCGACCGCCATCGGCCAGTTGACAAACCCCCAGGCCGTGTAGAGCCCCAGCGAGAGCACGATGACCAGCGCGCAGTAGCCAATCAGGTTCGGCTCTGCACCAAGGGCGACCGGCCCTGTCACCTCCACACGCCCCACGGCCAGCAGCACGCGCAGCCAGAGCAGCACGACGCCGGCGAGCACCGCAACGCGAATCGCATGCAGGCCCATCAGGGTGAAGGGCCGCGCCTTCAGGGTCGGGTCTGCGCGCCGCAACACCGCCGTCCGGCCCACGGCGGAGACCACTACCCAGGCCAGCACCAGCACCGGCACCAGCCACGCCGCCACGTGCTCCACGCCGGGCAGCAGGAGCCCCAGGGCGCTCGAAATCTTCCCGGCGACACCCACCGGATTCGCGCTCAGCACGCCGACCGGGTCCCGCATAAAGATCGAGTCAAGCCCCAGTATAGCCGGGTCCATGGTCCCGGAGGTCGCCGCGCTGAGCACCCGCTTCCCCTCGCGCGCGATGAGCCAAAGCGCCGGAATCCCCAGCACCCAGCGCCACAGCACCTCCAGCGCTGTCACCGCAGGCGACCGCCAGCACCGCGAAAGTACCCCCACAAACGACTGCGTCGCCCGTGTCTCTTGACCGTTTCCCAGAAGGATCGGCCCCTTGTTGACGAGCAAGTCGCGATAGTCGTAGGTCGGCCGCTGATTCTCCACTACTTTACGACCAGATTCACAAGCTTGCCCGGCACATACACCACCTTCACCACGGTCTTTCCCGCTATTCGCGCGGCCACTTTCTCATCCGCCTGCGCCGCCGCCTTCACCGCCTCGTCGTCACTCTCCGCCGCCATCCGGATCACCGTCACCAGCTTGCCATTCACCTGCACCGGGATCTCGATCTCGCTCTCCCGTGCCAGCTCCTCATCGGCCACCGGCCACGCGGAGCGGAAGACCGCGCCCTGCTCCCCGAGCCGCTCCCAGATCTCCGCCGTCAGGAATGGCGCAAACGGCGCGAGCATCTGCACCACGCCGCGCAGCGCCTGCCGCAGCACTCCACGCGAGAGCTTTGCGGGCGCGCCGTCAGGCGTCGCGCCTACCATCTCGTTGACCAGGATCATCACCGACGAGATCGACGTGTTGAAGTGCCAGCGCCCGGTAAAATCCTGCGTCACCTTAGCGATGGTCTGGTGCAGCGTCCGCAGCAGCGACGCGTCCCCGGAGCCCGCAGCGTCGGGAAGCTCGTCGACCTTCAGGGCCAGCCGCCAGACCTTCGCGAGGAAGCGCCGCACACCCTCGACACCGTCTTCCTGCCAGTCCATGTCGCGATCCGGCGGCGCCGCGAACAGGCTGTACACCCGCGTCGCATCGACCCCAAAGCGCTCGATCATCTCGTCCGGGCTGACGATGTTGCCCTTGGACTTCGACATCTTCGCGCCGTCCTTGATCACCATGCCCTGCGTGAACAGGCGCTCGGCCGGCTCGCTGTTAGCGATCAGGCCGAGGTCCCGCATCACGCGCGTCCAGAAGCGCGAGTAGATCAGGTGCAGAATCGCATGCTCCACGCCACCGATATATTGGTCGATCGGAAACCAGTACTTCACCTTCTCGGAATCGAACGCGGCCGTAGCATTCTGCGCGTCCGTATAGCGGTAGAAGTACCAGCTCGAGTCCACGAACGTGTCCATCGTGTCGGTCTCGCGCCGCGCCTTGCCACCGCACTTCGGGCAGGTCGTGTTGACAAACGAGGCCACGCGCCCCAGCGGCGAGCCACCCTGCTGCGTGATGTCCACCTGCTCGGGCAGCAAAATCGGTAACTCCGAAACCGGCACCGAGACCGGCTCGTCCCCGCAGCCGGCCTCGCAGTAGACCATCGGGATGGGCGTACCCCAGTAGCGCTGCCGGCTGACGCCCCAGTCCTTGAGCCGGAACGTCACGGTCGGCTCGCCAAAGCCGTGCTGCTTCGCAAACGCGGCCATCGCGGCCTGCGCCGAGACGCACTCCATGCCGGTCCACTCGCCGGAGTCGATCAACACCGCGTCGTCCTCTGCAAGCACTGGCAGCGCCGCATCATCCCCACCCGCGACCACAACCCGCGTAATCTCCAGCCCATACTTGGTCGCGAACTCGAAGTCCCGCTCGTCATGCGCGGGCACGCTCATGATGGCGCCCGTGCCGTAGTCGGCCAGGATGTAGTTCGCGACCCAGATCGGCACTTTCTCGCCGTTGAACGGGTTCACGGCGAACTTGCCTGTGGGCACGCCGTGCTTTTCGATCCCGCCGATGTCGCCGGCCTCGCGCGCCGCGGCCTGCTGGGCGATCATGTGCTGGATGCTGTCCGCTAACGCGACATTTGTGGTAGCAAACAGCTTCGCCACCGGATGCTCCGGCGCCACCTGCACGCTCGTCGCGCCGAAGATCGTATCGACCCGCGTGGTGAACACCTTCACCGTCTGCCCGGACGCGACCACGTTGAAGTCCACAAACGTGCCTTCGCTGCGCCCGATCCAGTTGCGCTGCATGGTGCGCACCTTCTCCGGCCAGCCCTCGAGCGTGTCCAGCCCGGCCAGCAGCTCATCGGCATACTTTATAATGCGCAGAAACCACTGCGTCAGGTCGCGCTGCTCGACCGTCGTCTCCTCATGCCGCCAGCAACGGCCGGCCACCACCTGCTCATTCGCGAGCACGGTCGCGCACACCGGGCACCAGTTCACCTTGCTCTTCTTCCGGTACGCGAGGCCGGCCTCGAACATCTTCACGAAAAACCACTGGTTCCAACGGTAATAATCCGGCAGGCAGGTGGTCAGCTCGTTGGCCCAGTCGAACCCCATGCCGAGCCGCTGGAACTGCTTCTTCATCGCCGCGATGTTCGCGAGCGTCCACTCGCGCGGCGGAATCCCGTTCTTCAGCGCGGCATTTTCTGCCGGCAACCCGAACGCGTCCCAGCCCATGGGATGCAGCACATTGTGGCCGCGCATCCACATATAGCGCGCCAGCGCATCGCCGATGGCGTAGTTGCGCACGTGCCCGATATGCAGCGCGCCGCTCGGGTAGGGCAGCATCTCCAGGCAGTAGTACTTGGGCTTGCCGCAGTCGTGGGCTTCGGCCGCGTAGAGCGTGGGGTCCGCGTCCCAGCGCGGCT
The DNA here is from genome assembly GCA_964249685.1 of uncultured Acidobacteriaceae bacterium. Lineage (GTDB taxonomy): Bacteria > Acidobacteriota > Terriglobia > Terriglobales > Acidobacteriaceae > Edaphobacter. Next base: position 7,016 of record CAXUDC010000053.1, read on the forward strand.
GCCACTTCGCTTCAAGCTCCGCCGGGTTATACCGGCCGGCTTCCAGATTCTCCAGGGTGCTACCATCAACCTTCATTCCGCTATTGTAAATTGCAGCTCCCCCAAAGCTGGTATCGCCTTACCCAGGCGGGCAAGCTACGCTGAAGGGGTGCCCCAGGATCACCGAAGCGCAGCAGAGGTCCTCGAGGGCGTCATCCCAGGCAACATGAGCGCAACCGCCCAGATCACCGAGCCCCTCCCCGCCGCGCACGCCGGGCGCATCCCGCACTTGCGCGTGCTCGATGGCTGGCGCGGCCTCTCGATCCTGCTCGTGCTCTCCGCGCACCTGCTCCCGCTCGGCCCCGCGCGGCTGGGGCTGAACGAGTCCGCAGCGCTGGCCGGCATGGCGCTCTTCTTCACGCTGTCCGGCTTCCTCATCACCAGCACGCTCTATTTCCAGCCCCCCGGGTTGGCGGTCTCGGCTCAGGTCCGCAACTTCCTCATCCGGCGCGTCTGCCGCATCGTGCCCGCGGCGTGGCTGTTTGTGCTGGTCACGCTGCCGTTTCTGCACCTGCCGTGGGGATTCTGGCCCGCATCCCTGCTGTTCTACGCCAACCTGCCGCCGTTCCACCTGGTGCCGGTCACGGGCCATCTCTGGAGCCTGTGCGTGGAGATCCAGTTCTACGCGCTCATCGCACTCCTGTTCGCGCTGTTCCGCGCCCGCGCCTTTACGCTGCTGCCCCTGCTCACGCTGGCCGTTACGCTCAACCGCATCTTCCTGCATGAGCCGCACTCCATCGTCACGCTCTACCGCCTGGACGAGATCCTCGCCGGTGCCTCGCTCGCCTATCTCTTCCACGGCCCGCACTCCTTTCGGTTGCGCGCGGTGCTCGCCAACATCCACCCCGGCGTGCCGCTGGCGCTGCTCGCCATCGCGTGCGTGCCCGCGTTCAGCTGGCCGGAGTATCTGCGGCCCTACTGCGCCGCCCTGCTGGTAGGCACCACCTTCTTCCGCCCCGGCACGCGCGATACGCGCCTGCTCGAGTCTGCGCCGCTGCTCTTCTTCGCGGGCATCTCCTACGCGCTCTACGTCTGGCACCCGCTCTTCTCGCACGGCTGGTTCGGCACCGGAACTACGCTGATCCGCTACAGCAAGCGCCCCCTGGGTCTTGCGCTCACCTTCGCCGTAGCCTGGCTCTCCACCCACACCTTTGAAAGCCGCTTCATCGCGCTAGGCAAGCGCCTCACCAGCCGCAATAGCCCAAAACACCGTGCCCCATTCATCGCAGCTTCATCGCGATGAGGTGGGATCCACCCGCAACCCATCACCACTCCACCCTGGCAAGCATCGCCCGCAAACGCGCGCCACGCTCGGCATGCACGCTCTCGACAAACGCAACCCGCCCTTCCAGGTGTGCCTGCCAATCTCCGCGGCTCTCCCGGTTCTGCTCCTGCGGCCCCTTCGTGACACAGTTAGACAGCAAAGCCTTGAGCGCATCGTACTCCGCCCGCCCCACCCCCAGCCGCTCGTTCACCACCAGCCCCGTCAGCGACTGGCGCACGCCCTGCCGCATGATCCGCGTCTTGCGATGGTTGACCCGAAAGCCCTCCTCGAGCGCCACCGCCCCCACATGCGCCGCAAAGCGCAGCACCCCGCGCGCAAACGCGCCATCGCCTGAAAACGCCAGGTCATCCGCGTACCGCGTGTAGACCCCACCGGCCGTCGCCGCCAACCCCGCAAGCCGCGCATCCAGCCTTGCGCAAAGCACGTTCGCAAGCGCCGGTGAGGTCGGCGCGCCCTGCGGCAGGTGCCTGCGCCCATACAGTTCCCCAACGCCCGCGAACCCACGCAGCACGCCGCGGGGAGCTACATTCAGGCAGATGCCGGCCAGCCGGTCCGCCACCGGCTCCGGGTAGCCGGCAACGCGAAAGAATCCCGCCACCCGCGCCGCCCGGATCCCCGGAAAGAAGTCCTGCAGGTCCAACCGCAGCACCACCTCGTGCCCCACATGCGGCAGCGCAAACGTCCGGATCGACCGCCCGCGCACGAACCCATGCGCCGCCGCATGCACCGGCACCCGGTCCAGCACTCCACGCAACACCCGCCCCTGCAATGTCTTCAGCCGAGCCCTGGGCTCCCAGCAAGCGCCCTGCCCCCGACCGTTTCCGCACTCACCGACAGTAGTAGTGCCCGAGACATCCGGGGTGCCCCATGATCACCGCGGCCTCATCGCGGTTATCGTGGGGTTGAGCACCTGCCAGGTTCCACCGCCGCAAATCCGCAAACCATTCCACCTCCTCCGCCCTGACCCGAAGCCACCCCGCCAGCTCCCCCAGCGTCACCAGCGGAGGCACCCCCCACCCCACTGCAGCCGCAACCGGCTGCATCGCCGCCGGTTCCTGCATCCAGGAAACCACCCTGACGCGGCCCGCAAACCGCTCACAAGCCCGCCCAAACCGCCGATCCGCGAGCAACCAACGCTCCACCACCCGGCGCCGCGGCCGCTCCTCCGCAAACCTCGCCTCAAACCGCAAAACCAGCCCGACAACCCAGCGCCACTCCCGCCCCAACAGCACCCGGCACCGGGCGGTTCGGTCGCCCCCGGCTACCAGCACCCCCGCCAGTCCACGTACTACGTTGTCGTCGATCGGCAGCGGAGCCCCCTCCAACCAGTCACACCCTGCGTGAGCGTATCTGCGCAACGCGCAGCGAAGCTCACGCGACGCCAGTGCTGCTTACCGTCATCCCCCGGGGTAACCCCGGGGAGGTCCCCCGGCACGAAGCCGAAGAACTCATCCTTGGAGGGCGACTCCGCCAGCCGAACACAGCATACCAGCCGCGCCTCCTATTCGAACTGTTCCGTATCCGGCGTCTCCGCCGCCTTGATCGTAAAGCCCTTGGGCACCTGGAACAGGTCTGCCTTCGGCTCTTCCATCTTGAAGCTCTTGAACCGGTAGACGCGATGCCCGTACTGCAGATCCGTGATTTCCTCGGCGAGCGTGACGTGATACTCCGGCTGAAACCAGTGGTCTTCGGTCTCTACCTGCGTCTTCTGTTCCGGATCGCTGTAGAGCACCTGCCTCCAGGCAATTGTCTGCTGGCCGTCGATGATCTTCGCCTCCTGCAGGCTTCTGGTGCCGCGCAGGCGCTGGCCGTTGACGACCACCGACACCTTGCGCAGTTCGCCGGGCTGGAGCGGGTTCGTCTCCGTACGCACGGGTACGGGCTCGCCCAGCTTGGTCGTGTAGGCGACCTTCGCCACGTTGTTCCAGCGATACTGCACCTTCGCCGTCGGGTCGGTCAGGTAGGACCAGACCACCCTGTCCTTGTCCCGCGTCACCTCGGTCCGCACGCGCCCGCCGGAATCCCGCCACAGCTTGGTCGTCTCATGCTGGTGCAACGTGCTGCCGTCTGCCTTCTTCTGGTCGCGGTCGTACTCCCGCACGCCCGCGTAGGGTTTGTCCGGCAAGAGCGGCCGGCCCGCCAACTTGGGGGCTGCCGGGGCGTTTGCGGCCAGCGGGGCACCCTGCGCGCTCGTTCCCGCCGGAATCTCCTGCGCGCCCGCCAAGCCCATACACAACGCAACCAGCAACCAACCAGCCCGCATCGGAAAGCCCTCCCCGCCAGTGTGCACCGACTCGCCACGTGCCGCAACAAAAATCCGCGTAACCGGGGTGCCCCATGATCACCGCGGCTCATCGCGGTGATCGTGGAGGGTGTCTCTGACAAACTTACGGCATCGTCCAGCGATCCTCGCTGCCGCGAACGCGCACAACAAACTACGGCCGTCCATCCAAGCAGAGACTCACCCCACGATCATCGCGGTAAGACCGCGATGATCATGGGGCACCCCGTTAGCCTGCCAAGGCTCGAAGTACAGCCACGTTTCTGGCCTCGTCGCCGGGCGCGTCCACCGGCGTCTCCGCGATAAACAGCGCGCCGGCAAAGCGCTCATCGTGCAGCAGCCGCCGGAACGGCTCCGGCCCCATCGTCCCCTCGCCGATATGCTCGTGCCGGTCCAGCTTCGAGCCCATCGCCTGCTTCGCGTCGTTGCAGTGCCACACCTTCACCGCGGCGAACCCGACCGTCTCCCCGATCAGGCGCGTCGTCTCCGCGTAGCCCTCCAGCGTCACCAGGTCGTAGCCGGCCACGTGGGTGTGGCACGTGTCGAGACACACCCCCATCGGCGCGCACTTTTCGAGCACCGCGACCAGCTCCGCCACCTGCTCGAAGTTCCTGCCGAGCGAGAACTCCGCGCCCGCCGTGTTCTCGATCAGGATGCGAAAATCCTGCGCGCTGAAGTCGATCCCGTCGACCGCCCGCAGGATCGACTCGACCGCGAACCGCAGGCCCTCGTCGCGCGTCAGGCCCTTCCAGCTCCCCGGGTGCAGCACCAGGTACTCCGCCCCGTAGGCGAGCGCGCGCTCCACCTCCCCCCGGAACGCGGCGGTCGAGTTCACCCGCACACTCTCCGTCTGGCTGCACAGGTTGATGAGGTAGCTCGCGTGAATCGAGACCGGCCCGACGTCGTGCGCGTGGCGCAGGTCGCGCATCTTTTCGGCGTCGGCCGCCGCGACCGGGTTCGCGCGCCACATGCGCGGGCTCGAGCTGAAGAACTGGAACGTGTTCGCCCCCGCCTGGACCGCGCGATTGACCGCCGTCCAGCACCCGCCGGCCGTGCCCAGGTGGACGCCGATCCGCTTGTTCGTTGATGCCATCTGCCCAGTTTACAGGCCTGCATCAGGCGATCTCAAGTGCGTCCTGAAATCATCCGATAGACGAATTGGGCATACGCCTCACCCGTAAGGGGGATGCAAACGGCGTCCTGGCCCGGCTATGCTCAAACCGTTCCCAAGAGATCAGGAGACACACCATGATGCCTCGCAAACCCGCTCGCCGTACCCCTGTCCTGCTGCGCAAGAGCTGCACCGTGCTTGCCATTCTGAGCTGCGGCCTGATCGCCGGCGCGCTGCTGGGAGAGTGCAGCCTGATGAACCTGAACCTGACCCGGCCCACGTCCCTGCTGCCCCGCGGCAACCACTTTTCGGCCAACGTCAACGGCTATCTTACGCCGTCCGACTCGCGCGGCCAGAGCCGCCGGCCGGTCTCGCAGCCGCGCGGCATCATGGCGCACCATACGGGGCTTTAACCGCGTAGAGGCCTGAGATCTTGCCCCAGGACGGGCTCTGGATGGGTGGAAGCCTGGGGCTTCAGCCCGAGGACACGAGGACCACACTAAGAGGGCTTTAGCCCCCGGCGCAATCGCTGGGGCTAAAGCCCCTCTTCCCTTTGCACAATAGTTCCCAGGGCTAAAGCCCTGGGCTTCCACCAAAATGTGGCACCCGTATTTGCCTTTGCATTTTGTTGTCATCCCGTAGGGATCTGCGGTTCGACTTGGGCTGTACTCCAGCTAAAGCCTAGTAAACATCCCGCTGGTAGCGCTTCTGCTTCTTCATATTCGCCAGGTACTCGTTCGCGTGATCAAGCGTGCCGTTCGACCCCTTCGCAATCGCGTCCAGCAGCGCGAGCTCCACGTCCTTGGCCATGCGGCTGGCATCGCCGCAGACGTAGAAGTAAGCACCACGCTCCAGCCAAGCGTACAGCTCCGCGCAGTGCTCCTGCATGCGGTCCTGCACGTAGACTTTCTTGGCCTGGTCTCGCGAGAAAGCCGTGTCCAGCCGAGTCAGGACGCCGTCCCGGTGCATGCTTTCGAGCTGCTCCTGGTAGAGGAAGTCGAGCGCCTTGCGCTGCTCGCCGAAGAAGAGCCAGTTGTCGCCGGTCGCGCCCGTCGCCTGGCGCTCTTCAAGGAAGGCGCGGAAGGGCGCGATGCCGGTTCCGGGGCCGACCATGATGACCGGCGCCGAGGGATCCTCAGGCAGACGAAAAAGTCCGTTCGCGTGCAGGAAGATGGGCATGCTGCCGCCAACCGGCGCGCGCTCGCCCAGGTGCCCGCTGGCAAGTCCCTGGCGCTCGCGCCCGTGCGCCTCATATCGAACAACCCGCACGGTGGTTTGAACATTGTCACGATGCAGCGCCTGGCTGGACGCGATCGAATACATGCGCGGCGTCAAGCGGGCGAGCACCTGGAAGAGCTGCTGCGGCTCGGTGATCACGCCGGGGTAATCGCGGACTAGGTCGATGAACTCGCGGCCGTAGCAGTACTCCTCCGCGCGCGCCTTGTTGTCCTGCCCGGCCATGGCCTTCAGGCCCTCGGTCTCGGGCGCAAGCTTCAGCATCTGCGTAATGCGACCGCGCTCCAGCACGCCGATGGCGAGGCGCGTGCGCAACGCTTCGTCGAGCGAAATCTCTACCTTGTAGTGGTCGAGCACGCGCTCGTGCCCGGTAAACCCTAGCGCGGACAGCATCTCGTCGACGACCTGGCGGCGGTTCTCGGGCACGATGCCGACGGCGTCGCCGGGGGTGTACTCCATGCCATCCTCGAGCGAGAGCTCGACGTGGCGGGTCTCTTTTTCGGAGCCCTCGGCGGTGAGCAGCGAGTTGACCAGGACGGTGGACTGGAAGGGATTATTGCGGGTGTACTTGGCGGCGTGGGCGGCAGCAGCAGCCGGGGCTGTGGCCTCTAGAGTTTCGCTCATGAGTTTATGTTAGGCGAAAAGCGGGGCGGGGGGAAGGAGTTCGCCCGCGATCACCGCGAACTCTGTGGTTGTTGCCGAGCCTTTGTGTTTCTCACCAAAAAGGTGACGGTGCCTAGCGCTACGACGGCGGCGGCCATCCACAGCTCGCGCTGGAAGTTGGCCCGGCCGATCAGGATGTAGGTGAAGCCGGCGATCGCAACCAGCGGCGGCAGCGGATAGAGCCACAGGCGGAACGGACGCGGCAGCCCGGGCTGGGTGCGGCGCAGGTAGAGCACGCCGATATGTTGCAGCAGGAACTGGACGACGATGCGCAGGACGACCAGGGCAGCAATCACCTCGCCGAGCGACAGGAAGCAGAAGAGGATGGCGGCGCCGCCGAGATACAGGAGCGAGACCACGGGAAAGCCTCGCGTGGGGTGCAGGCGGGCGAATGGTGCGAAGAAGTTGCCGTCGCGCGCGGCCGCGTACGGGATGCGGGAGTAGCCAAGCAGCAGAGAAAAAATGCTCGCAAAGGCGGTGATCATGACCAGGATCGCGGCTAAAGCGCCCAGACGTGCACCGAGCTGGCCACCGTACGCGGTCTGGATCAACGTGGAGATGAGAGTCTGGCGAGCGGCCAGGTCTTTTGCGGCTAGCAGCGGCTGCCACGGAACCACCGCCAGGATGGCCGCGTTCAAACCCAGGTAGAGCACGGTGACGAAGGCGATCGAGAGCAGGATGGCACGCGGGATGGTGCGGGCCGGGTCCGCCACCTCCGCGCCCAGAAAGGTGATGTTGTAGTAGCCCCAGAAGTCGTACGTGGCGATGAGCATCGCGCTCGCCAGGCCGGTGAAGAAGGCGGGCGTAAGGTGAAAGGCTCCCGGCGGAAAGGACACAACCTGCGACCAGTGGCCGTAGACCAGCGCCGTGACGAGCACCCAGGCGATGGTCGCGATGACCGTGCACCAGAGAATATAGGAGACGATGCGGAGGTTGGCCAGGCTGCGGTAGAGCAGCAGCACCGCCAGCACGACCGCCGCGATGGCTACGGCCGTGGCCGGGGAGACCGTGATCCGATCCCAGTGGTGCGTGTGTTCTCGCAGCGACGGAAGCAGGAAGCCCGCGTATTGCGACAGGCCGATGCAGCCGCTCGCCACCGAAAGCGGCGCGGAGAAGAGGAGCTGGAAGGCGAAGAGAAAGGCCAGGAACCGCCCAAGTTTCCCCGGGTAGATCGTCCGGAGGAAACGATAAGAGCCGCCCGCCTGGGGCATCGCGGCGCCCAGCTCGGCCCAGACCAGGCCATCGCACACCGCCAGCAGCGCGCCGAAGATCCAGCCGAGCATGGCCTGCGGGCCGCCCATGGCCCCGAGGAGCAGGGGCAGCGTGATAAACGGGCCCACGCCGATCATGTCCAGCATGTTGATGGCAATGGCGGAGCGCAGGGTGAGCGTGCGGGCGAGTTGGGGTTCGGGGGTCATGTCTTCGCTACGTAGAGAGTAACCCTACTCATCACGATAAGACCGCGATAAGTGAGGCACCCGGCTGGGGATGCGCCCGCGTTTCCCAGACTGTCATTTGATCGTGGATATGAGAGATTGGTAGAGAATGCTGAGACGACCTTTCCTTCTTGTGACGATCGGAGCGGCGCTGGGTGCGGGGTTCGCGCAGCAGAGCACGCTGCCCGCGCCGGTGGTCGTTCCCGTGCCGGTGCCCACGGGCCTGACCCCGGCACCGGAGGTGCCCGCGCCCACAGTGACACCGGGTTCCGCACGGGCGGCTGCGGAGCGGATCGCGCGCGACCCGGCGAACCTGGCCGGCGAGCGCGTTGAGCCGCAGGCGCTGGCCGACACGCTGGACGTGAACCATGGCGCCGCCGCGCTGCAACAGCTGCTGAACAAGCTGCGGACGCGCGCCTCGCTGATGCTGATCGTGGCGCACCCGGACGACGAGGATGGCGGGCTGCTGACGTATGAGTCGCGCGGCGCCGGCGCCAGGGTGGCGATGCTGACGCTGACGCGCGGCGAAGGCGGCCAGAACCTGATGTCGGCCGATTTCGACGAGGCGCTCGGGCTGATGCGGACGCAGGAGCTGCTGGCGGCGGACCGGTTCACGGGCGTCGACCAGTTCTTCGGCACAGAGGTGGACTTCGGCTTCTCGAAGACCAAGGAAGAGACGCTGGTGAAATGGACGCATGAACGCGTGCTCTACGACGCGGTACGCGCGGTGCGGCTCTACCGGCCGATGGTGCTGGCGAGCGTCTTTGTCGGTGGCCCGACCGACGGGCACGGGCACCACCAGGTGGCGGGGGAGATCGCGCAGGAGGTCTTTCTGGCCGCGGCGGACCCGAACGTATTTCCGGAAATGGGCCTGCCGGTGTGGGCTCCGCGCAAGGTGTATGCGCGCGTGCCGTTTTCCCGCGTGACCGACGCCGGCATGTACGACTACGCGACCGGGCGGACGGTCCCCACGCGCTTCCATAACTACGTTACCGGCGACGACACGACCGCGCCGCCGCAGCCGACGGTGCTGATCCACGAAGGCAACCCCGCCACGGTGATGGGCAAGCCGGCGCTGGGCATGGAAGGGCTGAGCTACGTGCAGTTCGCGCGCAAGGGGCTGGCTCTGCAGAAGACGCAGATCGGGCCGAACGTACGGCTCGCGCCCAGTGGGCCCAGCGACACGGGTTACACCCTGATGGCGAGCCGGGTGGGTCCGTCGCCCAGGACTGAGGAGAGCCTGTTTACCGGGATCGACACTTCGCTTGCAGGGCTTGGGATCGAGGAACTGGGCGAGGTGGATGCGCTGCTGGCCCAGGCGCAGGGCCTGTTTACGCCCGCGAATGTGGAGCTTTGCGCGCCTCCGTTGCGCGACGCGCTGCGCGTGCTCGACGACGTGATCGCGTCGCTCGCCGAAGAGGATGAGGCCGGAAACTACAACCAGCTGCACGAGCTGCGGGCCAAGCGCGTCCAGCTCAACGACGCGCTGGTGCTGGCGCATCGGCTGGTGTTGAAGGCGGAGTTGACAGAGCCGAAGCTGCCGGAGACCAGCGCCGCGCTGCCGACGACGGTTGGTTCGCTGGGCACGCGGCTAACAGTGGTAAGCGAGAGCGCGAACTCCTTCCGGATCACGGGCAGCCGTTTGACGGTAAACGCGGCGCAGGAAGGCATCGGCGTCGGCCCCGAAAAGGATCGGCTGGAGCCCCGGACGGAGCGCGCGATCGCGGTGCGGCTGCCCTACCTGGGTGGGCTCGCGGCGACGCGGCCCTACTTCTCGCGCAAAGCGCTGGAGCAGCCGTATTACGACGTGAGCGTGCCCGCGCTGCGCAACGCGCCCGCGACGCCGGACCCGATCGTCGGGCGCGTGACGCTGGACGACCAGGGCGTGCTGCTGGAGCTTGCGGCGGTGGTGCCTTCGCCTGTTGCGGCGTCGCCCGCCCAGGCGCTGGTGGTGGTGCCGCCCGTGTCGGTCGAGCTGACGCCGGCGCGGGCGATCGTGGCGCCGGGTGAAAAGTCGCTGGGCGTGTCGGTAAGGGTCATGGGCGCGCACTATGGCTCGGGCGAGTGCGCGCCGGCGGGGGCGACACCGGCGGGCGAGCTCGGCTTCATCCTGCCGGAGGAGTGGAAGCTCGAGCCGCAGACCGCGCGCTACGACCCCGTCTGCCCCCGGCTGGATGCGAAGTTTATCCTGGCGCCCCCGAAGGAGTTCGCGGCCGGCTCACAGCTGGAGGCGCAGGCGCTGGCCCGCGCCGGCAACCATAACTACGGAGAGGCCGTGCGCCCCGTAGGCTACCCGGGCCTGACGTATACCAACCTGTTCACCCCGGCGGTCTTTCGCGCGACGAGCGTCGACGCGGTGACGGCACCCGGGCTGAAGGTGGGGTATCTGCCCGGGACGGGCGATGCGGTGCCGTTCTACCTGCCGAACCTGGGCGTGAGTCCCGCGCTGCTGACGCTGGCCGACCTGACGGCGGAGAAGCTGGCGGGGTTCGATGCCGTGGTGCTCGGGGTCAGGGCCTACAGCGCGCATCCGGACCTGAACTCGGCCGTGCTGAAGGCGTATGCGGAGGGCGGCGGCGTGGTAGTCCTGCAATATATGTCGGCGGGATTTCCGTCGGACGCAGCTCCCTACCCGATCGGGATTCCCGGCGACCCGGCGCACAATGTGGTCGAGGAAGCGCAGCCCGTGCAGGTGCTGGTACCGGACAGCCCGCTGCTGAACTGGCCCAACAAGATCACCGCGCGCGACTTCGACAACTGGGTGGAAGAGCGTGGGCACGGCTTTGCGGCAAGCTGGGATCCGAAGTACCAGGCGCTGCTCGAAACGCGCGACGCCGACCAGGACCTGCAGCAGGGCGGGCTGCTGCTTGCGCCAGTGGGCAAGGGAGCCTATGTTTATCTGGCGTACGCGGTTTACCGGCAGCTGCCGGAGGGTGTGCCGGGAGCGTACCGGTTGCTGGCCAACCTGGTGAGCTACGGGAAGAATCCATTGCGAGGCACGAAGGGACAGGAGACACCATGACACCGGACCGGGAAGCGAAATTGCTTGAAGCGACGAACCTGCTGTTGAACGCGCGGAGAACCTTGACGCCCATTGCGGGGCTGCCGGCGGAGCTCGCGCCGGCGTCGATGGAGGAGGCGTTCTGGATGCAGGATGAGCTCATCAAGGACTATGGCGAGGTCGGCGGCTGGAAGATCGGCGCGCCCGCGCCCGACGCTACGCCCTTCTTCTGCCCCATGCCGCGCGCGTGGATGGCGGAGTCCGGCACCACGTTTGGCGGGCGGCGCTTTCGCGGGCTGGAGGCGGAGATCGCCTTTCTACTCGGCGCGGACCTGCCCGCGCGGGCACAGCGCTACAGCGACGAGGAGGTCTACGCGGCGGTAGCGTCCTGCCACCCGGCCATCGAGGTGCTCGAGTCCGGGCTGACCGACCCCACGGTCCCGGAGCTCAAGCTGCAGATGATCGGCGACCTGCAGATGCATGGCGGCTTCGCCCACGGCGCGCCGGTAAGCGGCTGGAAGCAGATCGACTGGACCCGGGAGACGGTGCTGATGGCCGTCGATGGGTCGATCCGGGTGGAGCGTGTGGGGTCGAATACGTCGGGCGATCTGCGCCGGCTGCTGCCCTTCCTGGCCAACGAAGGGGCCGCGCGAACGGGCGGGCTGCGGGCCGGGCAGTGGGTCACGACGGGGTCGTGGATCGGGGTCGTTACGGGCACGCAGCACTCGGCCGCGGATGCGACGTTTGGCACCGCGGGCCGCTGCGGCGTTCGCTTCGACTGAGGTTTGTTTACTTTGCGGTAAATGGGCCTGCCTGGGGCCGGCCGCATCCTACAACTTGAGGCTTCAATCATGGCGCGCCCTTACTGGTCCGGTCAAATCACAATTTCGCTGGTGTCGTTCGGCGTGAAGCTGTTCGTCGCGACGGAGGCGAAGAACGAGATTCACTTCCACCAGATCTCGCGCAAGACCGGCGAACGGGTGAAGTAC
>CAXUDC010000054.1:0-18713 GCA_964249685.1 uncultured Acidobacteriaceae bacterium
GTGCTATGCTTCTGCAAAATTGCTGCCCCGGCGTACCAGCGGTAAACAGGCTCTGGCAGCACGCAAAAAGGCAAGAAACGCGCAGTGAAAACAGAGACGACAGACGGCGCGACCGGTCACAGCCAGCTGACCATGCAGGTGGTCGACCACGTGCGCCAGCTGGTCTCGAGTGGCGAGCTGAAGCCCGGCGACCGCTTGCCGCCCGAGCGCGAGCTTGCCCGCAAGCTCAAGATCAGCCGCTCGTCGCTGCGGGCCGGCATCGGCTTTCTTTCGGCCATGGGCGTGCTCAAGAGCCGGCATGGCGCGGGAACGTTTGTCGCGACGGGGCCGCCCGCGCTCGATTCTTCCTCGCTGACCGTGCTGGGCTCGCTGCACAACTTCCTGCCGTGGCAGATGTTCGAGGCGCGCATGACGATCGAGGCCTCCGTCGCCGCGCTTGCCGCCGAGCGCGCCACGGGCGAGCACATCGCGGAGCTCGCGGAAGAAGTCGCCGAGATGTACGCCGCGATCGACGACCCGCAGGAGTACCTGATCCACGACGTACGCTTCCACCGGACGATCGCGCGCGCGGCCGGCAACCCCATCCTGGGCGCCCTGATGGAGACTCTTACGGCGTCGCTCTACGATACGCGGCGCATGACGGTCGACAACTCGCATGACCTGAAGGAGTCGGCCGAGATGCATCGCGAGATCTATCGCGCCATCCGCTCGCGTAATCCTTCGGCTGCAAAGGCCGCCATGGAGCAGCACCTGAACCTGGCGCGCATGGCGCAGGCGTCGGAACCGAAGGCGGAGGCGACGCGCCTGGACGTCACCGCACCGGAGCTTACGCCGGCGGGTTAGTCTGCCCTGCTAAACTGGTAAGACCGTCATGGCTGAAAAGTTCTACGTCACTACTCCCATTTATTACGTCAATGCGCGCCCACACATCGGCCACGCGTATACGACCATCGTCGCCGATGTGCTGGCGCGGCGTCACCGCTTGCTGGGCGATGACACCTGGTTTCTGACCGGCACCGACGAGCACGGCCAGAAGATCGAGCGCGCGGCCCTGGCAGCAGGCGTGCCCCCGCAGGCCTACGCGGATGAGGTTTCGGCTTCGTTCGAATCGCTTTGGAAGCGGATGGGCATCACCAACGACCAGTACATCCGCACCACGGACGAAGCGCACAAGCGTGGCGTGCAGATGCTCTTCTCCGACTTATATGCGAAGAGCCAGATCTATCTTTCGAGTTACACGGGCCAGTACTCCGTGGGCGAGGAGATGTTTGTCGAAGGCCCCCCGGGAACGATCGGTCCGGATGGCAAGCCGACTGAGACAGTTACGGAAGAAAACTTCTTTTTTCGGCTGGGAGACTACCAGCTCAGGCTGCTTAACCTGATCGAGTCCGACGAGTTACGTATTACGCCCGAGTCGCGCAAAAACGAAGTCCTGAGTTTTCTAAGAGGCAACATAAAGCCGGCTGCCCCGGATCTCGATTCTGAGACCTGGGAGGAAGTGACGACAAAACAAACTGCTCAGGGCAATCCGTACTTGCCCGGAGCCTTGAAAGACCTCTCAGTCTCCAGGTCCAGCTTCACCTGGGGAATTCCAGTCCCGGAACCGGCAGCGTCCGAGGCGAAAGAAAAACACGTCATTTACGTCTGGCTTGACGCCCTGGCGAACTACATCACAGCAGTAGGCTACGGGGATGATTCAGAGGAAGGCAAGGCCAGGTTCGCTAAGTGGTGGCCTGCTGATTTGCACCTGGTCGGCAAGGAGATCATCCGTTTTCATTGCGTCTACTGGCCCGCATTCCTGATGGCCGCAGGGTTGGAGTTGCCAAAGGCGATCACGGCACACGGCTGGCTGCTCTTCGATGACGCGAAGATGTCGAAGTCAAAGGGTAATGTCGTACGCACGGAGACGATTCTTGAGGCGTTTGGCACCTTGTGTCCGCCACCCATTCATGACGAGGGTGGAAGCAGCAAGCTTCAGCCCGCTGAACTGCATGCCTCCACCAAAGGGGCTTCAGTCCCGGCGCTTGCCACCGCGCAAGACCGCGACCTCTTCGCGGCAGACGTGCTCCGCTACTTCCTCCTCCGCGAGATTCCATTTGGTCAAGACGGCAGCTTCAGCTTTGAAGCAATGATTACTCGGTATAACGCCGACCTTGCCAATGGTTATGGCAATCTTGTAAGTCGAGTCTTGTCGATGGTTCATAGCAACTACAACGGCATCATCCCCGAATTCCCGAGTGAGCTTAGGATCGATGGTAGTCTTCCGCTAACAATCTTGTTTTCCGGATCTGCCTCGACCAATGATTTGATCCGACTGCTTAAAGACCTTACAGCTTTTATAGGAGTTGTGGACGGTAAGATTACTGCCGACGCGCCATGGAAGTTGGCGAAGTCTGAGCTTGCTGAAGATAGGGTCAGGCTGGCGGCCAGTCTTTATAGTGCGTGTGAATCAATAAGAACTGTTAGTGCTTACTTATATCCGATCCTGCCCTTTGCCACAGCCAAAGTGTGGCGACAGCTTGGGCTCGGCGACATCGAAGAGGCAGCGGCGCGCGGCGAACTACGTGACCTACAGTGGGGCGGGCTGAAGCCTGGCACTCAACTTGGTGAGTTAGGCCCTGTGTTTCCGCGGGCAGATAAAGGATTGGCGAAGATCATGAGCGACATGGAAGCGGCAAAGACACTGGCCCACACTACGACGGCGGCGGACATTTCGACCGACACCCACACGGAGTTCAAGGAGACCTCGCTCGCGAGCGAGGTTGTGCAGGCTCCGGAGCCTGCTGCAAGCGATCCGGCCGCGGGGCCTCGGACCGCTTCCCTGCCCGAGGTGAATCCGGGAGCTTTGGTTGCGGGTTCGGCTGCGGTGGCGGTAGAACGGCCGGCGACTCCGGGGCATGCGGAGGCGCAGGCTTCGGGGATCTTCAGCGGGGTGCAGCCCGCGGATGGATCGCCGCAGATTACGATCGACGACTTCGCCAGGGTGGAGCTGCGGGTGGCAAAGGTGCTCGTCTGCGAGCGGATCCCGAAGGCGGACAAGCTGCTGCGGCTCGAAGTCGACCTGGGCTACGAGAAGCGGCAGATCCTGTCCGGCATCGCCGAGTGGTACACGCCGGAGGAATTGGTCGGCCGCCGCATCGTAGTCATTACGAACCTGGCGCCGCGCAAGATGCGCGGGCTCGAATCGCACGGGATGCTGCTGGCGGGCTCGGCCGAGAGCGGCAAGCCGGCGCTGGCCACGTTTGCCGACAGCGACGAGCTGCCGCTGGGCGCGAGGCTCAAGTAGCCGCGATGCTGATCGACTCGCACGCGCATTTGGACTTCTATGACGACCCTGCCGGCGTGCTGGCGCGGGCCGCGGCTGCGGGCGTGGGCAAGGTTCTCGCCATCGGCATTGGCGATGGGCCGGCGACGATGCATCGCGCGCTCGATCTTGCGCGGTTGCATTCGCAGGTTTGGGCTTCGGCTGGCATCCACCCGCAGGAGGCGCATCAGGCCTCCGCCGAGGCGCTGGCGAAGCTGGAAGAGCTTGTGGGCGATCCGCGGTGTGTGGCTGTAGGGGAGATCGGGCTCGACTATTACCATCTTGAGAATCCTGACATCGATGTGCAGCAGCAGGCGTTTGTGGCGCAGATGAAGATTGCGGCGCGCGCGGGCAAGCCGATCCTGATCCACTGCCGGACGTCGGAGCTGGCGACGCCAGCGGCGAAGGCTCGATTTGGCGCAACGGATGCTGCGGGCGACCTGCTGGGCCTGCTGGAATCGCACTGGGCGCCGACTGGTTTGCCGGGAGTGTTGCATTGCTTTTCAGGCTCGGCCGAGAACGCGCGGCGTGCGCTGGCGATCGGGTTTTACCTTTCGTTTGCAGGAAATGTCACGTATCCGAAATCGACGGGGATCCAATCGGTCGCGGCGTCCGCACCTTCCGATCGGATTCTGGTTGAGACGGATGCTCCGTTCCTGGCGCCGGTTCCGCATCGCGGCAAGCAGAATGAGCCTGCGCTGGTGGTGCATACGGCGGCGTTTGTGGCCGGGCTGCGCGGGGTGAGCGTGGACGAGTTGGGGCGAGTGACGACGGAGAACTTTGGGCGCTTGTTTCCTGCGACGGTCTAGCGGCGAAGCTGCCGCCGAAGGGGGAACCCGGATTCGTGCTTGATTTATACTCTGGTGATGGCTGCTGATAATAGTTTCGATGTGGTGAGCAAGGTTGAGATCCAGGAAGTGAAGAACGCCATCGATCAGGCGACGAAGGAAGTGAACGCGCGCTTCGACCTGAAGAACTCGAAGTCGAAGATCGAGTTGGAGAAAGAGGAGGCGATTCAGCTTGCCTCGTCGGACGAGATGGCGCTCGCGGCGGTAATCGAGATCCTTTCGCAGAAGCTGGTGAAGCGTGGCATTTCGCTGAAGAACCTGGAGTACGAGAAGATCGAGCAGGCTGCGGGGCAGAGCGTTCGGCAGAAGATCAAGCTGAAGCAGGGTATCGCGAGCGAGCATGCGAAGAAGATTGTCGCGACCATCAAGGATTCCAAGCTGAAGGCGCAGGCCAGCATCCAGGGCGAGACCGTGCGGGTGGTCTCGAAGGACAAGGATGTGCTGCAGCAGGTGATGGCGAAGCTGCGCGGCGGCGACTATGGAGTCGAACTGCAGTTTACGAACTTCCGGTCGAATTAGCGTGGGATCAAACCAGGGGCGCGAGATGCGTTGCGCGGTCCCTGGTTTGTTAGTCTAACTACGAGTGAGCACGATCTCAATTGCGACCGCATCCGAAGTAAGCGAACTGTTGCGCGATGACCTGTCGGCCATCGAGGTCGAGTTTGCGCGGCAGTCCGAGTCTCCAGTCGCGGTGGTGACGGAGATTGCGGAATACCTGATCGCGGGCGGGGGCAAACGGATTCGCCCGCTGCTGCTGCTGCTTTCGTCGAAGGCGCTGGCGTCGAAGTCCGACGCGCGGATTCGCCTGGGAGCCGTGGTGGAGATGCTGCACACGGCGACGCTGGTGCATGACGACATTATCGACGAGGCGGATACGCGGCGAGGGCGGCCTTCTTCGAATACGACGTGGGGGAATTCCAAGTGCGTGCTTGCGGGCGACTGGTTGTATATGCAGTCGTTTCAGACGGCGCTGGAGGAACGAAACTTTCGCGTGCTGGATCTGCTGATCTCGCTGACGCAGCAGATGGTTGAGGGCGAGCTGCTGCAGATCGAGAAGCTCGGCCACCTGATCAACGAGGAAGAGTACTTCGACCTGATCTACCGCAAGACGGCCTGCCTGTTCAAGGTTTCAATGCAGCTTGGCGCGGCGATTGCCGATGGCTCACCCGAGCCGAAGTTCGACGTTCAGATGGGGGAGTACGGCCGCAATCTGGGGCTTGCGTTCCAGATTGTGGATGATGTGCTGGACCTGACGGCGACCGAAGAGGTGCTCGGCAAGCCGGTCGCGTCCGACCTGCGCGAGGGCAAGGCGACGCTGGCGGTGATCCATGCGCTTGAGCGCGGGACGGGCGCGGACCGCGAAGCGATTCGCACGGTGCTGGCGGACCGGAGCTTTGTGCGGGTTTCGCATGCGCAGATTCTCGAGATTCTGCATCGGCATGGGTCGCTGGAATATGCGATGGATACGGCTTGCGCTTATGCGGAGGCGGCGCGGTTGTCGCTTGCGGAGCTTCCGGCGAGCGATGCGAAACGGGCGTTGCTTTGGGTTCCGGGCTTTGTGACAAGCCGGGACCGGTGATGCTGGCGACTTTTCTGCTGTAAGTTGTGTGCCCGTCCCCCCCCCGACGTTGATTCTGAGATATTGATTGCATAGGGCTTGATACAAGTTGGTATCCAAGATCAAGAGCCCCAAACCTGATGAGGTTTGCGGCTTTTGTTTAACTCTACATCTAGGATAGCAGTTGGGCAGTGGTGACTACGCAAGGTATTTTCTGCGACGAAGTTCCTCTGTATGTTAGGGTTAGCCGCTTTGCAGGACAGAGTAACTCTTGACAGGCCGGTTTTGCCGGGTTTCTGGCTCTCTATACCTGTTTGCCTTAAGGTGTAGCCGCAGCAACAATGCGGGGGGCCTTCGCGTGGCCTGCGGCTAGACCGTCAGTTTGGGCCGTTTCACGCGGCTCGCTCCTGTTCTAGCAGGTTCCGCGCAGTTCTTCTTCTTTTTGTTTCTCCTCCAATATCTAATCAAGCTTGCGGATCTCCCATTTGACTCCTTCCTGGCAGTCCTTTTCAATACTACGAGCGAGCTTGATGTAGTCGATGCCGTTGAAGATGATCGGAATGTCCATGCGTTGATATTACTCTTCGGTTTCTTCGTCTTCAACGTCTTCTTCGGGGGCGAAGTCGGCTTCGTCTATGTCCATTTCGGCTAGGCGTGGGGAGCCGTTGGGGGTTTCTACGAGGACCTGGATGCGGCCTTCGGCTTGGTCGAGTTCCTGCTTGCAGGCGTTCGAGAGGTGGATTCCCTGCTCGAAGAGGCGGACGGATTCGTCGAGGGAGAGTTCGCCTCGCTCGAGGCGTTCTACTACGGCTTCGAGTGAGGTGAGGCGTTCTTCGAAGGTGGGCATTTTGGGTGGTTTCCTAGGGGTGTCGATACGAGTTGGCGAGAGTGGATCGAATAGTTTCTAGTTTCTAGTTGTTAGTTTTCTGGGCGGCGCCTTTAGCCACGGGCGAAGCCCAGGACCTGGGCGGCGGCTTTGTATTTGCCGAACGGGGCGGAGACCTGGGTGCCCTGGACGCGGTCGCGGACGGCGGTTAACATCTCCTGCGCGATGGCGATGCCTTCGGCGCGGGCGTGGTCGGGGGTGGGGGCGGAGGACATGCGGTCGAGGATCTCCTGGGGCATGCGGACTTTGAGTT
Organism: uncultured Acidobacteriaceae bacterium; assembly: GCA_964249685.1. Lineage (GTDB taxonomy): Bacteria > Acidobacteriota > Terriglobia > Terriglobales > Acidobacteriaceae > Edaphobacter. Next base: position 6,850 of record CAXUDC010000054.1, read on the forward strand.
CGTCGCGCATGAAGTGGGCGTTTTTGACGCTGGTGAGGGGCCAGATGCCGGCGATGATGGGGATGCGGAAGCTTTCGATGCGCTTGAGGAAGTCGTCGAGGAGGCGGAGGTCGAAGACGGGCTGGGTGATGGCGTACTCGCCGCCGGCCTCTACCTTGGCGGCGAAACGGCGGACTTCGTTGTCGATATCAAGTACGCCGGGGTTGGCGGCGACGGCGATGGTGAAGCCGGTGCTGGCACCGATGGTGGCGCCGGCGAGGTCGAGGCCATGGTTGAGGTCGCGGACGATGCGGGTGAGACCGATGGCGTCGACGTCGAAGACGGCGGTGGGGTCGGGATAGTTGCCGAGTGGGCCTCCTAGTTTAGGGGGGTCGCCGGTGAGGCAGAGGATGTTTTTGAGGCCGATGGAGGCCGCGCCGAGCAGGTCGCCCTGGATGGAGAGCAGGTTGCGGTCGCGGCAGGTGTAGTGCAGGACGGTCTCGATGCCGACGCGCTGCTGGATCTGGACGCAGAGCGAGAGTGCGGACATGCGGGCGCTGGCGCGGGGGGAGTCGGGGATGTTGATTGCGTCGACGCCGAGCTTGTGGAGCTCGGCTGCGCCTTCGAGCTCCTTTAAGCAGTCGAAGCCTTTGGGGGGGACGATTTCTACGAGGGTGCAGAAGTGGGCGGCGGCGATCATGGCGCCGATTCTGCTGCGCTCGGCGAGGGGTGGGGGGGCGACTTTGCTTTCGGTTGGCGGCTTGTCGGAACCGGACTCGATGACTTCGACGCCAGTCTCCTGGGCTTCGAGGGCGCGGAGGGCTCCGCGCATGGAGCGGATGTGCTGGGGCGTGGTGCCGCAGCAGCCGCCGACGAAGGTGGCGCCGGCGCGGACGAACTTGCGGGCGAAGCTGGCCATGTACTCGGGCGAGGTGAGATAGAGGCTGCGGCCGTCGACGACGCGGGGCGTGCCGGCGTTGGGCATGGCGGCGAGTGGGAGCCGGGTGGCGGTGCGCATGCGCTCAATGGTGGCGAGCACGAGGGCGGGACCTTCCGAGCAGTTGCAGCCGATAGCGGTGGCCCCCCACTGCTCGAGCAGGCGCGCGGCGGCTTCGGGGGTGGTGCCGTCGAGGCAGTTGCCGGCCTCGTCGACAGTGAGCATGAGGATGGTGGGGAGCGCGGGGGCGACGGCGGCGGCGGCGTGCAGGGCCTGTTCGGATTCGGCCATGGACATCATGGTTTCGATGATGAGGAGGTCGGCGCCGGCTTCGGCCTGCGCGCGGATCTGTTCGGTGAAGGCCTGGTAGGCTTCCTGCGGGGAGACCTTGGTGTCGGGACCGACGCGGTGTCCAAGCGGGCCGATGGCTCCGGCGACGAAGATGTCTATGGCCTGCTTTTCACGGGCCTGGGCGGCGGAGTCGCGGGCGAGCCGGATGCCGGCGCGGTTGAGTTCCTCGACGCGGGACTCGAAGCCGAAGCGCTCGAGCCGGATACGGTTGGCGCCGAAGGTGTTGGCCTCAAGGATGATGGCGCCGGCCTGGAGGTACTCCTGGTGAATGGCGCGGACGAGGTCGGGCTGGGTGACGTTGAGCTCGTCGTAACAGCGGTTGATGAAGATGCCGCGGCCGTAGAGCATGGAGCCCATGGCGCCGTCGCACAGGATGGGGCGGGTGCCGGTGAAGAGCGCGGCGACGGGTTGGCTCGTGACTTCCAAAGGTGCGTATGCTGCCGGGGGCATCGCTCTATCGTAAGCCAGAATGAGGTGGAGCGTGGGGATGCGGCACGCGGATTTGTGGGCGATGGTGGACTGCGGTGCTTCCCAAATGCGCAGTGTCGCGTCTGATTGGGTAAGCCCTTTGGTATACTCGCGACAGTCCGGAGTGTGTTTCCGGAAGCAAGTTTGGAGTTCGAACAGTTGACTATCCGCAGTGTTTTCGCCGATCGCGCCGAGCGCCAGGCGTCGAAGGTTGTTGTAACGAAGCTTGCGTCCGCATCTGCCGCGCTGGTGGCCGTGCTGTGCGCCGTGGTGCTGGTGGGGCTTACGGGCTGTGGGCAGGATATCTACCGGACGTCAAGGACCAATTTTGCCGGCCGCCCCACACCGCCGAGCGGGCTGCAGCAGCGCGTGATGGCCGGGGTGAGCACGAACGGATCGCAGGGTGCGCTGGCGATTCTGGATGGGCTGCGCGACCTGCGCAACAACGTGCAGAATACCGTTCCCGGCTTTGCCATCAGCGGCTACAACGGCGCGTATCCGAGCCAGATTTTGAACTATCCGGAGCAGCTGCGGGGATATGTTTACTCTAACGCGTCGCCGTTCAGCCTGACGCTGGTCGATTATTCGAAGGAGGTCTCCTCGGGGGCCGCGGCTACGTTTAATAGTACGAGTAACTCAATTGCGATCTCGCCGGACTTTTTGCGGACGTATGCGGCGCTCGAGCAGAATGGGCAGATCCTGATCTCGGACGCGGGCACGAGCTCGCAGTATGTGCTGAACCTGCCCAATGTTTATAAGGTGGCGGTGAACGGCGGCGATACGGTTGCGCTTGCGATGGTGCGGAACTCGGATGCGCTCTACCGGATTATCAAGCTGAACCAGAATACGACGGTGTTCCCCCCGGGCGCGGTGGATTGCCAGCCGACGCTGCTGCCGATCTACTGCGTGATTCCGGTGACGGGGACGTTCGACCGGCCGTTCGACGTGTTGTTTTCGCTCGATGGCGCGAGCGCGTATGTACTGAACTGCGGGCTGGAGTGTGGCGGCGGGGCAAATGGTGGCGCGGGGGTCAGCTTCATCCCGCAGGGTCCACTGCAGATCAACCTGGTCCCGACGGTGGCCCCTTATCCGGCGGTGGTGACGAATCGGGTGTCGGTGCCGGGTGGGGTGACGACGGCGATCTCCGACGGGACGACGCTCTACATGGCGGGGCAACAGCAGCAGGCGGATGGATTGTTTGCCGGGCAGCTCTCGCTGATGAACCTGACGACGCTGGCCGTGGGCCCGGCCATTCCGATCTCCGACGGGACGCATACCCGGATGATCTTTGCAGACGACAATACGCTTTGGATCGGGTCGCAGTTTTGCGCTACCGGCGAGCGGGCCAAGCTGGGGCAGAACTACAATTGCCTGACGCGGTTCGACATGGGGCTGAGGACCGCTTCGATTGTTCCGGCGAACGTGGTGCCGGGTTCGACGACCGCGGGCCAACAGGTGCCTTATCCGAATGGCGACAACAACCAGTTCTATTATGGTTCGCTGACGGACATTTGCTGGGTGCAGAACTACCACAAGGTGTATACCGCGTATGGCGGCCAGGTGCATGCGTTCAACACGGTGGATGGGTCGGAGATCAACAACTTCAACATCACGCTGCAAGGCACGGTGCTGAGCGTGGCGTATATCGATGCGCTGACGAATGCCGCGAATTAGGCGATGGTGACGGCGCCCGACACGGTGGATGTGCTGGCCATTGCGGCGCATCGTGACGATGTGGAGCAGACGTGTGGGGGTACGCTGCTGGTGCAGCAGGCGCTTGGGTGGCGCACAGCAATTGTGGACCTGACGCGCGGTGAGGGTGGTACGCGGGGCACGGCGGAGGAGCGGGCCGCCGAGGCGGAGGCGGCTGGGGCGATCCTGCGGGTGTCGCATCGCGAGGCGCTCGACCTGCCTGATGGCAATGTGCAGAACACGCTTGAAAATCGTATGAAACTGGCGGCAGTGCTGCGGCGGCTGCGGCCGCGAGTGGTGATTCTGCCGTACTGGCAGGGGCGGCATCCGGATCATTACACCTCGGCGACGCTGGGGTATGAGGCTTGTTTTGTGGCGGGGCTCTCGCGCGTGGAGGTTGCGGGCAGGCCGCACCGGCCGTTCAAGATTCTTTACGCGTCGCTGTATGCGGATGTGCGGCCTACGTTTGTGGTGGATGTGTCTGCCCATATGGAGACACGGCTGGCGTCGTTGCTGGCCTATCGCTCGCAGTATGGCGACCGCGAGCAGGGGGCCGGGTTGTTTGTTCCGGAAGCGGAGATACGCGAGCGGACGTTTGCGTCGGCGCGGCACTACGGCATGCTTGCCGGCTTGCGCTATGGGGAACCCTTTGTACAGAAAGAAGTGATGGCAGTTGGCGACCTGGTGACTTTGCCGGTGGCTTCTATCTAGCGTTAAGCTATGAAGAAAAGGTTGTGTGTTTAAGCCTTCCGGCGGCTAAAATTTGCATCACAGCATGTATTGGGTAAATCCGTGCAGCGATCCTGCTTAGCCGCAAGCGTGGCCTGCAATCCAATTTCCGGGTCGGCCCGTTCTATCAGCAGGCTTGTCAGTCGCAAACGCACCATAACCGGAAAGGTAACGAACGTGGACATATTGGAAAAGATGTATGAGAAAGGCCTATCCAGGCGCAACTTTCTGGTAGGGGCGAGCGCTACGGGCGCAGTCGCCGCACTCGCTGGGTGCAACGATGCAACGATCACCCCGGCCCCTCCTGCTGCCACGCCTGCAGCGTACAACGACGTCGACATCCTCAACTTTGCGCTGAATCTGGAGTATCTCGAGGCCGAATTCTACCTGCGGGCCGCGACCGGAAGCGGTCTGGCAGCGGCGGACACCGGTGGAACGGGCACGGTAAACGGTGGGAGCAAGGTTCCGAACGTGACCGCCGCTCAGCAAGCAGTGATGAACGAGATCGCCTACGATGAGCAGCAGCACGTACGTTTCCTACGGTCCGCATTGGGCAACGCGGCAATCGGGCGGCCAAATATCGACTTTGTTGCGGGTTTCGGTGGCGCGGCTACGGCGGCAAATTCCTTGTCTGCCGCAAGCGCAACGCTGCCACTCATCCCGGCGACCTTCAGCCCTTTTTCGAGCTACGACGCCTGGCTTGTCGGCGGCTATACGTTTGAGGATGTCGGCGTAACGGCATACCTGGGCGCTGCGCCCTTGATCAGCGCGGCTGGTGTCACGGCAGGCTACCTTGCCGCCGCCTCAGGCATTTTGGCCGTGGAGGCGTATCACGCTACCGCTTTCCGCACGCAGATGACGGGCAATGCGATCAACCAGGGGTACACCGCTTACCCCTACCCACTGTTTGCGAACCGTATCGCCAATCTGCGCGCGGCGCTTGGTGGCGGTAACGAGAATCTGATGGTTGGCTTCAACGCGGCCCCCAGCACGATTGCGACCGTTGGACAGAGCCAAATCGTCAATGCTTCCGCCTCAAACGCCATCGGCTTCTCGCGCTCTACGGACCAAGTCCTTCACATCGTATATGGCACCTTCTCTCCGACTGCAGGTTCGACCACGCCTTCCGCTGGCGTTGCGAATGGCGGGTTCTTCCCGAATGGTGTGAACGGCAACATCAAAGTAACGTTGAGCTAAGGATAAATACATGGCAACGACAGAGACAAAGATTCTCGATAACATCATTGCCAGCAGGCGTGCCCTGCTGGTAAGCGGTGGAGCAGCGATGGCTGCGCTCGCCGTTCCTGGGCTTGCCAGTGCGGCGGCTACGGCTCCTGCGACCATTACCGACGCGATGATCCTCAACTTCGCGCTCAACCTTGAGTATCTTGAGGCTAATTTCTACTATCTTGCCGCCTTCGGTACCACCATCGATGCGCCAAATGCGGCATCGAATGCTGCGTATGTGGCCGCGACTCCCGGCTCGACTCTGACCACTGTACCTGCGATCGGGATCAACGGCGTAGCGAACGGTACAAATCCGACGGCCGGCGTCACAGCAACCTTCGGCACGGGTGGGCGAGTGCCCTTCGCACTCCCAACGGTGCAGTCTTATGCCATAGAAACGGCCATTGAAGAAGGTAAGCACGTCTCCTTCCTGCGTGGTGCCTTGGGTTCTGCGGCGGTTGCGCAGCCTCCTATCGACATCAGCCCTGCCGGTGCGTTTACGAAGGTTGCCATGGCGGCTCAGGTTCCCGCCGCATTCATTCCCTTCAATCCTTATGCGGCCGATGCAAACTTCCTCATTGGTGCTTACATCTTCGAGGATGTCGGCGTAACCGCTTACCACGGAGCCGCACCGTTGCTGCAACAAACAACAGCCGGAAAACAAAATCTACTCTACGCAGGCGGCATTCTGGCGGTTGAAGCGTATCACGCCGGGCTGATCCGCACGGTGATCAATAATCTTGACCCAACCGGTACCCTAGGCTATCTTGGGCTGACACAAAGCATTTCCAAGCTGCGCGCGAACCTGGCTTTTGCTGGGGCTACCAGCCCGAATGCAAACGGTGCGTTCGATAATAGCCCGGACGACGTTCCGTTGCTGCCTGAAACTTTGCCTGTATCGCTCGCAGGAGCGGCAACTACGGGTGCCAGTGTTGCCAACGCGGATCCAACGACGTTGATTGCTTTTGCCCGTACGACAACACAGGTACTGAACATCGTCACTGGGGGTGGGGGAGTTACCCCAGCGACGCCGGCGACGGGAGTGTTCTTCCCGATGGGACTCAACGGTACTTTCGTATAAAACTGCTTCAATGCGTAAAGATCCCCGAGCTCCTGTCGGGGATCTCTACGTTTTGCTGGGATCATCAGGGCTTTAGTCTGGTACGGACGAAGCGAATGAGGTCTTCACTGCAATATGCGGCGTGGATTCCCTGGAACTTACGAGCATGGGTGGTAAGCGCGGCCGATACTCCTACCCACGAGGGTGCCGAGAGCTGACCGCCGGTCAGGACAACGGCATCGGCGCGGTCCAGGTAGCGTTTTGCTGAGTCCTTGAAGTCAGCGGTTGCGGGGTCGAGCACGCTGACAAAGACGTCCGGTTTCAGGAAGCGGAGGATGCTGTTCGATTCGACGATGCAGTTCTCGGCTTCGCCCAGGAGCTTGCGTACGCGCGGCATGGCCTCTGCCAACTGGCCCTGGCGGGTCCGGACCCAGTAGGCCCGGGCGGCTCCCGCGGCTAGATAGCGGGAGGAGTCGGTGCCGCTGTTGCGGTTGCGCTCTTCGCTGATCGCCATGGTGTGGTCTCCGGTGTCGCAGTTGCAGGGCTCGCCGTTGGCCGAGCAGACGCCGTGGCCGAACTGCGTGATCTTGAAGGCGACCCACTGCATCTCGGGCATGGCGGCGATCAGACCGGCGACTACGCTGGTCTTGCCGATGTTGCGGGTGTGCCCGCCGACGACAACGATCGCCATTAGCGCTTCCTCATGCGGGCGAGATCGCGGAGGTACTCGCGGACGGGCCGGGCGGGAGTGCCCCAGAAGACTTCTCCAGGGCCGGCGAGGGTTTTGCCGGGGAGAACGCCGCCCTGTCCGCCCAAAATGACCCCGCGGCCAATGGTTGCGCGCTCGCCGAGGCCGGCCTGGCCGCCGAGCATGGCGTCGTCCTCGACCGTGATCGACCCTGCGAGGCCTACCTGTGCGGCGATCAGGACACGCTCGCCGAGGATGCAGTTATGCGCGATGTGGACGAGGTTGTCGATCTTGGTGCCGCGGCCGATGCGCGTCTCGCCGAGGGCGCCGCGATCGATCGTGGTGTTTGCGCCGATGTCGACATCGTCCTCGATGACGAGCGTGCCTATCTGCGGGAAGCGGAGGTGGCCTTCGGGGACGAGAACGTAGCCAAAGCCTTCCGAACCGAGAACCGCGCCGGACTGCACGCGGACTCGGTCGCCGAGCGTCGTTCCGGTGTGGACCGTGACCCTGGGACCGAGACGGCAGCCGGCGCCGAGTCGCGCGCCGCTCTCGATGACGCAGCCGGCACCGATCTGGCAGCCCGCGCCCAAAGTTGCTCCGGGGTCGACGATGGCGCTGGGATGGATGCTACCGGGCGGATCTTGGTCGAACCACTCGTGATAAACCAGCGCGAAGGCGGTTCGGGGATCCTTGACGGCGAGCACGCGCTCATCCGTCCAAGGCTTTCTGGCCAGGATGGCTCCTGCGGGCGAGTTCAGGGCCGCTTCGAGAGCCTTGTCGTCGGCCGCGAAGACGAGCGACGTGGGGGCGGCGGTGCGGATGCCACTTACCTCGTGTATGGCGCGATCGGCCTTGGGCCTGATGGAGCCCAGCAGGTCGGCAATTGCGTAGATTGTGGTCGTCACCATCAGTAGAGGCCTGCCTCTCCGGGCGGCCGCGTCTTCCAGCGCCGATGCATCCAGAGCCATTGCTCGGGATTGGCGCGGATGGCTCGCTCGAGCTCCGCCGTGAAGGCAGCTGTGTTGGCGCGCACGTCATCCTCCGTGTTTCCTGTTCTGATCAGATGCAGGGCCGGGCTGAAGCGCAGGATGTAGCGGGATCGGTGCTCGTCCCAGAGTAGAAAGCCGGGTAGAACAGCCGCTCCTGTTTTGAGGGCGACCTTTGCCAGCCCGACCGCCGAGCAGGCGTCCAAGCCGAAAAACGGTACAAAGGTTCCCTGTGGCGGCGTCATGTTGGTGTCCATGAGGATGCCAACCGTGTCGCCGGCGCGCATGGCGGAGATGAGTCCGCGGGCGAAATCGTCCTTGTGGATGACGCGATTGCCGTGCAGCGTCCGGATGCGATTGACGAAGCGGTCGACCAGCGGATTGTCCAGTCGCCGGATGACGAGGCCCATGCGGTAGCCGACCAGCGAGTGATAGAAGCTGGACAGCTCCCATGCGCCCAGGTGGCCGGTGAGGACGAGGACGCCGCGGCCCGCGTCTTTTGCCGCCAGGTAGTGCTCGAGCCCGTCATATTCGATGAAGCGGGTGGCGCGCGCGGCTGTGTAACTGCTCATCAGGCAGAACTCCGCGAGCAGCCGGCCGAGGTTTCTATAGACCGCGCGCAGGGTGGTGGTGCGCTGTGCGACGGACCAACCCGGGTAGGCGAGGGTGAGATTGCGCATGCCGGTCGCGCGCAGGCGTCTCAGCAGATGGTAGGCAAGGGCTCCGATCAGCATGCCTGCTGCGCGTGCGAGGCTTTGTGGCAGCAGGCCGAGGCCGCGGACCAGCATCCAGACAAGCACAAATTCGGCTCGCTCGCGCAGGGTTTGGGTTGGTGGCGCGTCGTGAGTGGAGGCCGTGCTCAAGACTCCATTTTACGTCGCAATGCGCTAAACGGGCGACCCGAAGGCCGCCCGTCTTCAGTCGAGATCCTCAATTACTGGTTGGCTTTCGCGACGACGAAGTAGCGAGCCACGGTAGAGACGAACGGGCGCGCGTCGGGGCTGGTTGGCACCTGGCCGCCGAGCACGCTTGCGTAGGGGACGTTTGCACCGTATTCGGCGCGGGTCTGGTCCTCATTCTGCGAAAGTACGGTTCCGTCGAGATCAATTCCGGCGAAGAGACCCTTTGAGCGGGAGTAGGTCAGGAACTCGGCGTTCAGCTTCCAGTCGGTGCCGGCCTGGGCGTTACGGCCGACGGGGCCGGCGGAGGCGGCAGCATCCGCGCCGATCTTGAACTTGTTGTGCAGCATGTGCTGCAGGCCTTCCTGGTTCATCGCAACGAGGACGAGGTCGGTCGACTGTCCTCCGATCTGGAAGCCGAAGCTGCCACCTTCGAGCTTTACGAAGACCGGTGCGCTCCAGCCATTAGGCGTGCGGCAGGTGGCGACGCCCTGCCCGTATTGTGCGCCGACGGCGAACGCAGCCTTCTTGAAGTGGGGGACGACGACCACGCAGGACGCGCCGGCGAGGATCGACTGCGGGATGCCTTTGTCAGGCGTGGACATGATCTCATTCAAGACCGAGGCGGAGCTGGTGAGGCGCTCTTCGTTCTTGGCTTCGTCTCCTGAGGCCATGGCAAACTGGGCCGTGCCGAGGATGAGGGCTGCCGAGGTCAATACACTTGCGAACTTCTTCATCTGGATTCTCCGTTGGTGTGCGTCTCTTGTGAGCCCACGCTGTCGTTCCTTCAGATGGAGACGGATTGGGGTGGGTTGCATGTACGAGGATTGGTACGGGAGAGAAAAAACGGGGGCCGCGAACGACGCCGATCTCTCGGCTGTCACGGCCCCACTCTCCCAGGTGTTGTGGCTCAGGCTTGATACTGGCAGAAATCTTAAGTAATCGCAAGTGTTATTTTTCCACGACCAAGTAACCAGGAATTCAGGTACTAACGGGGACTATAGTTTGGGGAGAACGATGCCCTGCTGATGCTGGTATTTGCCCTTGCGGTCCGCGTAGCTTACCTCGCATGTCTCATCGGATTGGAAGAAGAGGATCTGACAGAGGCCCTCGTTGGCGTAGATGCGGGCGGGCAGCGGGGTCGTGTTGGAGATTTCGAGGGTGACATATCCCTCCCACTCCGGCTCGAACGGCGTGACGTTGACGATGATGCCGCAGCGCGCGTAGGTGGACTTGCCGACACAGATGGTGAGCACGTCCCGGGGGATTTTGAAGTATTCGATGGATTTTGCGAGGGCGAAGGAGTTGGGCGGCACGATCACGCTGGGTGCCTGCACGGTGACGAACGAGCGCTCGTCAAAGGCCTTTGGATCGATGATGGCCGAGTTCACGTTGGTGAAGATCTTGAACTCGTCCGAGACCCGAAGGTCGTAGCCGTAGGAGGAAAGGCCATAGGAGATGACGCCGTCCTTTACCTGCTTTTCACTGAACGGCACGATCATGCCGTGGGTGGTTGCCTGCTCGCGGATCCAACGGTCGCTTTTGATGGACATGATGCCTCCAGTAACTTAAGTAACCACTCTGGAAAGCCGTTCCCATTGCGGGAATGCACTTCGCCGGGGCTCCCTCTGAGGATAGCGCATTGACAATGTTCGCCGTGCTTTCTACCATCGTGCAAGCGAGTGGGGAGCGTCTGCGCACGCGACGCCCGTTCGGGAGGCTGGCCTTTGATCAAGCAGGATCTGATTCAGCGTGTGGTCGAGCGCACCGGCCTGGTTCGCACCAAGGCCGAAGCCGCGGTCGACGCCATCTTCGACACCATGAAGCAGAGCCTGGTGGATGGGGAACGTATCGAGCTGCGCGGGTTCGGCGTGTTCACCATCAAGCCTCGCAAGACGGGTGTGGGCCGCAACCCGCGCACGGGGGCGGAGGTCACGATCTCGCCTGGCAAGGCGATCCGGTTCAAACCGGGCAAGGAACTTCACGTCATCGACTGAAGCAGAGCAGCATACGACTGAATGACGCGGTGCATCCTGGCCGAACTCCTCCTACGAAGGCACACAGGCCCATGACCTCGCCGAGTCTTACCGATGCCCCAGCCGCACGGGCCGCCGCGCGTCCGCAATCGGCGTTGAAGAGGATCGGCATTCCCGTGCTGCTTTTTCTGGTCACGCTGTGCTCGACGACCGCCGTCGGCATGCGGTACATGCATAACTTCCGCCTGGGCCTGCCGCCGCTTGCGTCGGACGCCGACATCCTGCCGTTTGTGTGGGTGTGGGACAATCGCGCGAGCTTCGCGGATGGCCTGCCGTTCTCGCTGACGCTGATCCTGATCCTGCTCGCGCATGAGTTCGGCCACTACTTCGCCTGCCGCGCGTTCAAGGTGCGGGCGACGCTGCCTTACCTGCTGCCGGCGCCGTCGCTGAGCGGCAGCTTTGGCGCGGTGATCCGGCTCAAGTCGCGGGTGCGCTCGCGCGCGGCGCTGATCGTGATCGGCGCGGCGGGGCCGATTGCCGGGTTCCTGGTTGCGATCGCGACGGTGTTTTACGGGCTGGCGGCCTCCAGCTACGCGTCCGAGCAAGTCGTAAAGCTGCAGGCGCCGCTGCTGATGACGATGCTGCACGGCATTTTGCGCCACGGCCTGCTGCACCAGAGCAGCAGCGGCGCGATGCTGCCACCGCTGCACCTAATCGTCCCGCACCCGGTGCTGACGGCGAGCTGGATCGGCCTGCTGATCACGACGCTGAACCTGATTCCGGCGGGGCAGCTCGATGGCGGCCACATCTTGTATGCCATTTCACCCGCGGCCCACAGGGTCAGCTCGCGCGCGGCGACCGTGGTGCTG
>CAXUDC010000055.1:0-18710 GCA_964249685.1 uncultured Acidobacteriaceae bacterium
AGGACGAGCTCTCGGAGGCCCTCTTCCCCAAGCTCGCCAAGCAACTGGGCCTCGACCCCAAAGCCCTCACCGAAGCGCTCGAATCCAACAAATACGCCAAACAGATCAAAGCCGACGCCGCCAGCGGAGACAAAGCCGGCATCCCCGGCACCCCCACTTTCTTCCTCGACGGCAAGCCCTACCAAGGCGCGTTTAATACCGCAGATTTCGATTGACTCCAGGGAAGGTCTTTCGTGTCCCTTTTGGTAAGGCAGGACTTCAGTCGCGCCGCTGTCTCAACAACATTTGCGGCTCTAAACCTGTTTACCGTCAAATAGCTTCTGTTCTTTGTTTTTCGCCGTTATCCTGAGCGTAGCGAAGGACCCCCGCATTGGTGCTGCGACTACACTTCGAGGTAAACGGGTCAAGTCGCTGGGGGACGCGAGAGACTTATTACAAAGGCTCCCTAGTGCAGTCTGAGTAAGCTGCGAACCGAGATATCCTCGTCCAACTCTTCCCAGGTGATCCCGTCTCCGCGCCCGATCAACTTCCATCCCTTCAGTTGCTCGGGTGTTGCATCCCGCAGACGAGGAAAATATTCGAGCGGCACAGAGATCTCTCGGCCGTCCACCAGCGCAACCTTAAGAGAAAACTCGTCCGTAGTCACATCCATTGCTGCTGCGTTAAACTCAATTGGAAAATCTTGCATTCCAAGCCTCCAGAAGCAGCTTCTGATTTTCTCTTACCAGTGTACCGACCTGCCTGAGCTCGCGAGGTCTGAAACCTTCGTTTCTGGCGAGCTTCAATTCCAGCAGCCAGAACTTGCAGGACACGTCATCTCGCCGCACATGAATATGTGGCGGCTCGTCTCTATCTCCCATGTAGAAGAAGAACACATACGGCCCGATCCTGAGCACCACCGGCATAGCACCATTCTGCCACGCACCTAGTCCTCCGTCGGCTCGCCAGGTGTTTCCTCGCTTTCCTCCACCTCTGCCTTCGCAAACCCATGCGGCGCACTCGGAGCACTCCCCAGCCCCTGCCCCATGCCCTCCCCTGCGGCCGCCATCGTCTGCCCCCGCATCGCTCCGCCGATCGCCGAGTCCATCATCAACTCCGCGAACCGCCGCGTCGCCTTGTCCAGCGCCTCAATCGCCCCCCGGACCATCTTGTAAACGGTCCCTTTCAGCGACGCTTTCACCCCCATTACCGCGGCCGCAATGGTATCCAGCTCGCCAAACGTAAGCTGCTGCCAGGCCGGGCTCGTCTTGCCCTTGTCGACCGCCTCGAGGATCGTCTGCGCCTCGTTCTTCGCCTCGATCAGCTGCCGCTCCGTGATGTCCTGCTCCGCATTGTCGAACGACTCCAGAATCATTGTCTCCACCTGTTCATCGGTCAGCCCGTACGTTGGTTTCACGTCGATCTCCGCCGCCTGCCCGCTGCGCTGCTCGCGCGCCGAAACCTTCAGGATCCCGTTCGCGTCGATCAGAAACTTGACCTCAATCCGCGCCAGCCCGGCTACCATCGGCGGGATGCCCTTCAGGTCGAAACGCGCCAGCGACCGGCAGTCCTTCGCAAGCTCGCGCTCGCCCTGCACCACGTGGATCGCCACGTTCGTCTGCCCGTCCACGCCGGTCGTAAAGTGCTCGGTCGCGCTCGCCGGAATGGTCGAGTTGCGCTGAATAATCTTGGCCACTACCCCGCCCAGCGCCTCGATTCCCAGCGAGAGCGGAGTCACATCCAGCAGCAGCAGATCCTCAGTAGCAGCGTTCGCGGAGCCCGAAAGGATCTGCGCCTGCACCGCCGCCCCCAGCGCCACCACCTCATCCGGGTTCAACTCCGTGTGCAGCTTCTTGCCGCGGGCCTCCAGCTCAAACAGCCCTTCCACCAGCCGCCTGACCGCCGGAATCCGCGTCGAACCGCCAACCATGACGACTTCATCAATCCCGGCAGCCGTCAGCCCGGCATCCTTCAGCGCCTGCTTGACCGGCCCGGCCGTCCGCGCGATCACCGGCGCGATCAACCCCTCAAACTGCTCCCGCGTAATCTCCCGCGAGTAGCTCTTCCCTTCCGGCAGCGCGACCGAAATCCTCGCCGCGTCCCCAGCCGAAAGCGCAATCTTGGCCTCGATCACCGCTTTTCGCACCGCCTGCACCACCTCCGCGTTCGCGCGCACGTCCACGCCCTCGCCGCCGGCAATGTCGTCGAGCGCAATCGCAATCAGCAGGTTGTCGATATCGTCCCCGCCCAGGTGCGTATCGCCGCCCGTCGCAATCACCTCGAAGATGCCCTCATGCAGCTTCAGCACGGAAATGTCGAACGTCCCCCCGCCAAAGTCGTACACGGCGATGGTGCCGTCCTTCTGCTTGTCCAGCCCATACGCCAGCGCCGCTGCGGTAGGCTCATTCACCAGCCGGAGCACGTCCAGCCCCGCGATCCGCCCAGCATCTTTTGTCGCCTGGCGCTGCGCATCGTTGAAGTAGGCTGGCACCGTGAGTACCGCACGCGTCACCGCCTGGCCGAAAAACCGCTCCGCATTCTTCTTCAGCTGCAGCAGCACGTAGGCGGAGATCTCTGGCGGCGTCATGGTCAACCCACCCACGTTCAGCCGCAGCACCTCACCGGCCTTGGCTCCCTCGGCGAGACGAAACGGAAACAGCGCCAGCTCCTGGGCAACATCCTCGATGTCCCGCCCCATCAGCCGCTTGGCGCTATACACCGCGTTGCCGCTGTCGGACAGCAACGTAGCCCGCGCCGCGTTCCCCACCTTTACCCCGTCGTCGGTCCACGCGACCACCGACGGCACCAGCCGCTCGCCGTCCTCGCCCGGAATCACCACCGGCGCGTCGCCTTCCATATACGCCACCAGCGAGTTCGTCGTCCCCAGATCGATCCCCACCACCACATTCCGCAAATCAGCCATAGTCCCTCAGATGCACCGGGTGCCCCATGATCACTTGAGCCAAAGACGAAAGTTATCGTGGGGTGAGTCTCCGGCACTCCACCATTGTCCTACAAGCACCCGGCCACCCACGCTGCCGTACACTGTCCCTACATGAACCCCTACGCCCATCACCTCGCCGACCGCCCGCTCGACGAAGTCCTCACCAGCACCCCCGCCCGCCTGCACGAGGCCGCCTGCGCCCTCACCCCCGAGCAACTCGAAGCCCCCATCGCTCCCGGCAAATGGTCCCCGCGACAGATCCTTGCACACCTCGCCGATTGCGAACTCGCCTTCTCCTGGCGTCTCCGCCAGGTGCTCGCCACCGAGCCCGGCGGCCCGCCCGCCACCCTCCAACCCTTCGACCAGGCTGCGTGGGCCACCCGCTACCAAGCCTACGAGACCCCCGCCGCGCTCGCTCTCTTCCGCGCCACTCGCGAGTGGAACCTGGCCCTGCTCAGCACGCTCGAACCCGAAGACCTCCTCCGCGAGGGCTTCCACCCCGAGCGGGGCCTCATCACCTTCCAGACCATCCTCGAAACCATGGCCGGCCACGACCTCAACCACCTGAAGCAGCTCCAACCCTCATAACGCTCCGTGCCCCATTCATCACGGCCTCATCGTGATGAGTGGGATCCCCATATAAACCCGCGCTTCCAGCACCTCAAGAAAGAGAAATCCTCGCTGGAACCAGCAATCGTTGCCCCTCGGAGACGCAGCGCCTAACCAGCAACGCACCCGAAGAGCACCGCCAGCGAGGACCCACCAGAGGTGTCTGATGAACTTCACCTAGAACCCAGGCCTGGAAAAATTTTTACCGAATCTTGAAATTGGCTGAAAATTGCCCCTCAATGATCGAAAATGCCGACCGAAAATGCCGGTTCTCCCTACTTCTTCGACGATATCTGCCTTGACCCCGTGGGCCGCACGGCACTCGGGGGCCCGAGCGCGTCGCCCTTACGCCCAAGGAGTTCAGCACGCTGCCTTCGCTTCGCTCAGGATGACGACGAAACAAGAACAATAGCTGCACTTTTGAGGGTAAACGGGGCCAAAAGGACCTACCCCAACGCAGCCCCGACATCACGCACCAGATTACGCAGGTAACTCCGCTTGTTCAGCAGCGTGACCAGCCCCTCCTTCACCTTACCCTGCCCCGCCTCATCCCCTAGATCGAACGCCGTATCCCACTCATTCCAAAGCGTCTCCAGCTCCACCTGCGTCTCCGCCATCTTGCCGTCGAAGGTCCGCGCCGCAGCCTCCAGATCGCGCCGCAGGTCCGGATCGGCGTCATCGCCCATCTCCTGCGCCCCGCGCATCTCGGCGAGCTGCATGTTGAGCTCGAAGACCTCTTCGAGCAGCTCCGGCGGAATGAGCTGCTTCTTCTGCGTCCCGCTCGTACGCGCCGCGTCGGTCGCCGCTTTGGACTGCTCCTCGAGCTCGATCCCCTCGAGCGTCAGGAGGTACTGCGTGCGCAGAATCGGGTCGCGCAGGGTGCGATATGCGTCATTCAGACGCGACGAAGCCGCCAGCGCGGCCTCCTGCTCCTCAGCCGGCTTTGCGGCGAAACGGTCCGGATGCAGCTTGCGCGATTGAGCGTAAAACGTCTTTTCAAGCGCGGGGACATCGACATTCAGGTGCAGCGGCAGACTGAACTGCGTGAAGTAGCTGTTGGCGGAGTCAGGACTCATTCCCCTAACTTACTCCACCGCGCGCGAGTAGCTTGGACAGCGAGGAGGAATCAGGCAGAAAAGCTCGAGCCGCAGCCGCAGCTCTTGGTGCTGTTAGGGTTGATGAAGTTGAAGCCCTGCCGCATGAGCGTCTCTTCAAAGTCCAGCACCATGCCGGCGAGATAGAGAAAGCTCTTGGGATCCACAAAGATCTTCACAGCTTTTGCACCGGAAGGGTCGTTGGGCGTCTCCAGACCCTCGCCAAAGAGGAAGGTGCGGTCACGCTCGCGGGGTTGCGTGTCGAAGCGGATGTTGTAGCTCAGGCCCGAGCAGCCGCCGCCGGTGATACCGACGCGTAGTCCGCCAGCGTCAGGCGAGATACCTTCCTTTGCCATGGCGACGCGGATGCGCTTGAGGGCGTTCTTGGTGATCTCGATGGCCTGCTTGGCGCGCGGCTGCTGGCCGTCCGCGGTGAGCAGGGTCATGCCCGCGAGCGGGTCTTTTGGAGCGGGTGGCGCAAGGGAGGCGGCCTGTGAGGTGGTGGGTTGCAGGGTGACCATTGCCATGAGGATTCCATTCTGGGACGCGCGAATGGTCCGGCTGTTGATGCTGAGGCCGGACCGTGCGGGAGATTGTGCTGGTGTTCGGTCCTGCTAGAGACTTTCCCCACGATAACCGCGATGAAACTGCGGTGATCATGGGGCACCCTGAGGATCGTTAGTGGGCTGCGGCTACCAGCGCGTCGGCGGTCTCGGTGACGTTGTTCTTCTTCTTCCAGTCGCCGATGGCGGCGCGGATGGCGTCTTCGGCCAGCACCGAGCAATGGATCTTGACCGGGGGAAGCGCGAGCTCCTTCACGATGTCCGTGTTCGAGATCGTAAGGGCTTCGGCGACCGTCTTGCCCTTGACCCACTCGGTGGCGAGCGAGGAAGAGGCGATGGCGGAGCCGCAGCCGAAGGTCTTGAATTTGGCGTCTTCAATAACCTGGGTCTCGGGGTTGACGCGGATCTGCAGACGCATGACGTCGCCGCACTCGGGCGCGCCGACCAGACCGGTTCCGACTTCGTCGGAGCTCTTGTCCATCTGGCCTACGTTGCGGGGATTGCTGTAATGATCGACGACCTTATCGCTATATGCCATGGTGATTGCTCCTGATCTTGTGATTCGATGATACGACTGCGCGAGAGGATGCGCCAGAGAAACAGTTAGAACAGTTTGAAACAGTACGAGACGGTATAAGGCAGGGCCTGCTGCCTTTTGTGGTTCGCGTTCGGCAGCCGGTCGCGAGAAGGCCTTAGGCTGGAGGGATGGCGAAGAAGAAGCTGCGGGTTGGAGTGCTGTTTGGTGGGCGGTCGGGCGAGCATGAGGTGTCGCTGCGGTCGGCGGCGTCGATCCTGAAGGCCATCGACCGGAAGAAGTATGAGATTGTGCCGATCGGAATCGGCAAGAACGGCCACTGGCTGGGTGGCGAGCAGGCGCAGGCGTTGCTGGGCGGGACCGCCGCTCCGCTGCAGCTTGAGGCCAGCGCGGGGGTGGAGCTGGTGCAGCAATCGGCGGCGCTGACCGGCTCGTTGGACGTGATCTTTCCCGTGCTGCACGGGACGTTCGGCGAGGATGGGACGATCCAGGGGCTGCTGGAGCTGGCGGACCTGGCGTATGTCGGGTCGGGCGTGCTGGGCTCGGCTGCCGGCATGGACAAGGACGCGATGAAGAAGCTGTTTGCCGCGGCCGGGCTGCCGCAGACGCCGCACGTGACCCTGCTGCGCGCGGAATGGAAGGCCGACCCGAAGCGCTGCCGGAAGCTGATCGAAAAGGCGCTGGTGTACCCGCTGTTTGTGAAGCCGGCGAACCTGGGGTCGTCGGTGGGGATCAGCAAGGTGCATGACCGCTCCGAACTGGATGCGGCGATGGACCTGGCGGCGGGATTCGACCGCAAGCTGGTGGTGGAGCAGGGCGTGGGCGGCCCGGGCGCGAAGCCGCGGGAGCTGGAAGTAGCGGTGCTGGGCAACGATGCGCCGGAGGCGTCGGTGGTGGGCGAGATCATCCCCGCGAAGGAGTTCTACGACTACGAGGCGAAGTATCAGCTTTCCGGCCCGGATGAGAGTGTGGCGAAGATCCCAGCGAAGATTAGCTCTGGGGACCAGAAGAAGATTCGGGCGATGGCGCTCGAGGCCTTCCGGGCCTGCGATTGCGCGGGGCTGGCGCGGGTGGACTTCCTGATGGAGCCGGAGGTGCGGGGGAAGAAGGCTCGGATTTGTTTGAACGAGATCAATACGATGCCCGGGTTTACGAGTATTTCGATGTATCCGAAGCTGTGGGAGGCTTCCGGGTTGGGGTACATGGAGTTGATCGACCGCTTGATCGAGCTGGCGCGGGAGCGGCAGGCGGAGAAGAGGGCTACGGTGTTCAGCCGGGATTAGGCGATCTCGTCCGGTTGAAGAAGGCAACCTTCATGAGTTTCTAGTTCTTAGTCGTTTAGTTTTGAGTAACAGCGGTGCTAGGGGCAGAGTGCAGGGGCTCCCTTGCCGACGTAGCAGGCCTCGTCGTAGTAGCGTACGCCGTTCTGCTCCTGGTACTGGAGCACGGTGCGGCTGCCGTCGAGCGCCGGCCCGGAGATGATGGTCTTGACCGCGGCAGGCGTAACCGCGGTGCCCTGCGTGAGGGCTTCCGCCAGCACGCGGCCCTTGAGCGCACCGACGCCGGGCAGGTCGAAGCCGAGGATGTGGGCGAGCGTGGGCGCGAGGTCGATGTTGCCCATCGCCGCCTGGTCGACGAAGCCGTGCTTGAAGTCGGGACCCATGGCGGCCATGTTGTTCAGGGTCTGCTCGCGGCCGAAGCCGCCGTGCATGCCCTGGCCTTCCTGCAGCGTGGTGTCCGAAACCTGGACGGCGGAGAGCAGGTCGCCGGGGTGCTGGTAGAAGACCTTGTAGGTGACGACGATCGCAGGGCGCGGCACGGCGCTCGCGCCGACGAGGCCGATCGCGCTGAGCGGCAGCGCGCCGCCGCAGGCCTGCGGGACGGCGCAGTACTTGTCGTCGACGAAGATGCCGCCGATGTAGTCGAGCTGCGATAGGAGCGTGAGGGTTTGCTGGACGAGTTTGGGGTCGCCGGAGGGGACGTAAAGGAGGTCGGAGCCGCCGTTGGAAGCGACGATCAGCTTTGCGTCGGAGCCATCGGCGCGCTGGATGGTGGTGCCGAGCAGCGCGGAGCCGGTAGAGGGGTGCTGCGAGCGCTCGCCCCCGACGTTGAGCTCCTGGAAGACGGACGGGCTGGGGCCGGCCGAGCGAACGGCGGCGTCGTAGAGCCGCATCGCCCCGCGCACGGCCAGGTCTACGGCGAGAAAGCCGGTGGGCAGGGTGCCACGGGTCTGGGCCGCTTCCTTGCCGGAGAGGTCGTACTCGAGCGCGCCCGAGACGGCCGAGGTCTGGGCGCCGTCGCTTGCGATCTCGCGCCGGCTGATGGTGGCGAAGCCGTGGTCGGAGGTGAGGACGACGTCGGTGTTCGCCTTTACGGCCGGGTGCTGGTCGAGCCAGTCGAGCATCTGGCGGAGGTCGTGGTCGACGTTTGCGAGGCTGCGCTTGGAGGTGTCACCGTTGATGCCGGGGGCGAGCTGCTGCAGGCTGTCGCCCTGGTTGTGCTGGGTGCCGTCGGGGTCGCGGGACCAGAAGACGAGGACGAAGGGCTTGGTGGCGTCGGCGGCGAAGCGGGGGAGCAGCGCCTTGGTGATGACGTCGGCAAACCACTGCTGCTGGACGTGGTTCGCGGCGAGGGTGCCGGGGGTTTTGGCGTCGCCCGAAAAGCCGTTCGACCTTTGCGAGGAGTCGCCGAATCCATTGCTGCGCAGGGGAGCCTCGGTGGGAATGCCCGCAGCTTCCATCTGCTCGCGCAGATCGAGCGGCAGGGGCAGGCCAAGCGCCTGGCCGGTGGAGTCGTCGATGAGGAGGGCGTGGCCGGCGGAGAGAAATCCGTAGCGGTCCCAGGCGACAGAGTCGATCTGCTGGATTGCGGTGGGGCCGAGCTTGCCGACAGCGGCGACGTTGAAGCCGTGCTGCTGGGCGGTGGCAAGGAGTGTGCGCTCGCCGAGGTAGTTGCCATGGAAGGCGGCGTTCATGTTGGCGAGGACGACGTCGTTTTCAAGGAAGGGCGTGACGTAGCCGGTGGGGTCGAGGTACTCGGGCCGGGTGAGCCAGAGGCCGGGGTAGATGGTGTTGCTATAGTCGCCAGTATCGCCGACCGCGTGGCCGGTGGCGATGACGCTCGCGTTGGCGGTGGTAAAGGTGGGGAAGGCGGAGTGAGAGTTGGGGAAATCGACGCCGGCCGCGCGGACGGAGAGGAAGGTGGGCATGTCGGTGGCGGTGACGGAGTCGCGGCGCAGCCCATCGGCGACGACGAGGATGACGTTGTGGCGGGGCTGCTGGGCGGCAACCGGGAAAACGAACACGGCGGCGCAGAGGGCTAGCTTGCGGAAGCTGGAGGGCATGGCTTCCAGTTTAGCGGCAGGCGTGCGAATGGGGTGTGAATCCGCCGGCCGCGTGGGTAGGATGGGCGTATGAGTTCAGCGGCTTGTGTTTCGCAGCGGGTGGTGGTGCCGGGGGCGGTGCGGCCCGGGTGTGTGGTGGTCCGGGATGGGGTGATTACCGAGGTGCTGGCGCATGGGGCGCGGCCCGCGGTGGACGTGGTGCATGAACTGGGAGAGCTCGCGCTGCTGCCGGGGTTGGTGGATACGCACGTGCATGGGAACGAGCCGGGGCGGACCGAGTGGGAGGGCTTTGAGACAGCCACGCGAGCAGCGGCCGCAGGGGGCGTGACGACAATCGTGGATATGCCGCTGAACTGCCTGCCGGAGACTACTACCGTTGCGGCGCTCGAGCTGAAGCGGGTGGCGGCGGCGGGGAAATGCAGCGTCGACTGGCGGGCGTGGGGTGGGGCTGTAGGGACGGGCGGCATGGGGAATCAGGCACACCTGGTGCCATTGGCTGAAGCCGGGGTGCCGGGTTTCAAGTGCTTTCTGCTCTACCCGGGGTGCGACGGATTCGGGTTGATCGACGAGGAGGACCTGCGCGTGGCGATGCCCTTGATCGCGCGCACGGGGCTGCCGCTGCTGGTGCATGCGGAGCTGCCGGGGCCGCTCGAAGCCGCGGCGGCGGGGCTGAACGGGAGCGACTGGACGAGGTATGCGACGTACCTTGCGAGCCGTCCGGATGCGGCGGAGCTGGAGGCGATTACGCTGGTGATCGGGCTGTGCCGGGAGTTTGGCGCACGGGTGCATATCGTCCACCTGGCGAGCGCGCTGGCGCTGCCGATGCTGCGGGCGGCCCGGGCGGAGGGGCTGGCGCTGACGGTTGAGACTTGCCCGCACTATCTTCACTTTGCAGCGGAAAGCATTCCGGACCGCGGGACACAGTACAAATGCGCGCCGCCGATCCGGTCGGCGGCGAACCGCGAGGCGTTGTGGGGAGCGCTTGCGGAGGGCGTGATCGACCTGGTGGCGACGGACCACTCGCCGTGTCCGCCGGCGATGAAGCGGCAGGAGGAAGGGTCGTTTCTGACGGCGTGGGGTGGGATTGCGAGCCTGTCGCTGGGGCTGCCGGTCGTGTGGACGGGCATGCGGGAGCGCGGGCTTGGGCTGGAGCGGCTGGCCGAGTGGATGGCTGCGGCACCGGCCCAGTTGGCGGGGATAGAGGCGCGCAAGGGCCGGATTGCGGTGGGGTGCGACGCCGACCTGGTGGTGTTCGATCCGGAGGCGGAGTTCACCGTGGACGTGGCGCGGCTGCACTTTCGCCATGCGGTTTCGCCGTACCTTGGCGAGCGGCTGCATGGGGTGGTGCGGCAGACGATTTTGCGGGGCGTACCGGTGTTCGCAGAGGGTGCATTTGTCAACCTGGGCACGGGCCGTGAGGTGGGCCGATGACGGACTATGTGCTGGATTTGTGCGCTCGACTCGGCCTGCTCACGGACGTTCCGGGGACAACGACGCGGCTGTTTCTTTCGCCTGCCACGCGTGAAGTGCACGCACTGCTGAAGGCCGAGATGCAGGCACTGAGGATGGCGGTCCGGACGGATGCGATCGGCAACCTGCGCGGGCTGTATGCGGGTGAGGGTGAAGGCACGCTGTTAATAGGCTCGCACATCGATACGGTGCTCGATGCGGGACGATACGACGGCGTGTTGGGCGTGGCGATGGCGCTGGGGCTTGTGCGTGCACTGGCAGGCACGCGGCTGCTGTATGCGATCGAGGTGATTGCGTTCTCTGAGGAGGAAGGCGTGCGCTTTCGCTTGCCCTTTCTCGGCAGCCGGGCGCTGGCCGGAACGCTTGGCGAGACCGAACTGGCGCGGGTGGATCAGACAGGGATTTCGGTGGCGGAAGCGGTGCGGGCGTTTGGGTTGGAGCCAGAGAACCTGAGCGACTGCGCGCCCACGCCGGGCACGTTTGCGTTCTTCGAGATGCACATCGAGCAGGGGCCGCTGCTCGAAGCACAGGGGCTCGCGCTGGCAGCCGTGACGACGATCTGTGGGCAGAGCCGCCTTACCCTTACGTTCAACGGCCAGGCTAACCACGCGGGCACCACTCCCATGCGCTTTCGCAGCGATGCCCTGATGGCTGCCGCGCAATGGATGGTGGCGGTCGAGACGCTCGCAAAGGAGACCGCCGGGCTGGTCGCGACGGTGGGGGTGATCGACGCGAAGCCGGGCGCGGTGAACATCATTCCGGGCGAGGTGACAGTGTCGCTTGACGTGCGCCATGCGGACGACAAGGTGCGGGTCGGTGCAGTGCGCAGGCTGGTGGCGAAGGCAGAGTCGATCGCGCGCTACCGCTCGATGGAGGTAGCGGGCACGACCGTGGTGCGCAAGGTAAGCGTTGCGGCGGTGGAAACGAGTGTGCAGAAGAGCGTGGCGATGGATGCCCAGCTGATCGGTTTGCTACGAGAGGCCGGTGCGGAGGTAACAATGGCCTCGGGTGCGGGGCATGACGCGATGATCGTTGCTGGCGTGATGCCTGCGGCGATGCTGTTTTTGCGGACGCCGGGTGGGTTGAGCCATCATCCCGCGGAAGCTGTGCTGGCGGAGGATGTTGGGGCTGGGCTGGAGGTTGGATTGCGGTTTCTACGCGGTTTGGAGCTGCAGAGACTCACCCCACGATAACCTTCGCTGCGCTTCGGTGATCATGGGGCACCCCCGTGAGTTTAGGATAATTGGATGAATCCTTTGAGTCAGACGCGGAGCGCGCGTACCCTGACACACCTGCTGCAGACGCCGGACACATTTGTGCGCACGGCCATGCCTTCGATCCAGAACGGCACGGCGACCGTTCATGCCGCGCCTGTGTTGGGCGCGGGCTTTATACAGTACACGGTGGAACTCGCCGCGGGTGGCTCGCTCGCCCCCGCGTCGCAGCAGCGCTTCCTTTACATGCTGGCAGGAACTGCGACGTTGACGATTTGGCAGGACCCGTTTACCGGCATCGAGCTGTCCAGCCACGAGCTTCGCCGCGGCTCTTACGCGTACCTGCCGCCGCGCCATCAGCCCGTCCTGGTCGCGCAAACCGCGGCGCGCATGGCCGTGATCGAGAAGCGCTACGTGGAGCGGCCGCAGACGTGGGACTCCAGCTACGAGATGCCGGCGGCCCTGATCGGCCACGAAGAAGGGGTTGAGCCGACGCCGCTGAACGGCGACCCGAACCTGCTCGTCCGCGCGCTCCTGCCTGACCATTTCGACTTCGACTTTGCCGTCAACACGATGACGTACGCCCCTGGCGCGGCGCTCGCGCAGGTGGAGATCCACGTGATGGAACATGGACTGCTGATGCTTGAGGGCGAGGGGCCGTACCGGCTCGGCGACACGTTTTACGACGCGCGCGCGGGTGACTTCATCTGGATGGCGCCGTTCTGTCCGCAGTGGTTTCAGGCTTCCGCAAACGGGCCGGCAAAGTACCTGATCTATAAAGACGCCAACAGGATGCCCGCGCTATGACGATCGACTCCGCACGCCTGCTGGCCGAGTTGCATGCGCTCGCCGCCTTTACCGAGCTCGCGCAATCGCCGCCCG
The DNA here is from genome assembly GCA_964249685.1 of uncultured Acidobacteriaceae bacterium. Lineage (GTDB taxonomy): Bacteria > Acidobacteriota > Terriglobia > Terriglobales > Acidobacteriaceae > Edaphobacter. Next base: position 12,634 of record CAXUDC010000055.1, read on the forward strand.
CGAGCACTGCCGGCATGCCCGATGTGGCCGTTACGCGCGTGGTCTTTACGGAGCGCGATCGCGAGGCGCGAGCCTGGTTGAGCGGGCTCGCGCAAGCCGCCGGCTTGGGTGAACGCGTCGACGCCGTAGGCAACACGTTCTACCGCTGGGAGGGCTCCGAAGCCGCGCTGCCTGCGGTGGCTACCGGCTCGCACATCGACGCGATTCCTAATGCGGGAATGTACGACGGAACCGTCGGCGTGCTGGGTGGGTTGGAGGCTATCCGCGCGCTGCAGGCCAGTGGCTTCAGGCCGCGACGCGCGATCGAGCTGGTGCTGTTTACGAGCGAGGAGCCGACACGCTTCGGCATCGGCTGCCTGGGCTCGCGGCTGCTGTCCGGTGTGCTTGGCGTCGACAAGGCGCAGGCATTGCGAGAGCCCGATGGAGGCTCGCTGGAAGAGGCTCGTGCAGCGGCCGGCTTTAGCGGAGACCTGGCCTCGGTGCGGCTGTTGCAAGGGCACTACGCCTACTTCGTAGAGCTGCACATCGAGCAGGGCCCGCAGCTCGAGCGCGAGGGCCTGGACATCGGCGTGGTGACGGCAATCGCCGCGCCGGCAGCGGGGTTTTTCACGCTGACCGGTCTGGGCGGGCACGCCGGCGCGTTGCTGATGCCAGACCGCCGCGACGCGCTCGCGGGGGCAGCGGAGGTGGTGCTTGCGGTCGAGCACGCGGCCCTGGAAGCCGGTGCCGTGGACACGGTAGCCACCGTGGGCTTGTGCGATATTTTTCCGGGTGCGGTCAACTCCGTGCCCAGCCGCGTACGGCTTTCGCTCGATGTCCGCGACATCGACCTGGCGCGTCGCGACCGGGTGCTCGCTGAGATCGAGGCTGCGTGCCAGCAGATCGGCGCTCGCCGAGGCTTGACGGTCGCGTACGAGGTGCTCAACGCAGACCCGCCCACGGCATGTTCTAACCACATTTTGGCAACCATCGAACAGTCGTGCGGCGAGGCCGGTGCAAGCAGCAAACGCATGGTTTCGCGAGCGTATCACGACTCCTTGTTCATGGCGCGGGTGTGCCCGGTCGCCATGATCTTTGTGCCCTGCCGCGGCGGCGTCAGCCACCGGCCGGACGAGTACAGCACGCCCGAAAGCCTCGCGCGCGGCACCGAAGTACTGGCACGCACACTGGCCGCGCTGAGCAATTTGTAAAAGGAGAAACGCATGGCAGAGCACCGCATCGTAGGCACCAACGTTCCGCGCAAGGAGGCGCTGCCGAAGCTGCTCGGCCAGGCCCGCTACGTGGACGACCTTATGCTGCCGCGCATGATCCATGGCGCAACCGTGCGTTCCACCATCGCGCGCGGGCGCATCACCGGCATCACGTTTCCGCCGCACATTGCGTGGGATGAATTCACCCTCGTGAGCGCGAAGGACATCCCCGGCCGCAACATGGTACCGATGTTTCTCGAAGATCAGCCGCTGCTGGCCGAGACCGTGATCAACCATCCGCAGGAGCCGATCCTGCTGCTGGCGCACCCGGATCGCGAGCGCCTGGCCGCTGCGGTCGACGCGGTGCACATCGCGTATGAAGAGCTGCCGGCCATCTTTACGCTCGAGCAAAGCCTGACCCGCGACACGATCGTTTGGGGCGAGGACAACGTCTTCAAGCACTTTCACCTCGAGCATGGCGAGGTCAACGCCGCCTTCGCCACCGCGGACTTTATCGTCGAAGGCGAGTACGCAACCGGCGCGCAGGAACAGCTTTATATCGAGACCAACGGTATGATCGCCGAGGTCGCGGTCGACGGCGAAGGCAGGCCCACGCAAGTCACCGTGCACGGATCGATCCAGTGCCCGTTCTACGTGCATCGCGCGTTGAAGGTCGCGTTCGCACTGCCCGATGAGCAGGTCCGCGTCATCCAGGCAGAGACCGGCGGCGCCTTCGGCGGCAAGGAAGATTACCCTTCGATCCTTGCCGGACATGCGGCCTTGCTGGCTATGAAGGCGGGTCGGCCGGTGAAGATGATCTACGATCGCGGCGAGGATATGGCCGCGACGACCAAGCGTCATCCCTCGCGTACCAAGCACCGCACCGCGGTCAGCAAGGACGGCAAGCTGCTCGCCGCGGACGTCGAGATCGTCATCGACGGCGGTGCGTACGCGACGTTGTCTGCCACCGTCTGCTCGCGCGCCACCATCCACGCCTGCGGGCCTTACCAGTGGCCGGCGGTGCGCGTGCGCTCGCAGGCGGTCGCGACGAACAACCCGCCGTCGGGCGCGTTTCGCGGCTTTGGCGCGCCGCAATCGCTGTTCGCGCTCGAGCGCCACATGGACAAGATCGCCCGCGTGCTCGGCCTCGCGCCCGAGGAGTTGCGCCGGCGCAACTTCCTCCGGACCGGCGGCACGACTTCGACCGGACAGCTCATCACCGCGCCCATCGATCTCGACGCGCTGCTCTCGCGTGCGCTGCGCGAATCGGACTACCACGCGAAGTCCGCGCAGTTTGCCGAGAGCAACAAGACAAGCACGATCAAGCGCGGAATTGGCTTCGCTACGTTCATGCATGGCGCGGGTTTTACGGGCTCGGGCGAGCGCTACCTGAACTCGCTCGTAGGCCTGGAAGGTACGGCAGAGGGCAAGGTGCGCGTGCTGGTCTCGTCCGCCGAATTCGGCCAGGGAACAAACACGATCCTGGCCCAGATCGTGGCCGAAAGCCTGCACGCGAGCTACGCGGATGTCGAGGTCCAGCAGCCCGATACCGACCTCGTCCCAAACTCCGGGCCCACGGTCGCGAGCCGCACCGCGATGGTCGTCGGCAAGCTGCTGGAGCATGCCGCAGTGAACCTGCTCGAGACGCTGCGCCTCTCCGGCGTGCTCGGCGACAGCTACACGCCGAGCGAGTTCCCGCACGCCATCCGCAGCTATCTGCAGCAGTACGGCGACCTGAAATCCTTCCATCGCTACGAGGCGCCGGGAACCATCTTCTGGGACGACCAGAAGTACATGGGCGACGCCTACCCGGCCTACGCCTGGGCCGTCTACGTGGCGGAGGTCGCGGTCGACACCACCACCTACACGCCCACCGTGACCGAGTTCCACGCGCTCCAGGAGATCGGCCGCGTGCTGCACCCGATCCTCGCCTCGGGCCAGATTGAAGGCGGCGTCGCGCAGGGCATCGGCTACGCTTTGTACGAGAAAGTGATCGCACCGCGCGGCACCATGTTGAACAACCAGATGACCAACTACATCATGCCCACCAGCGCCGACCTGCCGGAGATCCTTGTGCACTTTGAGGAGATCCCGTTTGAGGACGGCGCATACGGCGCCAAGGGCATCGGCGAGCTCCCCATGGACGGCCCCGCGCCGGCAATCCTAAACGCGATCGAAAACGCTGTCGGCATCGCGTTCAACCATGTGCCGCTGCTGCCGGAGGATGTGTTTCAGGCGATGACTTCACCTGCCTGAATAGACTCGCTCGAACCTGGAAGCCATCGAGAGATCACGCACCGCAGCTGGCGCCCAGCAAGCGGGACGTTCAAGGCTGCGAAGCCCTGACGAGCTTCTACGACGCAATCTTCTCCAGACGTTCCGGGGCATCTCTCGCCAGATCTTCGAACTGATTGATCAACACTTCGCCCTCCGGGAACACCGCCTTGATCTGCAGGTCGCCGCCAATCGCCTGGACATAGCTTCGCAGCGTGCTGATGTACATATCGGTCCGTCGCTCGACCTTGGAGACCGCGCCCTGGGAAACCTGCAGCACCCGCGCCAACTGGGTCTGTGTCAGTTCGCGCGCCTCGCGCAGCTCCTCAAGCGGCATGCCCTTCAGAGCTTCGCGCACGCGTGCTTCTACACGCGCTCGCCGGTCGGGATCCATCTTCGTACGCAATTCCGTGAAGTTCCTTGCCATCGACTCTCCTCTTCATTCCCAAGCTCTTTCAGGTGTTGTGCCTAAATCCTGTCCGCACGAGGCACGTATTCTGCATGCCAATCCGGCCGTCCTGTCTTGTCGCCGCCGATGAGCAGCATGGCCGTGCGTCTCGGGTCGAACGCATAGAGGATGCGGTAGGGACGCCCTTGATGCTGGCAACGCAGCTCGCGCATGTTCGCAAACCTGGAACCATGAATCGCATCCGCATGCGGCCTTTTCAGATGCACGCCCCGCTCTTCCAGCAGCCGCAGGGTTAAGTCGACGCTTTCCTGCTCATCCGCATTCAACTCGTTCCACCATCGCTCGAACTCCGTGGTGAACTCGACCTGAAAGACCTTAACGCAATATCCGTCCAAGGAATATTGCCCGTCAAGTGGATCCGCGCAAAACCGACAGCCTGACTCATCCAGCCGAATGCGGTACCCTTGCCTATGGCGCGAATCGACCTGAACATAAACGGTGCGGCGCACACCGTCGAAACCCCGCCCATGGCACGTCTGCTCGACGTGCTGCGCCATGAGCTCGCGCTGACCGGCACCAAGGAAGGCTGCGGCGAAGGCGAGTGCGGTGCCTGCTCCGTCATGATGGACGGCCTCCTCGTAAACTCCTGCCTGGTGCCCGTCGCGCAGGCCGCCGGCGCGAAGATCCGGACCGTCGAAGGCCTCGCACACGAGGGCGAGCTGCACCCCATCCAGCGGTCGTTTCTGCGTCACGGCGGCGCCCAGTGCGGCATCTGCACGCCGGGCATGCTGCTCGCGGGCGTGCAGCTGCTGGAGCAGCACCGGCACCCCACGCTCGAGCAGGTCAAGGAGGGCCTCAGCGGCAATCTCTGCCGCTGCACCGGCTACATGAAGATCTTCGACGCGGTACGCCTGACCTACGCCGAGGACCCCAGCGCATGAGGGCCAACCCAGCCGAGTACGAGCTGCTCCGCCCTGGCTCGCTCGCAGCCGTGCTGGCCTTGCTGGCCGACTCGCCAGGCCAGTACACCCCCATCGCCGGCGGCACCGAGCTCATGGTGCAGTTGGCCGCCGGCCGCCTGCGCACGCGCCGTCTGGTCGACATCTTCGGTCTCCCCGAGCTCACCCGCATCGACGTCACCTCCCACGAGATCACCCTCGGCGCCGGCGTCACCTACACCACGTTGCGCCGCCACCCCGATCTCGCCCGCGAGCTCCCGCTCCTGGTCCAGGCCGCCAGCTGGACCGGCGCGCTTGCCAACCAGAATCGCGGCACGCTCGGCGGCAACCTGGTCAACGGCTCGCCCGCCGCGGACACGCCGCCGGCGCTGCTGGCCTACGCGGCCGAGCTCACCCTCGGCAGCGCCCGCGGCACGCGCCGCCTGCCCTACGCCGGCTTCCACACCGGCTACAAGCAGAACGTGCTCGCTCCCGACGAGCTCGTCCTGGCCCTGCATCTGCCCCGCGCAAGCTACACCCACGGCTACCTGCGCAAGGTCGGCGCACGCAACGCGCAGGCGATCTCGAAAGTAGCCCTCGCCGCCGTCGCCAACCTGGAGCAGGGCCTCATCCGCGACTGCCGCATCGGCCTCGCCTCCGTCTCGCACTCCCCCTATCGCTGCCGGGCCGCGGAATCAGCCCTCAACGGCGCACCCGTCGACCTGGCCGCAGCCCGCGCCGCGCTCCTGGCGGAGATCACTCCGCTCGACGACATCCGCTCCACCGCCCGGTACCGCGCCCACGTCGCCGCCAACCTCCTGGACGAGTTCCTCACCCAGCTCGCCGCCAAAGGTGCCGCGTGATCGACCGCCTCAACTCCCTCAGCGCGGAGGACCTGCACCAGGCCCTGCTAGCCTGCTGCGGCTCCCACGCCTGGGCGCACGCGATAGCCGCCAACCGCCCCTACCGCTCGCTCGAAGACCTGCTGAGCGCAGCCTCGACCACCTGGTTCGCCCTCCCCGAGCCCGACTGGCTCGAAGCCTTTGCCTGCCATCCCCGCATCGGCGCGTCCCAACCTCAGACCACCACCGCCTTCCTCACCCACTCCACCACCGAGCAAGCCGTCACCCAGCGCACCCTTGCCGCCGTAGCCTCCCAGCTTCTCGAAGCCAACCGCGCCTACGAGGTCCGCTTCGGCTTCCTCTACCTCGCCTTCGCCAGCGGCCGTACCGCGCCCGAGCTCCTCGACCTCCTCCACCAGCGCCT
>CAXUDC010000056.1:0-18540 GCA_964249685.1 uncultured Acidobacteriaceae bacterium
AGCAGGGGGAGCAGGTCCTTCATCGAAGAGATCTTCTTCTCGTAGATCAGGATGTAGGGGTTTTCCAGCGCGGCTTCCATGCGCTCGGCATCGGTGACGAAGTAAGGCGAGAGATACCCGCGATCAAACTGCATGCCCTCAACAACTTCGAGCTGGGTCTCCATGGTGCGGGACTCTTCAACGGTGATGACGCCATCCTTGCCGACCTTGTTCATGGCGGCGGCGATGATGGTGCCGATCTGCTCGTCCGAGTTGGCCGAGATGGTGCCGACCTGCGCGATCATGTCGCCCGAGACGGGCTTCGAAAGCTTCGACAGCTCGCCGCCCTGCACGATGCCATGCTCATCGCGCTTGCCGATGATGGCCTCAACCGCCTTGTCGATGCCGCGCTTGAGCGCCATCGGATTTGCGCCGGCGGCCACGGTCTTCACGCCTTCGCGGTAGATTGCCTGCGCCAGCACGGTTGCGGTCGTGGTGCCGTCGCCGGCAACGTCGGAGGTCTTCGACGCCACTTCGCGCACCATCTGCGCGCCCATGTTCTCAAGTGCGTCCTGCAACTCGATCTCTTTGGCGACGGTCACGCCGTCCTTGGTGATCGTGGGCGAGCCGAACTTCTTCTCGATCACGACATTGCGCCCCTTGGGACCGAGCGTAACCTTGACCGCGTTGGCCAGGATGTTTACACCGCGCAGGATAGCCTGGCGCGAATCTTCTCCGTGCAGAATCTGTTTTGCCATGATGCCTTACTCCGTTTGTCTAAAATGTTGAGGGTCCAGCCTGTGTCGTTCGCAGCGATACAGTCGCCACGCAGAAGGCGTCCAAAGGCTACGAAGTAGCGACTATGCCGAGGACTTCTTCCTCGCGCATGATGAGGTAATCCTCGCCGTCGAGCTTGATCTCAGTGCCGGAGTACTTGCCGAACAGGATCGTGTCGCCGGCCTTGACGTCGAGCGGGAAGACCTTGCCTTCGTCGTTCGACTTGCCCTTGCCGACGGACACGACGGTGCCCTGCATGGGCTTTTCCTTGGCGGAGTCGGGGATGATGATGCCTCCGCGCATGGTCTCGCCCTCTTCCTGGCGGGTGACGAGAATGCGGTCGTGCAGTGGCGTAAACTTCGTTGATGCCATAACTTACATCTCCTTGAGAATGCGTTGGTTGAACTCTGAGCAGGACGGGTTAGCAGTCGTGCCCCTCGATTGCTAACTCTAGTCCCGGGCACGACCATTGTCAAGACGTGTTTGTGAAATGTGAGTCAATTGCGCGCAGGTCTCCGACAATCGACTCCCACCCAAGAACAACGTAGAATACCCGCATGTTCTTTCGTCGAAGGTTCACGTTGGTTGCAGTGGTCATGGTGGGCTTCAGTATTGCGCACGCGCAGGACAATCCGCAGCGGCGCGGGCGCAAGTACAAGGTGCCGGAAGAGACCTCGCACCTGACCGTCACCGTGTTGAAGGGGCAGAACGGCAAGCCGATCCTGAACGCCGCGGTCGTCTTTCACCCCGTCAAGGACGGCAAGGACGAGGGCAATCTTGAGGTCAAGACCAACGATGATGGCAAGGCGATCATCGACGTGATCCCGACCGGATCGACCGTCGGCGTGCAGGTCATCGCCGACGGCTACGCGACGTACGCGGGCGAGTACCTGCTGGCGGAGACGGAGCGCGTCATCGAGATCAAGATGGTGCGTCCGCGCGCGCAGATCTCCACCTACCAGGACACGCACGGCCAGGCTGCGGATCGTCCAGCCGGCGTGCAGGAGCCCAAAACTCCGAGCACGCCTCCGGTCCTCCAGGCCCCGCGGCCGACGAACCACACCAGCGACCCGGCCCCGCTTGCGCCCGTCGACCCGAATGCGACGCCCGGGAACTCGCAGAACAACCAGACCATCCCACCGAAGACCGGTGTGCCGCCGCAGTGAAGGAAAAGCCGCTGAGCGGAAAAGTCGCCCTCGTGACCGGCGGGGCAAAGCGGATCGGGCGCGCCATCGCCCTGGCACTGGCAGAGGCCGGTGCCGACGTGGCGCTTACCTTTCGCGAATCGCACGCAGAGGCTTTGCAGACGGTCGCAGCGATCGAGAATCTCGGAGTCCGCGCATCCTGTCACGTCTGTGACCTTACGAACCCTGAGCAGATCCAGTCAGCAGTAGCCGATGTCGTGGATCGCCACGGCCACCTCGACGTGCTGGTAAATAACGCCGGCCGGTTCGAGTCCGTGACTCTCGAAGCCATCACGGTTGCCCAGTGGGACGCAATGTTCGCGGTCAACACCCGGGCACCGTTCCTGATGGCCCAGGCTTGCTATCCTGAGTTGAAGAAGGCAAGCGGCCGGATCGTAAATGTAGGCTCTCTGGGCGGTCTCGAACCATGGTCGACCCACGGTCACTACTGCGCCTCGAAAGCAGCGATACACATGCTTTCGCGCACCATGGCAAAAGCCTGGGCGCCGGACGTAAGTGTAAACTGCGTGGCACCGGGCATGATCGAGCAGGGAGAAGCGGAGGCCAGCTTCCGCCGCTTCGCCGAGAAGACACCGATGCAGCGCAATGGCTCGGCCGAAGAAGTAGCGGAGGCCGTCCTGTTCTTCGCGTCGGGGCCTGCGTTTGTAACGGGGCAGGTCCTGGCAGTAGATGGTGGCTTAGGCTTGTAGTGCTTTTGTTTGTCATTTGGAAGGAAACCGCGTTTCGGGGCGCCGCTACCCCGACAGGCCGTCGGCGATAGAAGTCACCCAGAACAACCCACACGCTACTTCAGATTGTCCATCATCCGCCCCAACCAGCCCTTTGGCTTGAACTCCTCGTAGAGGCTCGCCGGCTCTTCATAGGGCTCAAAGAGCTTCCCGTAATAAAGCGCAGTCGGGTTGGTGGTCACAAGCGTCTCGGCGTACTCCCGGCCATAGCGCTGCGCGATCACGTCGCGCGCCTGGCTGAGCCTCGGCGGCCGCGAGCTGAGATTGTGGGCGTCGGTCGCGATAAAGTGCACCCAGCGCTTGGCCAGAAGTTCGTGCGCCATCTTCTCAGCCGTCCGGCCCATCCTGCCAGTCACCGAGTCCGCAGTGACCTGCACGAGCATGCCGCCGCGCATCCAGTCGGCGAGCCGGTCCTGGTCCTTCTGCAGCGTCGGGTTGCGCTCCGGGTGGGTCAGCACCGGGATCAGGCCCGCGAGCCGCAGCTCGTAGAACGTCTCCTGAAGCTGCACCGGCACGCCGTAGTCGGGGATCTCGACCATCAGGTAGCCAAGCCCGTTCACGCTAAAGCGTTGCGGGTCGGCCTTCGCGTCGACGATATTGTCATAGGAAAGATGGAAGTCGCAGCCCAGGCCCAGCGTGAGCCGCACGCCCTCGGCATCCAGACGCGACTGCAGTTCAGCCACCTTCTGGCGGTTGACGTCAGGATTGTAGGTAAACTGGCCATTGGCGTGCGGCGTGCACACGATATGGGTGACGCCGTCAGCAGCCGACGCTCGAGCCATTGCGAGCGAGGTCTCCAGGTCTTTGGCCCCGTCGTCCAGGCCCCACAGAAGATGGTGGTGGATATCGATCATGTCTTGGGACAGGGTAGCATTTTGAAGGTTCAGGTGGTCCATCCCAGGTCTCAGAATCGAAACCTGGGGCACCCGTTTCAGTGTGCCGTCAAGGAGTAGGCCATCGACTGGAATAGGCGCAGGCCGTCGGCCGAGCCGAGGAGCGATTCGCTCGAGCGGTCCGGATGGGGCATCATGCCGAGCACGTTGCGCCCTTCGCTCAGGATGCCGGCGATGTTGTCGAGCGAACCGTTGGCGTTGTGTTCGGCCTCCGTCGCGCCGTCCACCGAGGCGTAGCGGAAGGCGATGCGGTCTTGGCGTTTCAGCTCGGCAAGCGTGTCCGCGTCGCAGAAGTAATTGCCCTCCATGTGGCCGATCGGCATGCGCAGGACTTCTCCCTGGGTAAGGCCGCGCGTAAACGGGGAGTCGGCGGTTTCAGTGCGGAGATGGACCTGTTTGCAGAGGTACTGCTGGCCGGCGTTGCGCATGAGCGCGCCGGGCAGCAGGCCGGCCTCAGCAAGGATCTGGAAGCCATTGCAGATGCCGAGCACCAGGCCGCCGGACGCGGCAAAACGCTTCACCGGCTGCATAATGGGCGCATGCGCGGCGAGCGCGCCCGTGCGGAGGTAGTCGCCGTAGGCAAAGCCGCCCGGCACCAGGATGGCGTCGCACTGCTCGAGGTCCGTCGAAGCGTGCCAGAGCAGCGTGGCCTGCTCGCCCAGGACGGACGTGACGACGTTGTAGGTATCATGATCGCAGTTGGAGCCGGGAAAGACGAGTACGCCGAACTTCATGGCTTAAGGGTACTACGGGAAGCGACGGAGGGGGCACGCCTCGAGCTCAGCTTTTCGTCGTCGCGGTGAGACCCGGGAGAGATGCCGTTCGTCTCCATGATAGGAGTCTGTCTATTATGTCGCTTACCGTACATAGCATGCTGCACAGTGAGGGGCCAGTCGGCTATGATGGCTTAGCTGATATAAAGGTAGTTGCGGGACATTTCGCCCCGCTCCGCAGGATTGTAGTCAAAGCTCGTTTTCGGGGATACGCATGTCAGAACCAGCAATCGCAACACCGTCGAAGCCGCGCGTCCTTGTCGCCGATGACGAGCAGGTCATTGCCAACACGCTCGCCATCATCCTCAACCAGGCCGGTTTCGAGGCTCGCGCCGTCTACAGCGGAGAGAAGGCGATTGAGTCGCTGGATACGTTCATGCCCGACATGCTGATCTCCGACGTCATCATGACGGGGATGACCGGCATCGAAGCGGCCATTGCGACGCGGAGCAAGCGGCCGAGCTGCAAGATTCTCCTGTTCAGCGGCCAGGCTGCCACGGCGGACCTGCTTGAAAAGGCGCGGGCGCAGGGACATGAGTTCGAGATCCTCGCCAAACCCGTGCATCCGACGGATCTCCTGGCGAAGCTGCGGAGGCAGTCGTCGTAGGCACAGAAGTGTGCGACTGATATAGGGTGTATCGCGCCGCCTTGCCATGCGGAGTACGATAGAGACTGTGCCGACCAAGGTCATCTCGCTCTCCACCCCCTCTGCCCGCTATGACATCCACGTAGGACAGGGCCTGCTGGCAAATCTCCAGGAGCGGCTGGTAGAGCTTACGGCGGATAAGCCGTTTCGCTCCTTCGTGATTACATCACCCAACATTTGGGAGCTCTGGGGCGCGCGGTTGGAGGCTTCGTTGCCGGCTGCACAACGGCCCGTCGTGCTCTTTCTACCCGCGGGAGAAGAGCATAAGCGCCTCGCCTCGGTCGAAGCGCTTGCCGAGCAGCTCGCGGCCGCGGGTGCCGATCGCGACGCCCTGCTGCTCGCCTTTGGCGGCGGAGTCCTCGGCGATATTACCGGCTTTCTTGCCGCGATCTACATGCGCGGCATTCCGTATGTGCAGATCCCAACAACCCTGCTCGCGCAGGTAGATTCCTCCGTCGGGGGCAAGACAGGCGTCAACCTCGCGGCAGGGAAGAACCTGCTGGGCAGCTTTCATCACCCCCGCGCTGTCTTCGCGGATCTCGACCTGCTGAGCACCTTGCCAGAGCGCGAGCTGCGCGCCGGACTCCAGGAGTCAGTGAAGGCAGGCATCATCTGCGATGCGGAGCTTCTCTCCTATATGGTTGAAAATCAATGGCTTCTGCGTGCCGGAGATGCCACATCTCTGCTCCGCGTCATCGCGGACTCCATACGGATTAAGGCCGATATCGTGACCCAGGACGAGCGCGAGGCGGGCTTGCGGATGAAGCTGAACTTCGGCCACACGCTTGGCCACGCCATTGAGGCCGCAACCGGCTACAAGCAGCTGCTTCACGGCGAAGCGGTTGGCTGGGGCTCTCTTGCAGCGTTACATTTGGGGCTAGCCCGCAACTCAATCAATCAAAATGAGTTCGCTACAATGAGTGCAGCGATTCACGCGTTCGGACCCCTTCCTGCTTTTTCCTCTACCGCTCAGACGCTGGTCAGGCTCACAGACACCGACAAAAAAACCAGGAGCGGACGCCGCGCCTTTGTGCTGCCGGTCTCCATCGGGTCGGTCGAGATCGTCTACGATGTCTCCGACGCTGAGCTGGAGCACGCGGCCGAAGCCATGCTGGCGGAGATGCGGTCGCGTCCAGACGGGAGCAGCGCAAATGGTTGAGGAGATTTCCACAGGAGCACGCCCTGTCGGGAAGCTCGATGCCACTCCCGATGCCGCCGCTAAAATCGTTCAGGACATGTTCGACGCAATCGCGCCGCAGTACGATGTGCTCAATCACGTGCTGTCCGCCGGGATTGATCGAACCTGGTGGTGGCGGGCGGCCCGCGCGCTGCAACCAGTGCTCGCGCGGCCGGATGCAGTCATCGTGGATCTCTGCTGCGGCACCGGGGACATGACCCTGGCAATGTTGAGGCGACGTCCTTCCACACCGTCCACAGAGCCTCTTATAGCTGTGGATTTCTCCCATAACATGCTGTCCGTGGGTAATGCCAAGTTCAATCGAAAGAACGTAATTGGGGTAGAAGCTGATGGATTACATCTTCCCCTCGCCTCGGACAGCTCGGACCTGATCTCCTCAGCGTTCGGCTTTCGCAACCTGGCCGACTACGGTGCCGGTCTGGCGGAACTCTACCGCGTGCTGAAGCCGGGCGGGCAGATCGGCATCCTGGACTGCAACCAGCCGTCCGGCTTGGTAGGAGCCGCGTACAACCTTTACTTCAAGAAGATCTTGCCGAAGGTGGGTGGACTGTTTTCAGATTCGGCAGCGTACCAGTATCTGCCGGCTTCGGTTGAGCGGTTTCCCCGGCCCCCGGCGATGCTCGAACTTATCCACAGGGCAGGGTTCGTGCAGGGACGTTGGACCAGTTACACCTTCGGCGTTGCCGGACTGTACCAAGCGACGAAGTTGTAGGATTCCGGTATGGCTCTGGCGACCGAGGAACGAGTGAACGCGGCGGAGGGGCATCGCGCGAAGCGGTCTGCGGCCTTGTTTTCAGTCGTCGCGGCGGCGGTCATCACCGTGCTGAAGCTCGGCACGGGGCTCCTGACCGGATCGCTCGGCATGTTGTCCGAAGGCGCGCATTCGGGCATCGACCTGGTTGCGGCCGCGCTCACGCTGTTCAGTGTGCAGGTTGCGGACCGGCCGGCGGACGACGATCACAACTATGGGCACGGCAAGGTGGAGTCGCTCTCGGCCTTTGTCGAAACCGGCCTGATGCTTATCTCGTCGATCTGGATCGTGTATGAAGCGTTGCACCGGATCGTTTTTCGCAAAGGTCTCGAGCTGCGCGTTTCGGTCTGGCCCTTCCTGGTGCTCGGTCTCTCGATCGCGGTTGATTTCACCCGCGCACGCAACCTGCGCAAGGTAGCGGCGGACTTCCGCTCGGACGCGCTCGCCGCGGACGCGGTGCACTTTGGGACTGACATCTGGTCGTCGTCCGCGGTGTTGTTGGGGCTGACCGCGACGGCCGTGGGCGAGCACTTTCACTGGCGAGCGCTGGAGCTCGCGGACCCTGTCGCCGCGCTGGTGGTGTCGGCGATCATCCTGAAGGTGACGTACCATCTCGCGCGCCAGACGGCGGAGACGCTGCTCGACGCGACGCCTGCGCAGGACGGGCAGACCGCGGCGATGACGCGGCGCAAGCTGATCGGCGACCTGAGAGCAATCGACGGCGTGCTCGCGGTGGAGCGGCTGCGGACGCGGCGGTCGGGCTCCGGCTACTTTGCTGACGTAACCCTGGCGATGCCGCGTAACCTGACCTTTCAGCGCTCCGAGCAGATCACCTTTGCGGCAACCGAGGCAATCCAGCGCGTGCTGCCTGAGGCCGACGTAGTCGTTCACTCGGTTCCAACGGCGACGCTGGCCGAGAGCGCGCACGATCGCGTGCGCGCCGTCGCGCTGCGCTCGGGCTTGTCGATCCACGACGTGGCTCTGCAGGAATATGGCGGACGCCTGCACCTGGAGCTGCACCTGGAGCTGGGCGAGACCATGCCGCTGCGCGCCGCGCACGATGTCGTGACGCGGCTGGAATCGAGCATCAAGGCCGAGGTTCCGCGGATTGCGACGGTGCTGACCCATATCGAGTCGGAGCCGGCGACGATCGAGCGGCCGGCCTCGCTTGAGGAAGACCGCCGGCTTGCAGGGATACTGCGGCGCGTGGCGGCTGTGTTCCCGCAGGTGCTGGACCTGCACGACATCTCTGCGACCCGGCACCATGACCGCGTGCAGGTGAACTGCCACTGCACGCTGCCGGATGAGCTGCCGATGGCGAAGGTGCATGAGGTGATGACGGCGCTCGAGAATGCGTTCCGTCTGGAAGCGCCGGAGGTGAGCCGTTTGCTGATCCATCCGGAGCCGGCGACGGATAATCGGCGGTAACGTATGCTGGATCTGCGATGAGACGTGTTTTCAAGATGGTCCTGGCTGGTCTGGCGATGTTTCTGGTGGCGTTGCTCTGCGCGGCTGCGGCGCTGCGGCTTTCGATTCACGGGCGCGAGGTCTCGGTGCCGAACCTGGAGGGCAAGTCCGATAGCGAGGCCGCCGGCGTGGCCAAGGATCTGGGGCTCAACCTGTCGGTAGAGAACCGGTTTTACTCGGCCGCGGTGGCTCCGAATCATGTGCTTTCGCAGTCGCCGGTGGCGGGCTCGCGGGTGCGGCGCGGCTGGCAGGTGCGGGTGACGGAGTCGCTGGGCGGCCAGCATGTGGAGACTCCGGATGTGACCGGGCAAGGCGAGCGGCCGGCGTCGCTGGTGCTCAGACGTCAGCAGCTGGAGCTGGGGACGGTAGTGCATCTACCGGCTCCGGGCGCGGCTGGCGTGGTGCTGGGCCAGTCGCCGCCGCCGAACTCGGCTGGGCTGTACGGACCGCGCGTGGCGTTGCTGGTGTCGGACGATATGGCTGCGGGAGAAGTGAATGCGGCGTACGTGATGCCGCAGATTGTGGGCATGACGCTGGGTGCCGCGGGTGCGCGTCTCTCGAGCGCCGGGCTGCATATTGCGAGCGCCGCGGCACCGCAGCCTGTGGCGGCTTCAGTGGTTACGGATGGAAGCGAGGCTTCGGTAGCGGATGCACCAGCGGAGCCAGTGGTTCCGGTACCGGTAAGTACGAGTGCGGTGATTACGAGCCAGAGTCCGGCTCCGGGGCATCGGGTGACTCGGGCGGATACGATTCGGGTTACGCTGGCAAATTAGTGGTTTACCGGGGCCCCCCTGCTTTGATTCTAAGATCTTCATTTCTTTGGAGTTAGATTCAAAGGAATCAGGCTGTATAGGAAAAGCCGCAAGCCCCTTTGGGCTGCGGCTTTCTTTCTATCTTCTTTCAGGATAGCAGGTGGGCAGGGATGACTACGCAAAGTGTTTCTAGGGCGTAAGTGGTTTGATTCGTTTTAGTTAGCGGATGCTAGAGGTGCTGGGGGGCTTGACATGGTCTTTTTTCACCGATTGCCTTGTGGTTCGGGGGCGAGCGAACGCAGATTCCCTGCGAAAATGACAAACAAAGATTGGAGACTCTGTGTTGCTGAGTATTGTTCTGCGAGGGTGACGGTGTACCTTTGTGGCATGGGGGATTGAGCTGTCAGCTTTGAGCTGTCAGCTTTGAGCTGAAAGTGTTGTGCTGGTCCGAACCGCAGATTCCTCCGCTTCGCTATGGAATGACAACAAAAAGCGATGCTTGTCTTGCTGTCTTGATTGCGGTTAGTGGCGTTGGTCGATGAGGTCGATGAGTTCCATGAAGAGGTCGAGCGAGACCTGGAGTGACTGCGGGCTTAGCTTGTCGATCGTGTCCTGGGGGGTGTGGTGCCAGCCGTCGGGGTGCTGGGCGTCGTGGGGGCCGTAGTCGATGTCGATGAGATCGAGGACGGGGACGCCGCGCTTGACGAAGGGGATGTGATCGTCTCCGATCTCCATCTGCTCGTGCTGGAGGACATTTTTCTCGTGGTGGGTGTCTTTGGCGGCGGTGCGGAGCAGGTCCACGAGCCAGGGGGTGGATTGGTCGTCGGGATTGATGTTGAGGTCCTTGTCGCCGATCATGTCGGCCAAAAGGAAGGCCTTGATCTTGCCGAGGGTGTCGTCCTGGCTCCATTTGGCGGCGAGATGGCGGGTGCCGTAAAGCGAGTCCTGGGCGGTCCACTCCTTCACGGCTTCTTCGCCGTCGTCGAAGACGAGCCAGACCGAGTAGCCGGCGGGCGGGTGCGTGCGTAGGTACTGGCCGATGGTGATGAGGAGCGCGGAGGTGCAGGCGCCGTCGTTGGCACCTACGAAGGCCGTGTCTTTCAAGGGGTAGTTGGTTTCGTAGTGGCTGGCGAGGACGATGATGCCGTCCTTTTTGCCGGGGAACTTGACGATGAGGTTGTCCATCGACTGCATACCGGCGGGGGTGGAGGCAGTGAAGGTGTCGGTTTCGAAGTTGCCGGCGGCCTGCTCTGGCGCGAACTTGGACTTGATGAAGTTTTCCGCGGCGAGGTGGCCGGGGGAGCCGTTGAAGCGTTTGGGGGCGGCGGCGAGGAGCTCTTTGGTGGTGGTGAAGGCGGCCTGGCCGGAGAGGTGTGGGGTGGGGGGGAGCGGCGGGAGGGGAGCCGCGGGAGCGGAGACGGGGATGGTGGGGGCGGGGGCTACGGCTGGGGGTGGGGGGGCGGCGGAGTTGGCGGCTACGGATGGGGTGGTGGGGGCGGGGGTTTGTTTGCAGGCCAGGGTGGGGAGGAGGGTGGCGAGGAGGAGGGTCAGGAGAGTGAGGTGGCGGCGTGGGGGAGGGATTACGCCCACGATGCCGCTCGCTGCGCTCCGGACATCATGGGGCACCCAGGGCATTGGCTTTAGCGTCATGCTAGCTTTTCCTTGTTTTTGCGGCGGTTGGGGTGGACCATGAAGGCTACGATGACGCCTACCAGGTAGAGGCCGAGCATGGGGCTGGCGAACATGACCATCGAGAAGGGGTCCTGCAGGGGGCAGATGATGGCGGAGATGATGAAGATGATGAGGATGGCGTAGCGCCACTGGCGCAGGAAGAACTTGCCGTCGGTGATGCCGAAGAGCGCGAGGAAGAACATCAGGATGGGCAGCTCGAAGCAGACGCCGAGGCCGAGGATGACCGAGAGGAAGAAGCTGGTGTAGTCCTCGATGGTGATCATGTGGGTGAACTTGCCGCCGACATCCTGGATTAAAAACTTCATCGCTCCGGGCAGAACGTAGTGGTAGCCGAACCAGGCTCCCGAGAGGAAGAGGCCTACGGTCGAACCCATGAAGGGAAAGACGTACTTTTTTTCATTCGCGTAGAGGCCGGGGGAGATGAAGAGCCAGAGCTGGTAGAGGAGAAAGGGGCTGGCGGCGATGACGCCTACGACGAAGGAGCTTTTGAGGACGAGGTTGAGGGCGTCGGTGGGGTGGGTCATGGTCATCGACAGGCCGATGTCGGTGAGGGGTTTTTGCAGGAAGGCGATGATGCGGGTGTGGAAGAAGTAAGCGGCGGCGATGCCGAGGCCGAGATAGATGACGGACTGGATGAGGCGCTTGCGGAGCTCTTCGAGGTGCTCCATGAGGCTCATGCCGGGGAGCTCGCCGCGCTCGGTCATGTTGGCGCGGAGCTTGTCGATCGAATCTTCAGGCATGGGGAGTAACCTCTCGGTCCGGGGCTGCGAGGGTTTGGCCTGTCGTCTGCGAGGTTTCCGCCCAGTGGGGAGTGGCCTCGGGCGCGGGCACGGGTTCCGGGTCGGGCATGTGGGGGATGAAGCCGAAGGGGTTGGCGCCGCGGGCGACGGGCAGGCCGCTGGCGGGGGGCATCATGTGGAGGTCGCCGGAGGTGGCGATGGGGACGGGGGCTGGGGGTTCGGTTGCGATGGGCTCAGCCGGATCTTCTACGGCGGCGAGCAGCGGCGGATCGATGTGTGGGTGCTCGGGCTCGGGGATGTCGAGGGTGGGGGCGACGGGGGCGGCGGCCTCGATGGCGGCGATCTTCTTTTGCTGCTCGGCCTGCTCGGAGAGGCGGAACTCGTCTTCCATCTGGAGGCGGAACTCGGAGGAGGCGCGGCGGAACTCGCCCATCAGCTTGCCGACGTAGCGTGCGAGTTCGGGCAGCTTCTTCGGACCGAAGAGGAGGAGCGCGAGGAAGAAGATGACGGCACTGTCTTGAAAGCTGGGCATGAGTCTCAGTCTGGATGATACGGGTTAGTGCGAGGTGGGACAAATGCGGGGTGGAGGATTGCCTGCTCCTTGCGGAGAACGGGTTGGAGGAGGTGCCGGATTCTTTGGTTGAGATGACGATGCTGAGGGTGGTAGGGAGTAACTCGGTCGTGATTTGTGATTCGGGTTTAGATTGGGTGTGGGGTGATGTTTGGGGAAGACGTTTACTTTGGATGAGGCGCAGACGCTGCTGCCTGTGCTG
This sequence comes from uncultured Acidobacteriaceae bacterium, assembly GCA_964249685.1. Classification (GTDB taxonomy): domain Bacteria; phylum Acidobacteriota; class Terriglobia; order Terriglobales; family Acidobacteriaceae; genus Edaphobacter. The sequence continues at coordinate 12,375 of CAXUDC010000056.1, forward strand.
GCGGCGCTGCTGGGCAAGGCGCGCGAGGCGGCGGCGCGCGCCGCGCAGTACGACCAGGAGATGCAGGAGCTGAGCCAGAGAATCTTTCTTTCGGGCGGCATGCATGTGGATGTGGCAGCCGCGGCCAGGCGGCGGGCGGAGCGCGAGAAGGCCGCGGGCGAGGTGCAATCGACCATCGCGGAGATTGAGGAGATTGGCGCGCGCGTGGTGGAGGGCGACACGGGCGCGCTCGAGCTGCCGTGCCTGGCCGAAGGCCGCGTGGTGCTGCTGTGCTGGTCGTATGGGGAAGAGGCGATCGAGCGCTGGCGGGAGGACGAGGCGGAGTCGCAGGAGCGGGAGATTGGCGATGGACTGTTTGGGCGGGAGCGGCCGAACTGAAGCGGCTGGCTGGTCGTGCTAAATTGCTGGGTGGTTACTAAAGAAACGCTTGACGCAAGGAACAAAGCAGACTCTTATCGGAGAAGGCTTTCCGTCGCTTCGATCGCTCAAATTGCACGGCTATGGAGAGTGACGATGGTGCAGCGGCTGCGAGGATTGCTGATAGCGTTGGCGTTCTCGGTCGGAGTGGCTGGCCTGCAGGCGCAGCAGACGCCCGATGTGGGGCAGACGGCACCGAACTTCATGCTGACGACGCCGGACGGAGCCAAGGCGAGCCTGAACGAATTCGAGAAAAAAGGGCCAGTGGTGCTGGTCGTGCTGCGCGGATATCCGGGTTATCAGTGTCCTTATTGCACCAAACAGGTGCAGGATTATGTGGAAAACGCGGACGGGTTTTCCCGGGCGGGCGCGACCGTACTGCTGATCTATCCCGGGCCGCCATCCCAGTTGAACGATCGCGCGAAGGAGTTTGTGGCGAAGCAGAACCCGATGCCCGCCGGGATGCGACTGCTGGTGGACCCGGATTACAAAGTTACTTATCGCTATGGGCTCAGGTGGGAGAAGGAGCATGAGACGGCTTACCCTGCGACGTTCCTGATTGATCGGCAGGGCATTGTGTTCTTTCGCAAGGTGAGCGAAGGGCATGGGGACCGGATGACGGCGGCAGAGACGTTGACGGAGCTGGGGAGGCGGACGGGGAAGTAGCGGTTGCGTAGTCCCACTCATCGCGGTGAGACTGCGATGAATGGGGCACGTTGTTTGGACGTAGGCTGCGGTAGGTTTTCTTCGCCGGGTAGAATACGTTTGACGCCGGGCTGCGTCGAACCGGGGACAGCGAGGGATGATGAGCAAGCGAGCTTGGGCGGGTGCGGTGGTTGCGGCGATGACGCTGCTGAACGGATGCGGCGGTGGCTTCTTCATCGACACCACGACGACCACCACGGCCACCAGCTCCACTGGCGACTATGTCTATGCGGTGAACAGCGTCAGCAACGCGATCTACCAGTTCTCCGTCGGGTCGGCTGCGCTGACGGCGATCAGCAACGCTCCGGTGAACGCGGTCGCTGGGCTGGCGGCGAGCTCGGTCGTCGTCTCGCGCGGCAACACGTTCGTCTACGTGGGCGGCCTGGGCACGATCAGCAGCTATACGATCGGCTCGAACGGCGCGCTGACGCTGCTGGCCTCGCAGGCGGCGAGCGCGCAGTCCACGAACTTTGTCGCGCTCGATGTGTCGCCGGACGGCCAGTGGCTCTTCGCCCTGGACTCGCTGAACGCGGATGTGTACGTGTTCAAGATCAACACCTCGACGGGGGCGCTGGGCCTGATCAACGCGCCGACCTACACACCTTCGGGCAGCGGCACGTTTACGCCGCGCGCCATGCGGATCTCGCCGACGGCGAACTTTCTGGCGGTCGCGGTTGGCGCAGATGGCGACGCGCTTTACAGCTTCAACACGACCACCGGCGCGCTCACGTACGTCAGCAACCTGGGGTTGAACGCTGGCTTCAGCGACAACGCCGTGCAGTTCGACAGCACGGGCCAGTACCTGTTTATCGCGCGCGGCTCGTCGACGACGGGCACGAGCCTGGTCGTGCCCTACACGGTTAACAGCAACGGCTCGCTGACCTCCGGCACCCCGCTGGCCGCGGGCAACAGCCCCTACGCGCTGCTGCTGGAGAGCGCCGGCAGCTATCTTTATACGCCGAACCGGTCGGATTCCACCGTCTCCGGCTACACGCAGGCCAGCGGCGTGCTGACCGCGCTGGCGGGCTCGCCGTACCAGAGCAGCCTGCTGCCGTCGGCGATGGTGGAGGACAAGAGCCACACCTACCTCGTCTCCTACGGGGCCAGCGGGGGCACCGACCTGACGCTTTACAAGCCGGATGCGCTGACCAATGGAAAGCTCGACGCGGTCGCGACCCTGGCATCCGGCTCGACGGCCACGCTGGCCATCGTCGCGCTGGCCGCGACGCACGGCACCGGCGTGATTCAGTAGGGAATCCTTGCGCTAGATGGTACCCTGCTCGAGGACGGAATACTTGAAAACGAACCACAAACTTCGCACGCGACAGGCCCGCGCGGCCGCCGCTTCCTTGCTGCTCGCGCTTGCCGGATGCAAGAGCTTCAAGGCCAAACCGGCGGACCAGTACGTCTTCGTGACGGCGAAATCGGCCGACCTGCGCGACCGAGTGGCGGCGGTTTCGAACCGGACCGGCGCGGTGACGAACGGCGACAAGCTGAAGGTGCTCGAGCACGGACGGCACTTTCTGCGCGTTCAGACCGGCAAGGGCGAGACCGGCTGGATCAAGGAGACGGCAGTCGCGACCGGCGACTCCGAGGTCGGCTTCGACAAGCTGAAGGCGGATCACAAGGCCGATCCCACCGTGGCCTCAGGCGTGGTGCGTGACCAGGTCTACCTGCACCTGCGGCCGGGGCGCGATACGGAGAAGTTCTACCTGCTGAACGAGGGCGAAAAGCTGCAGCTGCTGGAGCGCGCGACGCTGGTCAAAACCCAGAACCCGGCGCTGATCGCGCGCGCGCAGAAGGCAATTCCGCAGGCCGCGGGGTCGGATGCGAAGATCAAGGGCGGCCAGCCGCAGGTGTCGGCAACGGCCGCCGCGCTGCCGCCCGCGATGGAGGACTGGTGGCTGGTGCGCGACTCGCAGGGCCACACGGGCTGGCTCTACTCGCATATGATGGACGTGGACGCGCCGGACGCGCTGACCCGCTACGCCGAAGGCCAGCGCTTCGTGGGCGCGTACGTCCTGACTAGCGTGCATGACGAGGAAGCGCCGACCGCCATGAAGGATATGCCCGTCTACGTGACCGTGCTGAGCCCGTACAAGGCCGGCCTGCCGTACGATTTCGACCAGGTCCGCGTCTTCACCTGGAGCCTCAGCCATCACCGGTATGAGACCGGGTTCCGCGAGAAGAACATCGAGGGCTACCTGCCTGTCACGATCGGCCGGATGAAAGACCCGTACGGCAAGACGCCCGCCGCCCAGCAGGACCTGCCCAGCTTTACCTACAAGGTGCTGCCGGCCGACACGCCCGCGCCGCAGCCCGACCCCGAAACCGGCGCGATGGTGCCCGTAAAAACGGTCACGCGGACCTACCGGATGGAGGGCAACTTCATGCACCGGATGGTTCCGCCGGGCACCCAGCCGGAGGCCGTGGCGCACCCGGTGGCGGAAGAGAAGGACAAGAAGGGCAGAAAGAAGTAGGTAGTATGGCCTGGCGGGTAGAGATCGTCCTTGACGAGAGTTCACCGATGCTTGTCAGCTACATGCCGGTGTGGGCAGTACGAACCGCTCGCCGTGTCGAGGCGGCGAAAGAGCTTGGGGACTACATCACCTATTGGGAGCCTGAGCCCACACTCACCTTGTTCCAAGCGGCCGCGAATGCTGATGGCCCCGCCGTCCTCGATGCGATCCTTGATACCGTCCTGGAGCATCACCCAAGGGTTTGTACTCTCTATGTCGAGGGCGTAAGGAACTCGGATGCCCTTACTCTAGTCTTGGCAAGCCGATCCTTCCTGTATCGCGCCCACGAGAAAAAATTCACTTGTCTTTTTCCGCCTTCCAGACTTGGCAACCGTTCCCAAAGTAACTTTGGACGCGAGTCGATGGGAGGGCATGGATGACGTTTACATAACATTTTTCCAAGCCGTCGGAGCGCCTGAGTGGCATGGACGCAGCTTCAACGCCCTTAGCGACAGTATTGAGACCGGGAACATCAATGCCCTCGAGGTACCTTACACACTACTTGTTACTGGACTGCAAAGCGCGTCAGCGGAGGGCTTCCTTGCCGCGCAGGAGCTCATCGAGTTCCTGCGCGAACGTGAGAGCAGGGGCTGTCCGGTGTTCCTAAGTTTTGCTTAGAGTGGCCTCGATCCGCTCCCAATTCTGCATCACCTTGACCGAGGCCATCCCCGCCGCCGTCGCCGCCACGATCCCCGGGTCGGCATCCTCGAACACCAGGCAATCCTTCGGCGCGACGCCTAGCCGCGCCGCCGCCAGCAGAAACGGCTCCGGGTCCGGCTTGCCGTGCGCGTAGTCTCCGGCGCAGACCAGCGTGTCGAACATGCTCATCAGCCCCAAGGTTTCGAGCGACGCCGTGACCGACTCGAGCGTGCTGCCCGACACGATCGCCGTCCGGACCCGTCCCTGCGCGGCAAGCACGTGCTCAAGCACCTCGGCCACGGGCTTCAGCTGCGGCAGCATTTCGTAGTAGAGCTCTTCCTTGCGCTCGGCCACCACGGCGGCATACATATGCAGGCCCTGCTCGTGGTTCAGCTTCTCGATCACGACCTCCGCCGGCAGCCCGCCCCAGCCGTAGAACTGCTCGGCCGTAAAGGTGCAATCGAACTCGGCCAGCGCCGCCTGCCAGGCGACCAGGTGCAGCGGCATGGAGTCCGCGACGGTACCATCGCAGTCGAAGAGATACGCCTGGAAGTCGCCAGGCGGGAGCGTAAGGGTCATCCTTCTATCGTAAAGCAGGGAAGCCGGCCTGTCGGTGTCGTGGCGCTCCAAACGCAGATTCCCTGCGGGAATGACAAACAAAGGGCAAAAACTCTCTATCTCTGGAGAATTCGGTCTTAAGACGGCCTGGCTCGAACCGGCGTCAAATCGTAGCTAGCAGTTGAAGTCCCAGTCGAAGGAGTCACCCTCCGATCTTCACCGCCAACGGCTCAAACTCTTGTGCAAACTCGTCTCCTTCGCTCTCAAGCACCCCGGCAAGCGTGAGCATGGATTCGGCTGGCTGCTCAACCATCTCGAATTCACTTCCAGTCGTCCACGGCTGAGGGTCATGGAATCGGGAAGGGAAGTGATTGAGACTGGATCGAGGTCGCGCCGGACCAGCGACTGGAGGCGTCGCTTGGAAACTGCTGACTTTCCTCCCGCAACTTGTCGAAGAGGCCGGCCGGGTCCTCGGTGTCTCGGACGCGACTCAGGAATGCCGCCAGCACCTCCCGGTCGAGCAGCCGTGATGTACCGACCTGAACCGAAGGCAGCAGCTTGAGCAGTTCCTGGGCGGCCCGCGGCTGAAGCTCGAAGAGTTTCTCGATATCGCGCCGGTCGTAGTGAGACCGGACGGAGTTCGTGACAGTTCTGGTGATCTCGTGCAGACGCGGCAGCCAGGAGATAGGGCGGGGCGTAGGGCAGGACCTCCTAGACCGCCTCTTCCGGCCGGTCAGCAAGGCGGGCGAGCTCGCGGGGGCGGAGATCCGGGATGAGAAGGCGGTGTGGCGGCTGGTAATGCGGTATGCCAAAGCGTCCGATTTGGGCAAGCTGGCGCCGCACGATCTTCGACGGACCTGCGGGAAGCTTTGCAGGAAGGCCGGAGGGGATTTGGAGCAGATACAACTGCTGCTTGGACACGCCTCCATTCAGACCACCGAGCGCTCTCTGGGCACAGAACAGGCCCTGGCTCATGCGGTGAACGACGCAATCGGATTGGACATGACATAGCAACAAGCAGATCCGTTCCGCTCGACGCGGCGCAGCCCGCAGCCGGGCAGCAACGGCAGGATTGCCCCGGTCACACACACCAGTAAGGGCGTCCTGTCTCTTGATCGCGCCTGTACAATCGCACCCAAGGCTCCAAGAGCGAGGATGTGAGATGGGGTATCCTTCGGTGACGATCGACGGCGAGGTGCTGAGTACAGGCCGCCTTGTCTCGGTTTCGGTGTCTCAGGTACTGAACGAGCACTGGTGGGCGGTGATGACATGTACCCAGACAGAGGATTCTCCCATTCCGGTGGAGGATTGGCTCGGCGATGAGCTGA
>CAXUDC010000057.1:0-14539 GCA_964249685.1 uncultured Acidobacteriaceae bacterium
GTGTTTGTGAAGATCTGACGCGGGCGACAAGGCCGCAGGTGCTGGCAGTAAATTGACTGCCTCCAGGATTACGTCGTTTGGGTTGGGGCTTGTTGGGTGGGTCAACAGGGGGCTTGGGGGCTCCGGTACCATCGGTTAAGAACGATAGGAGCAGGCATTGGCTTACAGAGATTTGCGGGAGTGGATTGCGCGGCTGGACAAGGCAGGAGAACTGGTGACGGTAAAGGAGCCGGTGAGCCCCTATCTAGAGATGGCGGAGATCGCGGATCGCGCGGCCAAGATGCCGGGCGATGCAAAGCATGGGCCGGGCGGTCCGGCGCTCCTGTTTGAGAACGTGGTGGGCCATCCAGGCGCGCGGGTGTTGATGAACCAGTTCGGCTCCGAGCGCAGGATGAAGCTCGCGCTTGAGGTGGAATCGCTCGACGGGATCGCGGACCGTATTCGCACACTGCTGCATCCGCCCACGCCGACCAGCCTGATCGACAAGCTGAAGATGCTGCCGATGCTGGCCGAGGTCGGCAGCTTCTTCCCCAAGGTGATCGATCGCGGCTCCGCGAGCTGCAAGGATGTGATTCTGAAGGGCGCGGACGTCGATCTCGGCAAGGTGCCTGTGCTGACGACCTGGCCGCAGGATGGTGGCCCTTTCATCACGCTGCCCTGCGTGATTACGCGCGATCCTAAGAGTGGGAAGCGCAATGTCGGCATGTACCGGATGCAGGTCTATGACGCGACCTCGACCGGCATGCACTGGCAGCGGCAGAAGAATGCAGCCGAGCAGCTGCGCGACCGGCTGCGCGCGCACACGGCGGACACAGCCGCGGCGGTCGACCTGATGGCCCTGACCGCGGGCGGCACGTCGGCGACCGGCACGCCGCTGAGCACGCAGGTGGTGTCGAAGATCAAGGGCGAACGCATGGAGGTCTGCGTCGCGATCGGGACCGATCCAGCGACGACGTTTTCCGCCATCGTACCGGCTCCGCCCGAGATCGAGGAGTACCTGATCGCCGGGTTCCTGCGCCAGAAGCCGGTGGAACTGGTCAAGGCGGAGACGGTCGATCTCGAGGTGCCGGCCCATGCGGAGTACATCCTCGAAGGCTTCGTGAACCTGGCCGAACTCAAGACCGAGGGGCCCTTTGGCGACCACACCGGCTTCTACACCATGCAGGACGACTACCCGGTCTTCCACGTCACGTGCATCACGCACCGCAAAAGGCCGATCTACGCGGCGACCGTTGTGGGCAAGCCGCCGATGGAGGATGCCTGGATGGGCAAGGCCGTCGAGCGCATCTTTCTGCCGCTGATGCAGCTCACGATGCCCGAGATCCGCGACGTGAATCTGCCCGCCGCTGGTGTGTTTCACAACTTGATGATCGTCAGCATCCGCAAGAGCTACGCCGGCCACGCGCGCAAGGTGATGAACGGCATCTGGGCGATGGGCCAGGCGATGTTTACGAAATGCATCATCGTGCTCGACGAGGATTGCGACGTGCAGGACCTGAACGAGGTGACGCTGCGGACGGCGAACAATATCGACCCGGAGCGCGATATCCAGTTCACGCTGGGCCCGGTAGACACGCTCGACCATGCGAGCCGGCTACCGAACTATGGGTCCAAGATGGGGATCGACGCAACGCGCAAGTGGGCCGCGGAAGGCTTCACACGGCAGTGGCCTCCGATGCTCGCCATGCCGGCTGAGGTCAAGAAGAAGGTGGATGGGATGTGGAAGAAGCTCGGGATCTGACGAGGTCTGGACGTTTCCTTCAGGTGGAGTGCGGTACCAGTCGAATCGCAGATCCCTACAGGATGACAACCAAAAGACAAGTGCCCGCCATTTGCCCCGTGACTCGAGCCTAAGGCACCGTCGCAGAGAGGTAGGCTCGCTCGAACAACTGCTGCTCTTCGACGCGCGCTACCGTCGCCTTGCCGGCCTCGCCCATGCTGCGGCGCAGGTCGGCGGATTCGTAGAGCTTCAGGATTGCCTCGGCCAGCGCGTCGGCGGAAAAGGGTGGCGTGACAACGCCGTCCACGCCGTCGGTGAGCAGCTCGCTCGCGCCGGTGTGCGTGGTGGCGATGACGGGGATGCCGTGCGCCATCGCCTCGAGCAGCGCCATGCCGAAGCCATCGTCGACCGACGGAAGCACGAACGCGTCGCAGCGGGCGTAGAAGTCGGAGATGCGCGGGAGGAAGCCGACGCGCTCGACGCTGGGGTGGCGGGCGAGCTCGGCGAGCCGGGGATACGGGGCAAAGTCGGCCGCGCGCAGGAGCAGCCGCGCGTTGGGCAGGGCGAGCCGGTGCCACGCTTCGAGTAGATAAAGGTAGCCCTTGCGGAGCGGGTTGCCGCCCAGCACGCCCAGCGTAAAGGTGCCGTTCGCCATCCGCTCGGGGGCTTGCCGGGTGAGTTCACGCGGCAGCAGCGGGGCGATCAAGATCTTGCCCCGGAGCTCGGCTGAGAAGCTGCCGGCGGAGTACCGCGACGGCACGACGATGACGTCGGCAAGGGCGTACTCGTCGAGCTGCCGCTGGCGGAACCAGCGGGGCTCCGGGCGATAGCGCGCGCCGACCTTGGCGGCTTCGTCGCGTACGATCGCCTGTTGAAAATCCACGTGCGGGCAGGCGCGGTCGAGGATCGCCCGGGAGCCGCGGCGCCGGGCCTGCTCAAGCGTGTGCAGGCTTTGTGTGGCAAAGCCGATGACGACCTCCGTCTCCGGCAGCAGGCCTACGACCAGGCGGTCCCAGACCTCCACATCCCAACGGTGCCAGGGCTTGGCGAGCCCGCCCGGCAGCAGGTTGTGCAGGATCTGCGCGGGCGAGGGAATCAGGCGCAGCGCGACCGCCGGGGCCAGCCCGCGAAAGTAGCGTCGCGGCGCGGAGCTCAGGATCGTCAGGCGCTGGGCATGCGGGAGCAGCGCATTGGCGATCAGGGCGGCCTGAATGGGACGGATGGCGGAGATGGCGATGCGCACGGAACTTTGGCCTCTGCGTTATCGTACGGGACACTTCAGCAAGTGCGACAAACCTTATCGTCGCGCACGGTGCCCGTCGGCTTAGAATGAAGTCAGAATCGTAGAGAGGGTACACGATGTCGACATCGGTCGTAGCTTTTTCCGAAGCCGTTCCCCACGCCCGGCCGGACGCAGGGGTGCCTTGGACGATCTGGGCCGGCATCGCGGCGATCACGTCCGCGTCCATCGGCGGCGCGTGGGACGTGGCCTGGCACCGCTCGATCGGCCGCGACTCCTTCCTTACCTGGCCGCACATCGCGATCTACGCCTGCGGCATCATCGCGGCCGTCGTGTGCGGCTACCTGATCTTCTACACCACCTTCGGCAGCTCCGCGCAACTGCGCAGTGAATCGGTCTCGGTGCTCGGCTTCCGCGCGCCGCTCGGCGCCTTCATCGCGGCCTGGGGAGGCATCGCCATGATCGCTTCGGCCCCCTTCGACAACTGGTGGCACGCGGCCTATGGGCTCGATGTGAAGATCATCTCGCCGCCGCACACGCTGCTGATTCTGGGCATCCGCGGTGTCTCGGTGGGCGTGATGTTCCTGGTGCTGGCGGCGCTCAACCGCGCGAGCGCCCGCGCGGCGAGCTCTGCCGGCGCCGCCGCGCGTGAGCGCTCGCTGCGGCGGATCTTCCTCTATCTCGGCGGGCTTACGATGACAGGGCAGATGTTCTTTCTGCTCGAGCAGACGTGGGACATCGCGCTCCATCGCACGATGGCGTACATCGCCATGGGCATTGCGCTGCCAGCGGCCTTCGCGGTCGTCTCGCGCGCGTCAGGCAGCCGCTGGGCCTGCACGACCATCGCTGCGATCTATACGGCGTTCGCGCTCGCCGAGGTCTGGATCTTTCCCCTGGTGCCGGCGTCGCCCAAGCTGGGTCCGGTCTTCTTCCCGGTCACGCACCTGGTCCCGGCCAAGTTCCCCATCCTGATCCTGCTGCCGGCGCTCGCGCTCGACCTGCTCTGGCAGCGCACGCGCGGATGGAAGACGTGGCAGATCGCTACCGTTTCGGGCGTGGTTTTCCTCACGGTGCTGGCAGCGGTCGAGTGGCCCTTCGCGTCGTTCCTGATGACTAAGGCAAGTGAAAACGCCTTCTTCGGCACCATCTACTTCGACTACAACTCCAGGCCGAACGGCCCTGACCGCATGCGCGAGTTCATCGACGTTGCGTCCGGGGCCAGGCTCTGGAGCGGCATGGCCGTCGCCGCCCTCTGCGCCGTCGTGAGCACATGGTTGGGCCTGGTCTTCGGCAACTGGATGAAGCAGGTGCAGCGATGAAGCGCCTTTTGCTCTTTGCCCTGCTGCTGGTCGCGGCGCTCCCGGCGTGGGCGCACGTCGGGTCCAAGGATGTCTTCCAGACCATCAACGCGGGACCGTACACCTTGTACGTCACGGTGCGTCCGCCAAACGTCATCCCGGGCGTCGCCGCGGTGGAGGTCCGGAGCTCCGGGGCGGCCGTAACGGGGCTGAAGGTGACGCCGCTGCCGCTTACGGGCGAGGCCTCCAAGCACCCGCCCGCGGCCGACATCATGACCGCCTCGACCGCGGACCCGGCCTTCTACACTGGCTCCGTGTGGATGATGGCGACCGGCACCTGGCAGGTCAAGTTCGACATCCAGGGCGCGGCCGGCGCACAGGCCGCGTCGGTTCCGGTGCTCGCCGTGCCCGTGCAGACGCTGAAGATGGAGCGCGGCATGGGCTGGGGCCTCAGCGCGATGGGGCTCTTCCTGGTCGTGTCGATGGCTGGCATCGTCGCGGCGTCCATTCGCGAGGCTAGGCTGCGCCCCGGGCAGACGCCCACCCCGGCCAACCGCCGCAACAGCTGGATCGCGACCGGCGTGAGCGTCGCTGTCATGCTCCTGATTGTGCTGCTCGGCGGCAAGTGGTGGAACGTGGAGGCGCGCGACTACGCCGAAAACGTATTCACGCCCGCCACGACGACCGCCACGCTCGACGGCGACCAGCTCGACCTGCACGTTAGCAAGTTCACCACAGAATCCACCCGCCGCAACCGCGGCAACGACGACTACCTGCCCGACCATGGCAAGCTGATGCACCTTTACGCCATCCGCCAGCCCGGCATGGACGCGGTCTTCCACCTGCACCCCACCCTCGTCGCACCCGGCGACTTCCGCCTCGCGTTGCCCGCCATGCCGGCCGGGCACTACAAGCTCTTCGGCGACGTCGTCCACCGCACCGGCTTCCCGGAGACGCTGCTGGCTGAGGTTGACGTACCCGCGACGATGAACGGGCCGAAGCTCGATAGCGAGGACGCCTCCGCCTTTCCCACGCCGCTTGCCAACGGCTTGCTCGGCCCCGCGTACAAGCTGCCGGACGGCTACACGATGGTCTGGGATCCATCGCCGGCGCTGTCCGCGAGCACGGCCTACACCTTCCACTTCCGCCTGCTCGACCCGGCAGGGAAGTCCGCGACCAACATGGAGCCGTATCTCGGCATGGCCGGCCACGCGGCGTTCGTCAAGACGGATGGCACCGTCTTCGCGCACACGCACCCCGACGGCTCAGCCGCGATGGCGGACGTGATGCTGGCCAGCGAGAGCGTAGGCAGCGGCATGGAGATGGCCCCCGAAAAGTTCGCGCCGGAGGTCAGCTTCCCTTACGGCTTTCCTTCGGCCGGACGCTACCGGATCTTCATCCAGATGAAGCACGCGGGCACGGTGGAGACCGGGGTCTTCGACGCATTGGTGAAGTAGCCTATCCACGCGAACTTACGGCATGAGGCGCTCCTTACACGCCGTTGCTTTTTTGTTTGTCATTCCCGAGGGGAATCTGCGTTTGTGGCTGCACCAAACCATCCCGTAGGGATCTGCGTTTCAACCGTTGCTGCACCACAGGGTAAACGGGTCTACTCCACCGTAACGATCGTCAACGACGCCAGATTCGTAACCCACCGCGCCGGCCTCTTCTCCCCCGCAACCACCAGCTTGAACCTGCCATCCTCCGTCAGCGGCTTGCCATCCACCGTCAACGCCACAATCGAGTCGCCGGTGTGCAGGTTCGTTTCCAGCTCGGAAGCCGAAAAAAGCACGTAGTAGTGGTCCGTACCCTCGGCCCGCACATAGCTGTGGTAGACCTTCTTCGCGCCGCCGTTGTCGAGCGTGTACCCATACTTCGCCAGCAGGTCGCTCAGTCCGACACCCGTGTACGTCTCATCCACGTTGCTGTGGCCGTTGTGTACCACCAACTGCCGCTGCGGCATGGCCGCCAGGTCCGCCGGCGTAAGCGTCGCGGTACTGCCGTTGGCCTTGACGGTAAGGGTCTGCGAGGGCACCTTGACCTTGTTCTCATGATGTTCGGCCATGGCCGGCGTCTGCGCGGAAGCCGCTCCCAACCCACCCCACAAAGCCGCCGCCAATCCGAATCGAACCGTCCAGAGTCGTCTCATCCTGCACCCCTGCACAGACCTTACCGCAGTCCGGGTGCGAGCCACAATGGGCAGCGTTACGACGTCACGCAAGCGTCCTCCGCAAGCTCCCGCGGAATGGATATACTCATAGCATGTCGATCCTGAAAGACACCGCCGCCATCGCCAAGGGTATGAGCATCACGTTTGGCCAGATGTTCCAGCCGACCGAGGTCGAGAACTACCCCGACGGCAAGGGGCCCATGCGCGGCGCGATCTTTCAGCAGCGCTTCCGCGGCAAGCACCAGCTGCAGCGGGATGAAAATGGCCTCGAAAAGTGTGTTGCCTGCTTCCTCTGCGCGGCGGCCTGCCCGTCCAACTGCATCTACATCGAGGCCGCGGAGAACACCGAAGAGATCCGCATTTCGTCCGCCGAGCGCTACGCCAAGGTCTACAACATCGACTACAACCGCTGCATCTTCTGCGGCTATTGTGTCGAGGCCTGCCCGACCGACGCCATCACCCACGGCCACGGCTTCGAGCTCGCCAGCCTGAACGCCACCACGCTCGTCATGCGCAAGGAAGACCTGCTCGTCGGCATCCAGCCGGCCATGCCGCTCACACCAGATAGCAAGATGGACCAGGCGGAACGGCTCGCCTGACACCCGTGCGGTCGGAGCTTAGGGCAGTACTTGGGTGGAAGCGTGGGACTTTAGTCCCACGAACAAGCTCAGTGGAAAGCCGGGGCTTCAGCCCCGGCGCTCTAAACGGGAAGCCGATGAATCGACACAAATCTGATTTCCCAGGGCTGAAGGCCCGACTTGTCTCAGCGGGGGCCGCAAGACCAAGGTAAAGGGCCCGACAGGACCAGAGCCCTGAAGGGGCGACTTATAGGATGGCTGCATTCCCGATAAAAGGTTACTACAGCAGAACAAGGACCTCTCCAAATCCCTACACATCAGGAGAAACGCCAGGCCATGCCAAACTCTGACCAGAACTGGCGCACGGCAATCGAGACCTACCTCCGGCACAACGCACTCCCGGTTGAAAAGTACAGCCACCAACCCCGCCTCTACGCCCTGACCCAAACCATCGGCACAGGCATCCCCTACGACGACGACATCGTCTTCGCCGCCGCCTGGCTGCACGACCTCGGCGTCTTTATAGGCCACCGCCCCGAAGACCCGGCAGAGCTCCCCACCTGGGACATGATCGCGTACGCCGTCGAGAAAGTCCCCGGCCTGCTCACAGAGTTCGGCTTCCCCAGCACCAAGATCCAAGCCGTCCTCGACTGCATCCGCACCCACCAGCCGCAGTTCCAACCCTGGTCCATCGAAGCCATGATCCTGCGTGACGCCGACATCCTCGAGCAGCTTGGCGCCGTCGGTATCCTGCGCACGGTCGCGAAGGTCGGCCGCGACACCCGCTTTCACACCTTCTCGGACGCTGTCCGCTCGCTCGAACGCGCACTCGAGACACTGCCCGCGCTCCTCCGCCTCGAGCCCGCCAAGGTCCTCGCGGTCGACCGCATCCGCATCCATCGCGACTGGCTGCGCGCGGTGCACGCCGAAGCCGGTTTGCTGCTGTAGTGGCCTGATTGCAAAGAGAGTAACCCCACGATAACCTGCCCTTCGCTTCGGTGATCATGGGGCACCCCGAGCGGGGATGCGCGTATCTTAGAGGTTGTGGCTGATCCCGTAAATACTTCCGACCAACATCCGCTCGCGCGCGTTCTCAAAGACCGCATCGCCATCATCGATGGTGCTATGGGCACCACCATCCGCACCTACGGCATGACCGAAAACGACATGCGCGGCGATCGCTTTCAAGGCTCGCAGAAGGACCTGCTGAACAACGGCGACCTCTTCTCGCTCACCCAGCCCAAGATGATCTGCGACATCCACCGCCGCTTCCTCGAAGCCGGCGCGGACATTATTGAGACCAACACCTTCGGCGCCACCAGCATCACGCAAAGCGAGTTTTTCGTCGACGACCCGCGCGAGCATGGCGGCCGCAAGGACCCCGAGTTCTACCAGAAGATCATCGAAGACAAGCACCTCAGCAGCCTCGCCTGGGAGATCAACGAGACCAGCGCCCGCCAGTGCCGCGAGTGGGCCGACCGCGTCGCCAACGAGACCGGCCGGCAGCGCTTCGTCGCCGGCGCCATCGGCCCCCTCACCGTCTCGCTGTCAAACTCGCCCGATGCCGACGACGCCGGCTTCCGCGTCGTCACCTTCGACCAGGTGCTCCACGCCTACAAGGAGCAGGTGCGCGCGCTCATCGCTGGCGGCTCGGACCTGCTGCTGGTTGAAACCATCTTCGATTCGCTCAACGCCAAGGCCGCGCTCGTCGCTATCCGCGAGGTCTTCGACGAGGACAAGCAGGAGCTCCCGGTCATGATCTCCGCAGCCGTAGGACGCGGTGGCGAGACCCTCATCTCCGCCCAAACCACCGAGGCCTTCTGGAACGCCGTCAAGCACGTCAAGCCGCTCTCCGTCGGCCTCAACTGCTCGCTCGGCCCCGACCTCATGTACCCCTTCCTCAGTGAGCTTTCCACCCGCGCCGCCGGCGTCGCCATCTCCTGCTACCCCAACGCCGGTCTGCCCAACCCGCTCTCCGAGACCGGCTTCGACCTCGGCCCGCCCGACATGGCCCGCTTTCTCGGCACCTTCGCCGGCGACGGCCTGATCAACATCGCCGGCGGCTGCTGCGGCAACACGCCGGAGCACATCGCGGCCATCGCCAAGGCGCTCGAAGGCCGAGCGCCGCGTACTTACGGGGTGAGCGCATGAGTGAAAACTTCGTCCCACTCCGCCTCTCCGGCTCGCAGCCCTTCACGCAGCAGCAGGGCGTGTACATCATGCTCGGCGAGCGCACCAACGTCGCCGGCTCGCCCAAATTTGCCAGGCTGATCAAGGAAGGCAAGTACGAGGAAGCCGTCTCGGTCGCACGCCAGCAGGTCGAAAACGGCGCCAACGTCATCGACATCTGCATGGACGAGGGCATGATCGACGGCGTCGCCGCCATGACGCGCTACCTGCAGCTGCTGGCCTCCGAGCCCGAGGTAGCCAAGGTCCCCTTCATGGTCGACTCCTCCAAGTGGGAGGTCATCGAGGCCGGTCTCAAGTGCCTGCAAGGGAAGGGCATCGTCAACTCCATCTCGCTCAAGGAAGGCGAAGACAAGTTCCGCGAGAACGCCCGCAAGGTCCTCAAATACGGTGCCGCGGTCGTCGTCATGGCCTTCGACGAAGACGGCCAGGCCGCCACCTACCAGGACAAGATCCGCATCTGCACCCGCGCCTACCGCATGCTCGTCGACGAGGTCGGCCTCCCGCCCGAAGACATCATCTTCGACCCCAACATTTTGACCGTCGCCACCGGCATGGAGGAGCACAACAACTACGCGCTCGACTTCATTAACGCCACGCGCTGGATCAAGGCCAACCTTCCCCACGCCAAGGTCTCGGGCGGCGTCTCGAACATCTCCTTCAGCTTTCGCGGCAACAACAAGGTCCGCGAGGCCATGCACTCCGCGTTCCTCTACCACGCCATCGCGGCTGGCATGGATATGGGCATCGTCAACGCCGGTATGCTTGAGCAGTATGAAGATATCGAGCCAGAACTTAAAGTATTGGTTGAAGATGTCCTGCTCAACCGCCGCCCCGACGCCACTGAGCGCCTCGTCGAGCACGGCGAAGCGCTCAAGAACGTAGGCAAGGTCTTCAGCGAAAAGAAGGCCGAAGAGTGGCGCAACGGCACCGTCGAAGAGCGGCTGTCGCACGCCCTCGTCCGCGGCATCGACACGTACATCGAGCTCGACGCCGAGGAGGCCTACGTCAAGCTCGGCCGCCCGCTCCTCGTCATCGAAGGCCCGCTGATGGACGGCATGGGCGTCGTTGGCGACCTCTTCGGCTCCGGCAAGATGTTCCTCCCGCAGGTCGTCAAATCCGCCCGCGTGATGAAGAAGGCTGTCGCCCACCTGACCCCTTACATGGAGGCCGAAAAGGCCGCGCTCGAGGCCTCCGGCCAGGTTGTCAAGGCGCAGGGAAAGATCGTCCTCGCCACCGTCAAGGGCGACGTCCACGACATCGGCAAGAACATTGTTGGCGTCGTACTCGCGTGCAACAACTACGAGGTCATCGACATGGGCGTGATGGTCTCGGCCGAAAAGATCCTCGAGCGCGCCCGCACCGAAAACGCCGACATCATCGGCCTTAGCGGCCTCATCACCCCGTCGCTCGACGAGATGGTCCACGTCGCCAAGGAGATGCAGCGCCAGGGCTTCACCCAGCCCCTGCTCGTCGGCGGCGCCACCACCAGCCGCGCCCACACCGCCGTCAAGATCGCCCCGCACTACGCGCAGCCCGTAGTACACGTGCTCGACGCCAGCCGCGCCGTTCCCGTCACCACCAGCCTGCTCTCGGACGACAACAAGGCCGAGTTCGTCCGCCAGCACGCCGCCGACTACGAGGCTCTGCGCAAGGCCCACGCCGCCCCCAGGCTTAAAGCCGTCCCTCTCGCCCAGGCCCGCGAGCGCCGCACCCCCATCAACTGGCGCGCGGAAGACATTCCCACGCCCGCCTTCACCGGCGTTCGCGTGTTGGACAACTTTCCCCTCGCCACCCTCCGCCCCTACATCGACTGGTCGCCGTTCTTCCACACCTGGGGCCTTAAGGGCATCTACCCCCGCATCCTCAACCACCCGGAGCAGGGCCACGAAGCCCGCGAGCTCCTCGTCAACGGCAACGCGCTGCTCGACCGCATCCTCGCCGAAGACCTCCTCACCGCCCGCGGCGTCTACGGCTTCTTCCCTGCGGCCGCGTTCGGCGACGATATTCAGCTCTACTCCGACGGCAGCCCGCACGAGCGCTTCCACATGCTTCGCCAGCAATCCAACCGCGAAGGCGCCGAGCCCTGCCGCTCGCTCGCCGACTTCATCGCCCCCCACTCCACCGGCCTGCACGACCACCTCGGCGCCTTCGCCGTCACCACCGGCATCGGCCTCCGCGCCCTCACCGACAGCTTCCGCGCCCAGCACGACGACTACAACGCCATCATGGCCGAGGCCCTCGCCGACCGCCTCGCCGAAGCCTTCGCCGAAGCCCTCCACAAGCGCGTCCGCGACGAGTGGGGCTACGGCCTCACCGAAGGCCTCACCCCCGAGCAGCTCATCCAGGAAAACTACCGCGGCATCCGCCCCGCCCCCGGCTATCCCGCCTGCCCCGACCACACCGAGAAGGGAACCATCTGGCGACTGCTTGACGTCGAGCAGAACACCGGCATTCAGATCACCGAATCCTTCGCGATGTGGCCCGGTTCGAGCGTCAGCGGCCTCTACTTCGCGCACCCGCAGTCCCGCTACTTCTCGCTCGGCAGGGTCGACCGCGACCAGGTAGAAGACTACGCCACCCGTAAAGCAATGAGCGTCCCAGAGGTCGAGCGCTGGCTGGGCCAGAACCTGATCTACGACCCCACCTAGCAGGGGGTGCCCCATGATGTCCGCGCGTCTCATCGCGGCATCGTGGGCATAATCCCTCGGTCCGCCCAAGAACTTGCGCCTCCTCTTCGCCCTAAATTACACTCATCTAACGGAGAAACCTTTGCCATTGCCTGCCCTCCGCAGAGCCATGGGTGCACTCGCTCAGCCCCCTCACCGGCAGCAAAGCGACCCGGCACATCGGCTCTCCGCGGGATTCGCCATGACGCAGCAAACCGAAGGTCCACCTAAAAAAACCATTCTGCATATCTGCAAGCGCGAAGTCCTCAGACCCATCCGCGACCAGATCCTGCGCCTCTCCGGCTACACGGTCGAGTCCAGCTGCAGCCCCGTCGAAGCCCTCCTCCGCTTCCACGCCCGGCCCTGGGACCTCGTCTTCATCGACACCGAAGGCCAGGAGGTCCTGCATGAGGCCGAGCGTCTCTGCTCCGAGATCAAGACCTCCCACCACGGCCAGCTCGTAGCCTTCGTCTGCAACTGGCGCGTCGCCATCCTCACCGACTGCCCCGACGAAATCCTCCGCACCGAATTCGACCCCGCTGCCTTCGTAGCCGGCGTCCACGCCACCTTCAACAAAACCCATTAACCCCGGGGTGCCCCATGATCACCGCGGCCTCATCGCGGTTATCGTGGGCGCAGTCGCTTACCCAGCTCAAAACGATAAAACAATCCCATTGCATCCGACCCCCAACCGTGGTACAACAGTGATATTCCAGTCAGCTTCGGCTGATTTGAATTTCATGCAGAGTGGTTGAGGGACGAGCCCTTTGACGCCACGACAACCGGACAGAACAAACGCGTACCGGTGTCAACTCTCTCCTGGATAGGCCTTACGGTCAAAACGGGGAACATGAGATTCGGAGCACGCGTCCTCTGCCGTACGCTCGCAGTCCACGCTACCCCGCACCTCCTTTCCTCCCATCCAGTTTGAGCGGCGTCACAAGCAAGCCAGCCCCCTTTGCCTCTCGTTCTTCGGAACAAAAGGAGCTGAGCTTTGGAATATTCCTGTCAGACCTACGAGTTGAAGTGCAACGACTGCGGTCGCCGCTTCGGCAATCGCCCCCTCTCCGGATGCCCGGACTGCCTTGCCCCCCTCGAAATCGTCTACGACCTTGACCTCATCCGCCGCGAAGGCCGGTTCACCCGCGCAAACATCGCCGCCGGCCCGCACGACATCTGGCGCTACGCCGCGCTCCTGCCCATCCCCACCGGCTTCCAGCCCGACCTTCCTGTAGGCTTCACACCGCTCGTCCGCGCGCGTCAGCTCGGCCGCCGCATCGGCGCAGACAACCTCTATATCAAGAACGACGCCGTCTGCTTCCCAACCCTCTCCTTCAAGGACCGCGTCGTCTCCGTCGCGCTCGCCAACGCGCAGGCCTTCGGCTTTCAGGTCGTCGGCTGCTCGTCGACCGGCAACCTCGCCAACTCCGTCGCCGCGCAGGCCGCACGCCTCGGCCTTAAGGCCACCATCCTGGTCCCGGCCGACCTCGAGCCCGCCAAGATCCTCAACACCCTCGTCTACGGCGCGCGCCTCGTCCGCATCGACGGCAACTACGACCACGTCAACCGCCTCTGCACCCTCATCGCGGACGAGTTCCAGTACGGCCTCGTCAACGTCAACCTGCGCCCCTACTATGCCGAAGGCTCCAAAACCCAGGGCTACGAGATCGCCGAGCAGCTCGGCTGGCGCCTGCCCGACAACGTCATCTGCCCGATGGCCGGCGGTTCGCTCATCCGCAAAATCCGCAAGGCCTTCACCGAACTCGTCGCGCTCGGCCTGGTCGAAGGCAAGCCCGTGAAGTTCTTTGGCGCCCAGGCCACCGGCTGCTCGCCCATTTCAGAATCCGTCCGCGAGGGCTGGGACTACATCGAGCCGCAGCGCCCCAACACCATCGCCCGCTCGCTCGCCATCGGCAACCCCGCCGACGGCCCCGCCGCCAGCAAGATGATTCGCGCCACCGGTGGCTGGGCAGAGGACGTCTCCGATATCGAGCTCGTCTCCGGCATCCAGGAGCTCGCCGAAACCGAGGGCATCTTCACCGAGACTGCCGGCGGCGTCACCACCGCCGTCGCCGCGCGCCTCTACGCACAGGGCCGCATCGGCAGGGAAGAGACCACCGTCGTCTGCATCACCGGCAACGGCCTCAAAACCACCGACGCCCTCGTGGACCGCTTCGCCCACCTTGACTCTCGCGCCATCCGCCCCCGCGTTGCCGACTTCGCCGACTACATCCGCGAGCTCGACGGCGTCCCCGAACCCGAACTAGTAGCCGCCGACTAAACCATACAAAACCGGGTGCCCCACCTCTCGCCTTTGAGAGGTGGGTTCAACCCTGAACCAGATCCGTGCCCATTCATCACAGCTCACCGCGATGAGTGGGTCCAGCCATCAACCCGTTAGGAGACCCACCCTGTCCATCAAGATCATCCTCCCCACCGCATTCGTCCGCCACACCGACGGCCAGAAGCAACTCACCTCCAACGCCACCAACCTCCCCACCCTCATCACCGACATCGACACCAACTTCCCCGCGCTCTCCACCCAGATCAAGGATGACTCCGGCAAGCTCCGCCGCTTCATCAACATCTACGTCAACGACGAAGACATCCGCTTCCTCGGCGGCGACACCTACACCTTCCAGGACGGCGACGAAGTCATGCTCATCCCCAGCATAGC
>CAXUDC010000057.1:14639-18401 GCA_964249685.1 uncultured Acidobacteriaceae bacterium
CCAGAAAGAAGGTTCCATGTTCCTCATCCTCGCAGTTGTCCTCGTCGTGGCTTGGCTCGGCGGTTTCGCCCTCTTCCACGTCTCGAGCCTCCTCATCCACCTTCTTCTCATCTTTGCGGTTATCTCGATCATCATGCACTTCGTCACCGGCCGCCGCTCCGTCTAAATCTATACAGCGGGTTCGCTATCTAGCGACTCTAGAAAACAAAAGGCCGGAACCATAAGGGTTCCGGCCTTTTCTTGGTGACGATTACTGATGCGCCACCGGCTGATTCATCACCGGTGGAATCACCCCGGCCAGCGCCACGGGAGTCTCCTCCTCCAGCGGCGACAGCTTTTCCTCCAAGGCAATCTGCAGCACCTCATCCATCTCCTCGACAAAATGCAGCTTCATCGAGTTCTTCAGCAAATCCGGCAGATCCGCCAGGTCCTTCCGATTACCCGCCGGCAGCACCGCTTCAAACACGCCCGCGCGATGCGCCGCCAGCAGCTTCTCTTTCAGCCCACCGATCGGCAGCACCTTGCCCCGCAACGTAATCTCCCCCGTCATGGCGACATCGCGACGAACCTTGATCTTCGTCAGAGCACTCGCCAGTCCAGTTGCGATCGTAATACCGGCGGAAGGCCCATCCTTCGGCGTAGCACCTTCCGGCACATGCACATGGATGTCGATCGAGCGGTAAAAGTCCCGCGCCAGCCCCAGGTGCGACGAACGTGAGCGAATGTACGTCAGCGCAGCCTCGGCCGACTCCTTCATCACATCGCCCAGCTGCCCGGTAGAAGAAAGCTTGCCCTTCCCATCCAGGATCTGCACCTCCGTCTGCAGGATCACCCCACCGACAGAAGTCCAGGCCAGCCCAGTAACCAGCCCAACCTCGCTCGCCTTGTGCACCTCGGAATCGGTAAACTTCGCCACGCCCAGCAGCCCTTCGAGCGTATCGCCCGTCACCAGCTCCTTCGGCGCGACCCCTTCCTCGGGCTTCCGCTGCACGACCTTACGCGCCACCTTCCGGTGCACATTGCCGATCTCGCGCTCCAGGTTCCGAACGCCCGCCTCCCGCGTATACCCGCGAATAAGCGACTTCAGCGCAGAGTCCTCAAAGCCGATCTGCTCCGTCGTCAGCCCATTCGCCTCGAGCTGCTTCTTCACCAGGTACTGCTTGGCGATCTCCAGCTTCTCGACCTCGGTATAGCCAGACAGCCGAATGATCTCCATACGGTCCTGCAGCGGCCCGGGAATCGTGTCCAGCACATTCGCCGTGCAAACAAACAGCACCTGCGAGAGGTCATACTCGACATCCAGATAGTGGTCCTGGAACTTAGTATTCTGCTCCGGGTCCAGCACTTCGAGCAAGGCACTCGCTGGGTCGCCGCGGAAGTCCGAAGCCATCTTGTCGATCTCATCCAGCATGAACACCGGGTTCTTCGTCCCGGCCTTCTTCATCGACTGAATGACCTGCCCCGGCAGCGCGCCGATGTACGTCCGCCGATGCCCACGGATCTCCGCCTCATCGCGCACGCCGCCCAGCGACATCCGCACGAATCTGCGTCCGGTAGCCTTCGCAATCGACTGCCCCAGCGAGGTCTTACCCACGCCCGGAGGTCCGACAAAGCACAGGATCGACCCCTTAGGATTCTTCACCAGCTGCCGCACCGCCAGGAACTCAAGAATCCGCTCCTTGATCTTCTCCAGCCCATAGTGGTCCTGGTTCAGGATCGTCTCCGCATGCTCGATCGAGCGAATCTCCTTCGAGCGCTTCTTCCAAGGCACCGCCAGCAGCCAGTCAAGATAGCTCCGCGAAACCGTAGACTCAGCCGACATCGGCGGCATGGCCTCCAGCTTCTTCAGCTCCAGCATGCTCTTCTCGAGCACATCCTTCGGCATCCCCGCCGTCTCGATCTTCTTCTTCAGCTCGTCAAACTCGCTCTTCTCGCCGCGTCCGAGCTCCTTCTGGATCGCCTTGATCTTCTCGTTCAGGTAGTACTCTTTCTGCGCCTTCTCCATCTGCCGCTTCACGCGCGACTGCACCGTCCGGTCAATGTTCAGCTTCTCGATCGCCACATCCAGCACGTCGGCAATCTTCGCCAGCCGCACCTCGGGGTCGAACACGTCCAGCAACTCTTGCTTCTCCTCGATCGAAAGCTGCAGGTTGGCCGCGATCGTGTCGGCCAGCTTGGCCGGCTCGTCGCCGCGCACGGAAGCCGAAACCGTCTCCTGGTTCAGGCTCTGCTGTAGCTTCACATACTGCTCGAACAGCGTATGAACCCGCTGCATGATCGTCTCGACCTGCGGCCCCATCGCCAGCGTGCTTTTGCCTATCCGCACGGTCGCGACGAAAAACCCGTCCTCATCGTTGACCGCAATCGCCCGTGCGCGCTCCACGCCTTCGACCAGCACCTTGATGTTGCCGTCCGGCATCTTTACGCTCTGCACAATGTTGCCGATCGTGCCGGTCTCATAGATCTCGTCCGCGCTCGGCTCGTCGATCGACGCATCGTGCTGCGTCGCAAGGAAGATGCGGCGGTCGCCCGTCAGCGCCTCTTCGAGCGCTCTCACGCTCGAGTCACGCCCCACCACAAACGGGGTCATCATATGCGGAAAGATCACCATGTCCCGGATCGGCATCATGGGCAGTTTGCGAACGTCGCGGCTCAGAACTTCTTCGTTGAATGTAGTCATAACTCTCCTGAGTTTAGACGTCCAGGCCGGCCATACGATGCGCCGCGCCCATCCGCGTTTCAGTGAGTATAAAACGAGCGTGAACAATGTGCCGCATACACTGTGCAAACCCGTCCCACGCCATCAAAAAGGGCCCCGCAAGCGCGGAGCCCATTTGTTTGTCATTCCCGGAGGGAATCTGCGTTTCGCCCGCCCTACCCAGCCTTTTCTAGCAACAGCGGCATCGTCAGCGCATGCTTCTTCACCATCTCCGCCGTAATCTGCAGATCCTTCACCTTCTTGTTGCCGGGAACGTAGTACATCAAATCCAGCATCAGTTCTTCCAGGATCATCCGCAACCCACGCGCCCCCACCTTGCGCTGCAGAGCCTCCCGAGCAATCTCCCGCGTAGCCTCATCCGTAAACGTAACCTTCACGCCCTCGAACTCAAACAGTTTAATGTACTGCTTCAAAATCGCGTTCTTCGGCTTGGTCAGAATATCCACCAGCGCATGCTCATCCAACTCCTCGAGTACGCCCAGCACCGGCAACCGCCCCACAAACTCCGGAATTAGCCCGTATTTCAGCAGGTCCTGCGGTTCCGCCTGCCGCAGCAGCTCCGCATCGCGCTGTGCCCGGATCGGCGTCACCTCCGCCTCGCCTGTCGATTCACCGATCGTCTTGAACCCAAGCGCCTTCTTGCCCACGCGCCGGCCAATCACCTTCTCGAGCCCCACAAACGCTCCGCCACAGATGAACAGAATGTTCGTCGTGTCGACCGACGTAAACTCCTGGTGCGGATGCTTCCGCCCACCTTGCGGAGGCACGCTCGCGACCGTGCCTTCAAGCAACTTCAGCAGCGCCTGCTGTACCCCCTCGCCGCTCACGTCGCGCGTGATCGACGGGTTTTCATCCTTGCGCCCAATCTTGTCGATCTCGTCGATGTAGATGATCCCTTGCTGCGCCCGCGTCACATCGCCTTCGGCCGCCTGCAGCAGCTTCAGAATAATGTTTTCCACATCCTCGCCCACATACCCAGCCTCGGTAAGCGTCGTCGCATCCACAATCGCAAACGGCACATCCAGCACCTTCGCCAGCGTCTG
>CAXUDC010000058.1:0-1656 GCA_964249685.1 uncultured Acidobacteriaceae bacterium
ACCATCAAGCCGCCCGAATCCGATACGCATGCCGGAGCTATCCGGTTAGAACCTACTCAAAAACTGAATCACTAAGCACTCAGAACTGATGAAACTTATCCTGTCTCCGGATCACTACTCCCGCCGCCCCTTCACCCAATCCTTGTAAGGAATGCGAGGCACCTGCACAAACGCCCCCTCTGTCCTGATATAGGCCCCCAAGCCATTCATCCGCCCGATCGCATGCAACTCCTCGCTCAGGATGTAGGGCCCGGCCGGGTCCACAAAGCGATCCTCTACATACATTGCCACCACCCGCCCCAACACGATGCGACTCCGGCCGATCTCGATCGTCTGCAGCTCCACGCACTCGAGCGCCGCATGCGCCTCGGCAATCCTCGGGACTTTGACAATGGTCGACGGCGCCGTCGTAAGCCCCGCCATCTCGAGCTCGTTCACCTCGGGCGGAAAGTCCGTCGCGCAGATATTCATCTGCTGTAGCAGATCGCCCGTGACAACGTTCACCACAAACTCACCCGCGCGCCGAATATTCCGGGCCGTATCCTTCGGCACGTACCCGCCACCCGGCCGGTCCGTTACGCCCATCCCGATCACCGGCGGGTCCGTCGCCAGGTAGTTATAACTGCTGTAAGGCGCCGCGTTGATCCGCCCGTCCTCATTCATACTCGTCACGAGCGCAATCGGTCGCGGCGCGACCAGCCCGATCAACAGGTTATACACATCCCTCTGCCGTACCGCTGCCACATCGAAAATCATCCCGCACCCCTGCACTGCTCTTGGTTCACACCTTGTATCTAAGCTTCTTCATATCAAGATCTTAGAATCAAACTGGGGGAGGGGGGACTAAGCCTCACCCAAGCCCCTTGCGGATCGTCTGAAGCACGCGCGGCCAAGCCTTGCTCGCCGGGTCGACAACGTCCATGTGGTCCGCTCCCGCAACAATCTCCACCATAACCTGCTCTCCCTTTCGATGCCCGCGTTCGGCCCAGCGCAGCGGAAGTTGCGGCGGAATCTCATCGTCGTCCGAGCCTTGCAGCAGAAACTGCGGCACATTCAGCGGCAGCAGTTCGCCCGGATTGCCCGCGCGGTAACGCTCCGGAGCAGCTTGCGGCGAAGCGCCCATGAAGTTGAGCACCTCCTGCTTGTCGTGCGCGAACGTCAGCCAGCCCGCAAGGTCGATCGTCATCCGCAGGTCGACCGCGCCCGCAAGCGCCACAACCGCCCTGATCGGCACCTGCGGTTGCGGCTGCGAGAGCGGATTTAAAGCCGGAATGTGCGGCCTTCCGGGGAGCCAGAACGCCAGATGTCCGCCCGCGGAATGCCCCGCAACCACGACCCGCGAGAGCTCCAGCGGATAGCTCTGCGCAAGCGTCAGAAGGTAGTCGAAGCCTGCGGCAACATCGGTAAAGGTGCCCGGATAACCGCCGCCAACGTGACCGACACGACGGTACTCTAGCGACCAAGCCGCAATGCCAGCATGCGCGAGCGCCTGACAAAGAAAGCCTCCGTATTCCAATCCATAGTGCGCCTTCCACCAGCCACCATGCAGGAACACAACGACCGGAGCGCGCTGACCGGCAGCAAGTTCCGGCAGCCAGAGGTCGCCGAAGTGCAGCGGTTCCGGGCCGTAATGGAGACGGTGATCGGCTGTCGGCG
>CAXUDC010000058.1:1756-10023 GCA_964249685.1 uncultured Acidobacteriaceae bacterium
TCGCCGAAGTGCAGCGGTTCCGGGCCGTAATGGAGACGGTGATCGGCTGTCGGCGGAGTCCGTTCGAGGAGGTCGCTCGGCACTCTACTTGATCGGTCCAGCAGCTTTGTCCGGCGGCAACGTGACGATGACCTCGCCCGGCCGCGCGTAGTGAAGCTCCTCGCGCGCCTGGTGGACGATCGCGTCGGGATCTTCCTGCAGGCGGTCGACATGGCCCTTCAGCGCTTCGTTCTCCTTCGTCAGGGTCTTGAGCTGCTGGTCGAGATTGTGGAAATCCTGCTGCTTCTGGCGGTACGCAGTAATGCCGTTATGTCCGAAGACCACGTGGTAGCCGACCGCGACCGCAAGCACGCCGGCTGCGACGGTCGCCACGCGGCGCTTCTGCGCGAGCACGCCAATGCTCCAGCGGCGCAGGCGCGAGAGCGGAACGGTGATGGGTTTGGCCGGGAGCATCGGTAGCTTCAGTAAATGGTTTGAAGTTGTGTGACGTCAAGTGGATAAATGCAAGGCGCAGGCTCTGAACCAAGATGCGCACTGCGACCCGGACAAACGGCGCGCCAGTTGGTATGCTTGGATGTCGCATGAAGATTCTGTTTGTCATCTCGTTGATCAGTTTTTGTGTATTGGCGTGGTCTTCACTTTCGGTCGCACGCCATGTCCGCAGCCACGCCTCCGCTTTGCCGGAGCCTGTGGAAATCATTCCGGTGGTGCGCCGGAAACGGACGCGGCGGAAGTCCGGACGTAAGTCGCTCCGCGTCGCGTCGTCTCGGTCTTAGTAGCAGAAAGGAACCCTTATGGCTCTCGAACAGGCGCTTCGTCCCGGCATCGACGCTTCCGCAATTCCCTTCTCCGGCACGCTCGGCGGCAAGGTTGTCCTCACGATTGGCGCGAGCCTGTTTGTCGCGGCCTGCGCGCACATGATCGTTCCGGCTGGGTTTACGCCGGTTCCGTTTACGCTTGGCGATCTGGCCGTGATCCTGGTCGGGCTGGTGCTTGGGCCGGTGCTTGGCTTCAGCGCGCTCGCGCTCTACCTGCTTGAAGGCGCTTGCGGAATGCCCGTCTTCAGCCCAGCGGGTCCGGGCGGCGTGGCGCAGTTGCTGTTCGGCGCGACGAGCGGCTACCTGATCGCGTACCCGTTTGCTGCCGCGCTGGCCGGCGGTCTATTCCGTCTGCTCGAAAAGCTGCCGCTTGGACGACGCACTCGCTTTAGCGCCGCGCTGGTGGGCGCGGCGGCCGGCAGCGCGCTGCTGATGATCTCCGGAACGGTCTGGCTGGGGAACTTCTTCCATCTCGCTCCTGCCGTTGCGATGGCTAAGGGCGCGACTCCGTTTCTCCCCGGACAGCTGGTAAAGGTCTTCTCCGCTGCGGGCATTGCTACTTCTGTCGAACGGCTTCGTCGCCGCTAACCGCAACCTCCTGAAGGACTGTTTCTACCGATGACCACCTCTGCTGTACGCGAAATCCAGATTGCCCATAGTCCTGACTCCGACGACGCCTTCATGTTTTACGGGCTGGCGACCCGCAAGATCCAGGTTCCCGGCTACAAGTTTGTCCACAACCTTACGGACATCGAGACGCTGAACCATCTCGCCATGAAAGAGGCGTTCTACGACGTGACCGCGATCAGCTTTCACGCGTATCCGTACCTGCAGGACAACTACACGCTGATGGCGTGCGGCGGGTCGATGGGCGAGGGTTACGGCCCGATGATCGTCGCGCCCAAGAAGTACACGATGGACGAGATCAAGAAGCTGCGAATCGCGGTTCCGGGCACGCTGACGACGGCTTACCTGACGCTGAAGCTGTGGTATCCGGAGATCGAGACCGTCGTGGTGCCGTTCGACAAGATCATTCCGGCGGTCGTCGCGGGCGAGTTCGACGCGGGGCTGCTGATCCACGAGGGGCAGCTGACGTACGCTTCCGACGGGCTCCAGAAGGTGCTTGACCTAGGCGCGTGGTGGCGCGAGGAGACGGGTCTGCCGCTACCGCTCGGCGGGAACGCGATCAAACGCTCGCTGGGCGAGGAGGCGATGCTGGTGACGACGAACGCGCTGCGCGACTCGATCCGGCACGCGCTCGACAACCGCGAGCAGGCGCTCGAATATGCCATGCAGTTTGCGAAGGATCTGGAGCCCTCGCTCGCGAATCGGTACGTGGGCATGTATGTGAACGAGCGCACGATCGACTACGGCGATGACGGGCGCGAGGCGATCCGCAAGATTCTGGAGATGGGATACGACCGCGGGATCATTCCGATGAAGGCAAAGGTAGATTTCATCGGGTGAAGGTGGTATTCTTTTCAAAGTGGCTGAGCGCGACTCTCGCTATTCCGAGTGTCCGCCGCTCTGGGTGCTTACGGTAAGTTCTCCCACAAAGTTTGGACGCGTAGCTCAACTGGCAGAGCATTCGACTCTTAATCGACTGGTTGTAGGTTCGATTCCTACCGCGTCCACCAATAACATCAATAGAATGGATAAGATAGTCGCCCTGAACACTCGGGCGACTTCCCTTTTCTGGGGCTGGTGGCTGTGCTGGTGGCAGCTTCTGGGGTGTAGAGCAAATCGGAGTACAGTCCGATGCAGTCGTAGGCGCATGGGCATCGATGGTCGAAAGAACACCACAAGGTAGACTCAAGTCCGTATGGGAGCGGATGAAGGATAACCTTGCTACCGTTTACGGCTATATTGCTACCGCGACATCCAGCTACAAACGTTTCATGCAAGCCTTCTACTTGTGGCTCCATACGTATAACCCGCGATCAAATTTGCCGAGTCTGCTGTGAAGGTCTTGAGGGAGTACTCTCTTAGCCGCAAAACAGCAAAGGTAATGCGATTGCGACTGTGATGCCTATCCAGCTGGCGACCATGACGCTTACGAGTGATCGCCGCCCCAGGCTGCACCGAGCATTGTAAACTTACGCTCCGTTGTCCAAAGCTCCGCTGCCGTCTCCGCACTCGCAACCACGAGGAAGACGAAGACAATGGCTTCCGAACTGGAAAACAAGGGCGAGCTCACCCCCCTGACACCGCCGCTGCGACAGGCACTTCGACGTCACCGGGAATGAGCGATCAGCGCATCGGGATCTCATCTCCGAACGTCACGTCGCACGCGCGTACCAGGAAGGCGAGCTTGACCGCCTCCTCAACTCCTACGACTCCAGCAAGCTTACCGAACAGGAGCGCGCTCTCGCTTCAGCGGTGCGTGACCAGTTCTCCGTAACCCCGAGGATGCGCAGCGTGCTCCTGGAAGACAACTTCATGAAAGAACTGAATAGGTTAGCGAACCACGCCAGCCTGGTCCATGGGCCAGTAGACGAAGGCGGCCTTGCCGTAGATGAGGCTGCGGTCGACGGGGCCGAAGTCGCGGCTGTCGCTGGAGATAACGCGGTGGTCGCCCATGACGAAATACGCATTGGCTGGCACATGCAGTTCGGACTGCGAGCGCTCGTCGGCGAAGCGGGCGGGGACGTAGGGCTCGGGGATCTGGTTGCCGTTGACGAGGACGATGCCGTGGTCGATGCGCAGGATGTCGCCGGGCAGCGCGATGACGCGCTTGATGTAGCTTTTGGTCTCGTCGCGCGGGTAGCGGAAGACGACGACGTCTCCGTGGTGGATTTCGCCGACACGGAAGGCGAGCTTGTTGATGAAGAGGCGGTCGCTGTCTTCGAGGCCGGGAAGCATCGAGGTGCCTTCGACCCGCACGGGCTGGTAGAGAAAGATGATGATGAAGGCGGATACGCCGATGGAGAGGAGGAGGTCGCGTGCCCAGGCGCGGACGCTGGAGCGACGCGCGATAAGCGGTACCGCGGGGGGTTCGGGTTGAATCGTTTCAGGAAGCATGCCTGTGTACAAGGTAGCATTTGCCTGGACGGCCTACGCTAATCTGTTGGACGGGTAGCGCATCAGGAGGTTGCTGTGAGCTGCGTGCAAGGGAACGAAAGACCTTCGGCGAGATTCACGCATCCAATCCGAATAGCGGGATAGACCGTGTCTGGAGCAGATGGCCGGACACCGTTCCCTAGGCTGGTATAAAGAGATAGAAGCGGATAAACTATGG
The DNA here is from genome assembly GCA_964249685.1 of uncultured Acidobacteriaceae bacterium. Taxonomy (GTDB): domain Bacteria; phylum Acidobacteriota; class Terriglobia; order Terriglobales; family Acidobacteriaceae; genus Edaphobacter. The sequence goes on from CAXUDC010000058.1 coordinate 5,813, forward strand.
CCACCCTTACAATGATCGAGCAAGCGCCTGCAGACTACCCGGAGAAACCGGAATCGTCAGAGAAGCCGGCCGCCAGACGCGGTTCGCACGATCTCGCCGATCTGACGACGGAGAGCCCGAACACGGCGTCCCACGGGCTGGACACCAAGAGCGCGCTGGAGATTGCGCGGATCATCAACCACGAAGACGCGAAAGTGGCGGCTGCGGTAAAGAAAGCGCTGCCGGAGATAGCGATCGTGATCGACACGGTGGCGCGGTCGCTGCGCGATGGCGGACGACTGATCTATGTGGGCGCGGGCTCGAGCGGGCGCATCTCCTCGCTCGACGCAAGTGAGTGCCCACCGACGTTTTCGACCGCACCGTCGCAGGTGCAGTACCTGATGGCGGGTGGACCGAAGGCGCTGGCGTCGGCGTCGGACGTGAATGAGGATTCGCCGGAGATCGGGCAGCGCGATATCGCGCGGCGCAGGCCTACCCGTAAGGATATCGTGATCGGCGTCTCAGCGAGCGGGCGGACACCGTATGTCGTCGGTGCGGTCGAGTATGCGCGCGCCCGCGGGGCGAAGACCGCGTGCGTCACCTGCAACGAACAGACGCCACTTGAAGATGTTTCGGACACGACGATCATTGCGGAGGTCGGGCCGGAGGTGGTGTCGGGCTCGACGCGGATGAAGGCCTCGACGGCGCAGAAGCAGATCCTGAACATGATCACGACGGGCGCGATGACGCGGCTCGGCTATGTGTACGACAACCACATGGTGAACGTGCACATGAAGAATGCGAAGCTGGTCGAGCGCGGGATTCGCGTGCTGATGCAGCTTTGCACGATCGACCGCGACACGGCGATCCGGACGATCAAGTCGGCGGGCAAGTCGATTCCGATTGCGGTGGTTATGCTGAAGGCTTCCGTGGACAAGATGGAAGCGGTGCGGCGACTGGCGAAGTCGGATGGGAACGTGCGGCTGGCGATCGACGACTCGCGGTTGGAGCTTTAGGTGGTTCTGAGATGGGTGAAACGCAGAGATAGGCGAAGCGCAGATCCCTACGGGATGACAATCAAAATACAACGGCGACGGCCCGCTCTCTCAATGGAGGGCGGGCTTCTTCGTTCTGGAAAGTTGCGCGAAACACGCGGGCCGGACCCGGGTCTAGGTAAGCGTACCGAAACAGGGCGACTTCGGCCGCCTGTTCACAGGAGCTTACCCATGCAGAACATTTTGAAGACCTCGATCGTCGCACTTGCCCTTATCTTCAGTACTGGAAGCCTGGCAATGGCGCAGCAGTTGCAATCCGATGGCACGATAAGCCAGCCGCAGCAGGCCGCGCCGGCGCAGCAACCCACACCCGACCAGGCGCCGATGCACCGGCACGCCCCCAACCCGGCGCACGAGACCAGGCGCCTGACCCGGCAGCTCGGCCTGACGCCGGACCAGGCGGCGAAGCTGCAGCCGGTCCTGGCCGACCGCGACGCGCGCATAGCCGCGCTGCACAGCGACACCACGCTCGACCCAAAGACGATGCACAGGCAGGGCCATGCGATCGCGCGCGACACGCAGGGTAAGATCGACGCGCTGCTGACGCCGGCGCAGCAGCAGACCTACGCCGATCTGCGCGCGGCGCATCACCATCACGGCGGGCAGGACGCTGCTCCAACCCCGAACGTTTAAGGCAGTACAGCCAGTGGCGAAGGAGTAACCTACTTCGCCACTGATTCCCACCGGGAACGCCCGTAAACTGGGGCGATGGACAAGTTTGTCATCCGTGGCGGCAACCCGCTTCTCGGCACCATCAAGGTCTCCGGCGCGAAGAACTCCGCGCTTCCCTGCATGGCGGCCGCCATCCTTACCGCTGACGAGGTCATCCTCGAAAACATCCCGCAGGTCCGCGACATCGAGACCGAGCGCCGGCTGCTGGAGAGCATGGGCGCCGAGGTCCAGCTCGGCTACGGCCGCGCGCAGCATCGCACGCACATCAAGTGCGCGGTGCTCTCGGACCCGGTGGCGAAGTACGAGATCGTGAAGACGATGCGCGCGAGCTCGCTGGTGCTGGGCCCGCTGATCGCGCGGACCGGGATTGCGCGCGTCGCGGTACCGGGCGGCTGCGCGATTGGCGGGCGGCCAATCGACCTGCACCTGAAGGCGCTCGAGCAGATGGGTGCGACGATCACGCAGGACCATGGCTACCTGGAAGCGCGCACGGACCGGCTGCACGGGGCGCATATCGTCTTCGACAAAATTACGGTGACCGGCACGGAAGATATCCTGATGGCGGCGACGCTGGCCGAGGGCGAGACGATCCTTGAAAACTGTGCGCGCGAGCCCGAGGTGACCGACTTGGCCGCGCTGCTGATCGCAATGGGCGCGAACGTTACGGGCGCGGGGACCTCGACGATCCGGGTGCAGGGCGTCGCAAAGCTGCATGGCGCGCGGCACCGCATCAACCCGGACCGGATCGAGGCGGGCACGTTCCTGCTCGCTGGGGCGATTACGGGCGGCGACCTGAATGTGGACTGCTGCGACCCGTCGCACCTGGGCTCGCTGATCGCGAAGCTGGAGCAGTGCGGCGTCAAGCTCGACGTGGGCAAAGACAGCGTGCGGGTGCGCTCGGGCGGTGGCGGACAGCTGAAGGCGGCGAACATTTCGACCGAGGAGTACCCGGGCTTCCCGACCGACATGCAGGCGCAGTACATGGCGCTGGCCACGCAGATGGACGGCACCACGACCGTGACCGAGAACATCTTCGAGAACCGGTTTATGCACGTGCAGGAGCTGAACCGCATGGGCGCGGACATCACCGTGCAGGGCCGCACGGCGACGGTTCGCGGCAAAACGCCGCTGCAGTCCGCGGCCGTGATGTGCTCGGACCTGCGGGCGAGCGCGTCGCTGGTGCTGGCCGCGCTGGTCGCCGATGGCGAGACGATTCTCGACCGCGTTTACCACATGGATCGCGGGTATGAGCGCATTGAAGAGAAGCTGCGCGGCGTTGGCGCGCAGGTGCGTCGCATGGGTGACGTATTCGGCAAGAAATAAGGCCTATGCTGGAGTTACCCTTCATCGTGGGCCCGTACGAGTTTGGGGTGTGCACTCCAAGGAAACCACATGGCTGACGATCCCCTGCTGCGCTGGCGCGCCGAGTTTCCGATCCTCGCGCAGACGACGTACCTGATCTCGCACTCGCTCGCGCCCATGCCGCGCCGCGTCGCCGGCGCACTGGCCGAGTACGCCGAGACCTGGGCGACGCGCGGCATCCGCGCCTGGGAAGAAGGCTGGTGGGACATGCCCGTCACCTGCGGCGACCTCATTGGGAGCATCATCGGGGCCGCGCCCGGCCGTGTGATCATGCACCAGAATGTCAGCGTCTGCCAGTCGATCGTGGCGAGCTGCTTTGACTGGTGCACGCGCGGTGAGGGCTCGGATGCGCGCAATAAGCTGGTGACGGATGGGCTCAACTTCCCTTCGAACGACTACATCTACTTCAGTCTGGAGCGGCAGGGGGCGCATATCGTCTCTGTGCCGCCGGCGCCGGACGGGCTTACGGTGCCGCTCGAGCGTATTCTGGACGCGATCGACGAGGACACGCAGCTGGTCAGCATCTCGCACGTGGCCTTCCGCAGCTCCGCGCTGCTGGACCTGAAGGCGATTACCGAGCGGGCGCATGCCGTGGGGGCGTACGTGATCGCGGACCTCTACCAGTCCGCCGGGATCGTGCCGCTATCGGTTGCCGAGCTGGGCGTGGACTTCGCGACGGGCGGCTCGGTCAAGTGGCTGCTGGGCGGGCCTGGCGCGGGCTATCTGTACGTAAGGCCGGGGCTGGATCTCGAGCCGACCGCGACCGGCTGGGCGGCGCACGCGCGTCCCTTCGCCTTCGCGCCGGGGCCGATCGACTATGCGCACGACATTCAGCGTTATGCGACGGGGACTCCCAATGTGCCGGCGATGTATGCCGCGCGGTCGGGCTATAAGATCGTGAACGAGATTGGCGTCGAGGCGATTCGCGCGAAGTCGCAGCGGCAGACGCAGCTGCTGATCGAGCTTGCGGATGCGGCCCAGATCCCGGTGCGCAGCCCGCGCAACCCGGCCGAGCGCGGCGGGGCGGTGATTCTCGGGATCCCCGACGCGCGCGGGCGCGAGACGGTGGCGGAGCTTGGGCGGCGGCAGATCCTGATCGATCACCGGCCCGGTGCGGGGCTTCGGTTGAGCCCGCATTTTTAT
>CAXUDC010000058.1:10123-18367 GCA_964249685.1 uncultured Acidobacteriaceae bacterium
CCCCAAGGAGCTTGATGAATTTTCTGTCTGCCTCTCTGCTTCTGCTCAGCGCCGCGACCGTCCTGGCTCAGCCCCAGGCCGCGCAGCCGCACGCCGCGCCGCCCCGGCCCCAACCCACGCAGCATGAGTACCTCCTGCACGACTTCAAGCTGGAATCCGGCGCGGTCCTACCCGAGGCGAAGCTCGTTTACGGGACATACGGCGTGTTGAACCCGGCGAAGTCGAATGCGATCCTGCTGCCCTCGCACTACATGGCGGAGATGCATGGCTACGGCTGGCTGATCGGCCCCGGCAATGCGCTCGACCCGGACAAGAACTTCCTCGTCACGTCCGAGCTCTTCGGCAACGGCCGGTCCTCGTCGCCTTCGAACACGCCCAAGCCCTTCGACGGCCCTCGCTTTCCCGTCACGACGATCCGCGACAACGTCAACGCCGTGCACCAGATGCTGACCGAACAGCTCGGCATCCAGCATCTGCGCGCGGTCATCGGCTTCTCGATGGGCGCGCAGCAGGCGCTCCAGTGGGCGGTCTCCTACCCGACCTACATGGACCGGATCGTCGCGACCAGCGGCACGGCGAAGACCTACGGCCACGGCATCGTGAGGCTCGAGGGGCAAATCGCGGCCATCAACGCGGACCCAACCTTCAACAACGGCGACTACACCGCGCCGCCAACGAAGGGGCTGGAGGCATTCAACCTGGTCTGGCTCGGCTGGCTGTACTCGCAGGAGTGGTGGCACGAGGAGCTGTGGAAGAAGAACTCGCCGCCGGGCACGACGCTCGCGCAGGTCATCGAGCGCTACCGCCACAACTTTATCCACGGCGATGCCAACGACCTGATCCTGCAGATGCACACGTGGGAATCGAATGACGTGGGCGCGACGCCGGGCTTCCATGGCGACCTGGGGGCGGCGCTGAAGTCGATCCAGGTGCCGGTCCTCTACATGCCTTCGGCGACCGACCTGTACTTCCCCGTGACGGACGCGCGTCAGGAGGCCGCGCTGATGCCGCACTGTACCTTCCTGCCCATCCCGTCCCTGTGGGGTCACCCCGCGGGCGCCGGCGCCAGCCCGGAAGATCACACGTTCCTCAACGACCACATCGCAGCCTTCCTGAAGTAGCCTCTCGCCATGACGTTTCTTCCCGCTATCCTCATCGCGCTGGTCCTGGTCGCCGTCCTGCTGTTCCTGGTGGGACGCAGCCGGCCGGTGCGCACCGACGCTCCCGAGCCAGGCGTCTCGCCGACGATCCACCGGGTGCGGGCCAACGTCCGGGCCATCCTCAGCAAGGACTACCCCACCGCGACCGTCTCGAGCTACGGCGCGACCGAGATCGACCCGCGCCAGTTCACCGTTACCATCGACGTCCTTACGGACCGACAGCGCGACGAGATCCGCCGCGACCCCCTGCTGCGCGAACGCTTTCGCCAGGCGCTGGTCAACGCCGACTACCCCGTCGCCGCGATCCCGCGCGTCGGCTTCGACATCCAATCGCAGCAGACCGTCGATCGCGAGCATGAAGGCAACTGGTATCGCGCCCGCAAGTAGCCGCGCGCCGGCTCAATTGGTAACGCTCGCCACCGTGCGCGCGCATGCCCTGCTCTACCTGTATGAGGGCGCGGAGCTGGCCGCGTTCATGCTCGCCGCGGTGCTGATCACGGCGCTGCTGTTCGGCTCCGGTTGGGCGCCGCACAATCCGTGGGTCGCGCGCGCGTGCATGGGTCTCGCGATGGGGTCGACGGCGATTGCGATCATCAAATCGCCGTGGGGCAAAGCCTCCGGCGCGCAGTTCAACCCCGCGATCACGCTGACGTTCTACCGCCTGGGCAAGATCGGGGCCTGCGATGCGCTGTTCTACATCCTGAGTCACTTTGCCGGGGGCCTGGCCGGCGTGCTGCTGGCTGCCGCGCTGCTGGGCCCCCGGGTCGCCTCGCCACGGGTCAACTACGCGGTCACGGTGCCGGGCCTGGGCGGCGCGGCGGGCGCCTTTGCCGCGGAGACGTTCATGGCGGCGCTGCTGATGTTCGTGGTGCTCTATACGTCCAACCGCCCCAGGCTTGCCCCCTGGACGACCTGGCTTGTGGGCCTGCTGATCGCCAACTACATCCTGTTCCTGGCACCGGTCTCCGGGTTCAGCATCAACCCGGCGCGCACGCTGGGCTCGGCCGTGCCCGCGCATAACTACCGCGGCCTGTGGATCTACTTCACGGCCCCGCTGCTGGGAATGCTGGGCGCGGCGGAGTTCTATACCCGCCTGTCCACGCCTGCGCCGGCGCCGGGCGGAGTGCGCCACTACTTCACCCACCGGCACCTGACGCAGGAGAAGCTGCCCTGAGCGCCGGCGCGACGATTGATCCAGCAGCGTTCCAACGAAAGCAAATCGCAGATCCCAAGCTATCGCTCCACCGCGCTCATCTGCAGCAAAGCCATTGCTCGCGCGCGCACACGCTCGAGCAGGCTCATATCGTCCGCGATGCTCTCGAGCACCGGCGCGATATTCTCGAGGCCCTGCGCCCGGCCGGCCGTCACCTGCTCGGCCAGGAAACCCATCTCGCGGTCCAGTCCCAGGCGATCGAAGCGCTGCTCCATCCTGAGCCTGCGCCCGGTATCCAGCGTCTCGGCCATCGCCACAAACTCATCCTGCAGCGCGGTCACGGCCGGCTTGTCCGAGTAGTTCCACGTACACGTGGAGCTCGCGCCCGTCGCCTCCAGCAACGTCAGCGTCTTCATCCCCGTCTGCGCGATGTTCTTCGCCCTGGTCTCGCAGACGCCGTGGAAGACCACTGTGCTCCGGGCCTGCTCGAAGATCTTCTTCACGGTCCCGGCGTGCAAGGCCAGCGGCGTCTCCACCCTCTCGCCAGGGGTCGCGGGCGGCGTAGGCGGGTACTCCGCCCGGTAGGTGCCCTGTCCGTTCTCGGAAAGCTCAAAGCGGTAGCTGGTATTGCTGACCGGCCGCTCAAACCCGAAGCGCACGACCGCGACAGGCGACTGCTCTCGCCTCCATCCCGGCGGGGCCAGCAGCAACAGCAGCAGCCATCCCCTCACCGGCGCACCCCCACGCTCTCCGCGCCCACCGTATGCAGATGGCAGATCGCAATCGCCAGCGCGTCCGCCGCATCTGCGGAATCCGGTGCCGTCTCGAGCGCCAGGAGCCGCATCACCATAAACTGCACCTGCTGCTTTGCCGCCAGGCCGTAGCCCACGACCGAGCTCTTGATCGACAACGGCGCGTACTCCGCCACCTCGCGCCCCCTGGCCGCCGCCGCCAGCAGCGCCACACCGCGCACCTGGCCCAGCTTGAGCGCGCTCTTGGCGTTCGCGGAGAAAAACACCTCTTCAATCGCGACCACATCGGGCTCGTGCACGGCGATCAACCCCGACAGCTCCGTGTAGATTTGCAGCAGCCGCTCCGCCGTGCGGTCTTTCTTCTTCAGCCGGATCGTCCCCGCGCCCACATGCCGCAGCCCGGTCTCCCGACCGCAGTCGCCGAGCTCCACCACGCCCCACCCCGTGAACTCCGTCCCACAATCGATCCCAAACACCCGCATACAGCGAAGTCTACCGCACTCCGCCCCGGGGTGCCCCATGATCACCGAAGCCGCAGGCGAAGGTTATCGTGGAGTGCGTCTCTTCTGGACCCTGGACGCCCAAACCATTAAACCGACCATCAATCCAAACAGGCCAAGCGCAAGAGCGGCCCACCCGTCCGCGCGATGTCCGTAGGCGACCCAGCCCGCGCGGCACTCCGCGTTGCAAGCGCTATTGGGCAGAAACTGAGCGTCGCCTACCGTACCAACAATGCTCAGCCACTGCCCTAGAGTCACGAGCACCCCAAACAAACAGCAAAGCGCAGCCCACCACTGCCAGGCACCCCACCAGCGCCGCGTCACCGCGAGATCCCCTCCATCGGCGAGCTCGCCGTAGCATACAGCTTACGAGGCATCCTCCCGGCCACATACGCCTCCCGCCCCGCCTCCACCCCTTTGCCCATCGCCGATGCCATCAGCACCGGATCCTTCGCGCCCGCGATCGCCGTGTTCAGCAGCACCCCGTCGAAGCCCATCTCCATCGCCGCGGCCGCATCGCTCGCCGTACCTAGCCCGGCGTCGACGATCAGCGGGACCTCCGTAATCAACTCCCGCATCATCCGCAGTGTGTACTGGTTCGCAATCCCCAGGCCGGTGCCGATCGGTGCTCCGAGCGGCATCACCGCCGCCGCGCCCACGTCGATCAACTTCTTCGCAAATACAATGTCATCAGAGGTATATGGCAAAACCGTAAAGCCTTCCTTCACCAGGACCCTGGTCGCCTCAAGCGTCCCCTGCACGTCCGGATACAGCGTCGCCAGATCCCCGATCACCTCGATCTTTACCCAGTCTGACAACCCCACCTCGCGCCCCAGCCGTGCCGCCCGGATTGCCTCCTCGGCTGTATAGCAGCCCGCCGTGTTCGGCAGCAGGAAGTACTTCTTCGGGTCGATAAAGTCCAGCAACGACTCTGACCGCCGGTCCAGATTGACGCGGCGCACGGCCACGGTCACCATCTCCGCCCCGGAGGCCGCAATCGCCTCCCGCGTCTCCGCCCCGTCCTTATACTTACCCGTCCCCACAATCAACCGCGATTGAAACGTCCGACCCGCAATCACCAAAGGTTCCATGCGTCTATTCTACTTCGCGCCCTCCGCGTAAATCTCCTCGGCCTTTACGTCTGAGCCTTCGCCCTTTGCGGCACAAACAGCGAGGCCCACCTTTACAGGTGGGCCTCGTCTTGCGGTGAACTGTTGAGATTGACCTGAGGCATCCGCACTCGGATGGGCCTCGAAATGTTACGAGCGTTGTAACACCAGGACTAGAGCGGGATGCTCTAAGCCTCAGTCACCTCACGTACATTGTTGATGCAACTTGTACTGTCAATATTCATAGGCTGGATCATCCTCCTTTCCCGTGTAAGAAAAAGATAACGGAAGAGCAGTCCTGAAGTCAAGCGTATGTTGTTACGCCGTGAACCAGCACCCTGCAACCTGTGAAAAGATAGCGCTGTGCGTTTCATTCTCCCGCTTCTGAGCCTTTTCCTCTGCCTGGCAGCCGCTGCCCAGCAGCCGCCGGCACCTGACGTTCCACCCGGAACAGATACCGCCCCCGCCGTCTTCCCGCACCCGGACTCCGCCCGCTATCTCGTCTCCGGCCAGGCCAACATCATCTTCCAGGCCCACGCGCCCTTTCACTCACCCTACTCCGGGGCCAACTCGCTGCTCGCGCGCGGCGAGTACAAGCCCTCCCTGCTCGGCACCGTCTACCTCGCCTACCAGCTCAACCCCAACCCGCGCTACGCCACCGACGTCATCCTCAACGTCGAATCCTCCGGCGGCCGCGGACTGTCGGAAGCGCTCGGCCTGGCCGGCTTCACCAACCTCGACGTCGTGCGCAACCCGTCGCTCGGCTCCAAGCCCTATCTCGCGCGCTACCAGCTTCACCAGGTCCTCGGCTTTACCAGCAGCCTCACGGACTCGCAGCGCACCCCCTACTCGCTCGCGGCCAGACTCCCCGTCCGCCGCCTGGAGCTCCACCTCGGCCGCATGAGCCTGCCCGACTTCTTCGACGCCAACTCCATCGGCACCGACTCCCACCTGCAATTCCTGAACTGGACCGCCGACAACAACGGCGCGTGGGACTACGCCGCCAACACCCGCGGCTACACGGACGCGGTAGTCGTCGAGTACGTCGACCACGACTTTACCGCTCGCTACGGCCTGGCCGCCATGCCCACCGTCGCCAACGGCGTCGACCTGCAGTACAACTTCCACCGCGCCAACGGCCAGAACGTCGAGTTCGAGCTGCGCCGCGGCGTCCTGGGCGCGCTGCTGCCGGCCGAGCGCAAGGGCGTCGTCCGGCTGCTCGGCTACGTCAACAAGGCCAACATGGGCAACTACCGCGCGCAAAACCAGTTCGCGCTCGCCACCGGCACCACCCCCGTCATCACCGCGCACACGCTTGGCACCAGCTTCAAATACGGCATGGGATTGAACCTCGAGCAGGAACTGACGCCCACGCTGCGCGCCTACGCCCGCTTCGGCTGGAACGAGGGCCAGCACGAGTCCTATGCCTACACCGAGGTCGACCAGACCATCGCCGCCGGCGCCGACTATAAGCCCTTCGCCCACCGGCCCAACGACAAAGTCGGCGCAACGTTCATTTCAAACGCCATCAAGCGCGACCACCAGTACTATCTCGCGCACGGCGGCAAGGGATTCCTGCTTGGCGACGGCCAGCTCAACTACGCCCGCGAGGACATCGTCGAAACCTACTACAACCTGCACGTGGGCCACGGGATTTACTACGCGCTCGACGCCCAGTACATCACGCACCCCGGCTACAACCAGGACCGCGGCCCGGTGTTGGTAGAGTCTGTCCGGATGCACGTAGACTTTTGAGCGAGCCGCAATTGTTTTCATCCCGCAGGGATCTGCTTCCATAACACCAAGCCTAGCCTGACTGAAAACTCATGAACCCAGCCCTCCTCGAACCCGCCACAAAGCCTCTGACCCTCCTATACTGAACCCATGTCCCTCGCCGCCGCCCAGCTCCTAGGCTTCCTGATCGGCCTGCTCCTCGGCAGCTTCCTCAACGTCTGCATCACCCGCATCCCGCGCGGCGAATCGATCGCGCTCCCCCTTTCCCACTGCCGCGACTGCCAGCACCCCATTCGCTGGTACGACAACCTTCCCGTCCTGAGCTGGCTTATTCTGCGCGGCCGCTGCCGTGACTGCAAAGCTAGGATTTCGGGGCGCTACCCCGCCGTAGAACTTGCCTTCGGGCTTTGGGGCTTCCTCGCTGCGTCGCAACTTCCCCTCACCAGTACCGCCCGCATCTACCACCGGTACCACTACGATTTCTATTTCTTCTCCATCACCGGTTTCGCCATCCTCGGCTTCCTCCTCATCGGCCTGCTCGTCATGGACTGGCAGACCCACCGCCTCCCTGACGCCTTTACCCTCAGCGGCATCGTCATCGCCCTCTTCCTCGTCTGCCTGCAAACCATCTTTCTCGAGCCTGGCGAGCACCAGATCATCTTCGCCAGCAAGCACCTCCGGCTCGCGTCTCCCGGCTCCTTCGCCGCGCGCGGCAACGTCTTCCTTACCGGCACCGAGGCCCTCATTTTCGGCCGCATTGCCGCGATCTGCGCCGCAGCCCTGATCCTCATTCTCATTCGAGTCCTCTACAAAGCCCTCCGCAAGCGCGAAGGCCTCGGCCTGGGCGACGTCAAGCTCCTCGCCATGGTTGCCGCTTTTCTCGGCTTCTGGCCGGCTATCCTGACGCTCTTCCTCGGCACCCTCTTCGCCACCGCCTACGCCGCCCTCCTGCTCGCCCGAGGCCGCGCCCACACCCTGACGCGCCTCCCTCTCGGCACCTTCCTCTGCGTCGGCGGCCTCCTCACCGCACTCTTCGGCCAACAGATCATCGCCTGGTACACCCCGTACGTCACGTTTTAGCGCAAACACGGCCGCCTCCTGTTCTTCACTCGCTGAAACTGCTCCACCCTGCGTCACTTGACTCTTGACCCCCTCGGTCCTAACGTAGAAACTGGCCATGCAGACACCTCACTATCTTTGGCAGTACATCCCTCTCGTCCTCCAGATCGTGGTCGCGCTCGCCGTCGCGGGCGGCATGGTCGGGGCATCGTTCTTCATCGGCAAGCACAAGAACTCGCGCACCAAGGGTGGCGCGTACGAGTGCGGCATGGACCCCATCGGAGACGCGCGCGGACGCTTCTCCGTCAAGTTCTACATGGTTGCCATGTTGTTCATCCTATTCGACGTAGAGGCAGTCTTCATGCTGCCCTGGGCTGTCATCTACCGTCGCCTGCCGGCCATCACGGGCTCGCGCATGTTCGGCTTCTGGGAGATGCTGGTCTACATCGGCTTCGTCGCCGTAGGCCTGTTCTACGTCTGGAAAAAAGGCATCCTGAACTGGGCCAACGACAAGGCGGACCTCTAATGTACGATCCCACGACAGCGCTCCGGGGCACGGAAGCCGTCTTCGCCGCGCACCCGATGAACCATGCCTGCATTGCTCTAAAAGAGCTCGCAACGGATGCCAAGTACGATCGCGGCGAGATGACCCTGACCGTCGACTCGAGCAACGTCGTGCTCGCCGCCCGGGCCATCCAAGCAGCCGGTTACAACTTCTTTGAAGACGCAACCGCGCTCGACTTCTACCCCTCCGAGCCGCGCTTCCAGATTACCTAC
>CAXUDC010000059.1:0-18362 GCA_964249685.1 uncultured Acidobacteriaceae bacterium
CCTCGCCAGAGGGTGGCGTGGCCGTTGCCCCAGGAGGAGGACATGCAGAGACCGAAGACTACGAGGTGCATGTGAGGGTGTGATGCGGGTTAGGGAGGTGACTATGTTGATGATGCTTGGATTTATGGCGGTGGGAAAGGTCTTGGAGCGAAGAGGAATCTATTTACCCTGAGGTGTAGTGGCAGCGACAATGCGGGGGCGTTCGCCTGCGCTCAGAATGACGACGAAACTTTGAGGAGCGTCTGCGCCTGTGGGTAACGAGGGTGAGAGTGCTTACCCCCACGATCACCGCGAGGAAGCTGCGGTGATCATGGGGCACCCCTTGCGGTTTGGTGGCCAGATTGGGTCTGGGTTGGGGTTAGCGGCTGAGGCGGAGGGCGAACTGGATTACGCGGGGGTCGGTGGTGGTGGAGGTGATGGAGCCGAAGGCGGCGGCGCCGAAGCTGCCGTTGGGTTGGGCGAAGGCGGGGGTGTTGGTGAGGTCGAAGAGCTCGGCGCGGAACTCTACGTCGGTGCTCTCGAAGAAGCGGGAGTGCTTGACGAGGGCTACGTCGAGGTCGCGGTAGGCGGGGCCGCGCACGGGGTTGCGGCTGGCGGTGCCGATGGCGAAGGTGGGTGCGGCGGCGAAGGCGGCGGTGTTGAAGAAGGCTTGCGGCGTGCGGGCGTTGCTTGCCAGCTTGGGGTTGGCTGCGATGTTGGGGCGCTGGAGGGAGAAGCCGGCAAAGGCGTTGTTGTTGGTCGCCTGGGTGACAGTGACGGGCATGCCGGATTGCAGCGTCATGATGGAGTTAAGAGCCCAGCCGCCTAGGGCGACGTTGGCCAGACCGCTTGAAAAGTAACGGTGGCCGTGGCCGGCGGGGAGCTCATAGGTGCCGGCGGCGGTGGTGACGTTGGGCATGTCACCGTTGGACGAGTCGCGCTCGAGGTAGGGGCGGAAGGTGTCGGCGGCGATGAGCGAGGAGGAGTTGGGCGAGGACAGGACGGTGGAGGAGAAGACGGAGGAGGCGTCGTCGATGAGCTTGGAGTGGGTGTAGGCGAAGAGGAGGTAGAGCCCGTGCGAGACGCGCTGCTCGACCTTGGCTTCAAAGGCGTTGTAGTTGGATTGGCCGCTGTTGTTGCGGTAGGTGGCGACGTTCTGGAAGCGTGGGTAGGGCTTGATGAGCTGCGCTTCGGCGATGGTGGGGGTGTCGAGCGTGGAGCCGGTGGGGAGCTGGTTGTAGTAGGGGTTGGCGACCTTGGTGGCCAGGCCTACACCGTTGGCGCTGCCCGCGGCGAGCTGCGCGGCGGTGAGCTGGTTCAGGTTCGAATCCGGAATGCCGACGTGCACGATGTGCGAGCCGACGTAGGCCACGTCAACGGATAGGTTATTGGTGAGCTGGCGCTGAAAGCCCAGGTTCCACTGCTGCGAGTAGCCCGAGCCGGCGTTGCGGTTGACCGTGTAGACGCTCTGGCCGAGGCCGGCGTTCTGGGTGAGCGCGATGGGCTGGACGGTGGGGCCGGCGGAGAGCTTGAAGGGGGACGTGAGCGAGTCCTGGGTGGCCTGGCGGACGTTCTGGATGAAGGGAAACTGGGGCAGGGTAAAGGGCGTGGTGATGCCGGACTGATCGATGAAGACGATGCCGAAGCCGGAGCGGACGACGGTTTTGGGCGTGATGAGGTACGTGAAGCCTACGCGCGGGGCCAGGTTGTCGTAGTGCAGGGTGCGGGCGGAGTTCGAGCCTAGGGTCTGGCCGGCATAGTCGAGAAGCTGGGTGGTGGTGTTGAAGACGGCGCCCTGGTTGTTCTTTTCGGTCGAGGGCGAGTGCAGGGTGTAGCGCGCGCCGAGGTTGAAGGTGAGATTGCCGGTGGCGCGCCAGTCGTCCTGCGCGTAGTACTCTTGGATGTGGTCGCGAGGGCGCAGCTTGGTGGTTTGCAGGTCGATGTTGAAGGTGTCGACCTGGCCGAGGAGGAAGCTCGCGATGGAGTTGCCGCCGGCGGTGACGGCGGTGGGGGTGGTGGCGGATTGCGAGTCGGTGCCGGTGGTGGTGAAGGCGAAGGAGCCGGTGGGGTTCGGTGGGGAGATGGCGTTGAGCTGGTACCAGCGGAGGTCGCCGCCAAACTTGAGCTGGTGGCGGCCGAGGGTGTAGCTGACGCTATTCTCGAGCTGCCAGACGGCAGTCTGGTATTGCGAGGACGTGCTGGCCGCGGGGCCGAGCTGCTGGAAGCCGGTGAAGGTGAACAGCGGCAGGACGTTGTTGAAGGCGGCGTTGGTGGGGATGCCGGGGATGCCGAGCGCGGCGGAGGCGGTCGAGCCGAGCGTTGGCCCCTGGATCCCGTTGCCGCGGCGCGTGTAGCCTACGTGGACGTCGTTGAGCAGGTGCGAGGTGAAGGTGTGGACCTCGTCGAAGACGGCCTGCTGCCCGAGCACGTGGGACAGGCCGGTGACGCCGCCGGTGCCTACGGGCTGCGGGCTGGGAATGAGGCCGGAGCCGTCGGGGAAGGGGGTGACGGGATTTTCGACGTCGGAGAAGTAGCTGTAGCGGCCGAAGGCGCGGTCGTGCGAGCGGAAGGCGCCGTCGACGCGAAAGTCGAACTGGTTCTGGTGGTCGGCGTCGTTGCCGGTGCGGGTGTAGTTGCTGGCGCCGACGGTGTTGGGCATAGGGATGCGGGCGAGCAGCGCGACGGCGGCGGGGTCGAAGGGCGTGTTGATGGTGTCGCCGGGGAACTCGGCGCGGAGGGTGCGGCCGCCGACGATGGTGGTGGTGGCGGGGTTGTAGATCTTGCTGACGCCGGCGAAGTTTCCGGCGCGCTCGTTGAGGGTGGGGACGGTGGAGAGGAGCGGCCGGCCGATGGCAGCCTTGATGCCCTGGTAGTCGGCGAAGAAGAAGAGGCGGTCATGCAGTACGGGCCCGCCGAGGGTGCCGCCGTAGAGGTTGCGGCGGTAGAGCGGTTTGCGGGCGCCGGCGGTGGCGAAGTAGTTGCGGGCGTTGAGGTCCTCGTTGCGGAAGAACTCGAAGAGCGAGCCGTGGAAGGTGTTGGAGCCGGAACGCGTGGCGACGTTGACGACGCCGCCGTTGAAGCGGCCGAACTCGGCGGGAACGTTGTCGGCCTCGACGGTGAACTCCTGGATGTCGTCGAGGATGGGGAAGAAGGCGACCTGGCCGGGCTCGGGCTGGAGGGCGGAGATGCCGTCGTAGAGGTACTCGTTGGTGCGGGGGCGGCCACCGTTGATGCGCGGCAGGACGGTGCCGGGGGGCAGGGCGACGCCGGGGGCGAGCTGGGCGAGATTGATGAAGTTGCGGCTGTTGAGCGGGATGGAGACGATCTCGGAGCCCGGGATGTGGGTTTCGATGTCGGCCTGGCCGGCCTGCAGGAGCGGGGCGTCGGCGGTGACTTCGACGGTCTCGGCTGCGCTGCCAACGGGGAGCGCGAGGGTGATGGTGGCGGTCTGGCCGACGGTGGCGCTGATGCCCCGGCGGCTCAGCTTGTTGAAGCCGGCGGCGGTGACGTCGATCTGGTAGAGGCCGGGGGTGAGCTCGCTGAAGAGATAGTCGCCGGAGGCGGAGGTTTTGAGGCGGCGCTGGATGTTGGTGGCGGACTCGGTGAGGACGACGTCGGCGTTGGCGACGGCGGCGCCGGAGGGGTCGACGATGCGGCCCTGGAGGCCGGCGGAGATCTGGGCGATCGCGGCGGGGGCGGCGGCAACAAGGAGTGCGGCCAGGGCAAGCAGGCGGGTGCGGGAAGGATGACGAGGCAAGGCGGGAAACTCCTGGAAGGTAGAAGGGGTGAGGGTACGAGGGGACCTGTGGCCGCAACTAGTCGTGTATGCGAATTTATACGGAATGATTCATACGGTCAAGGTTGGCTGAGTGGGTTCGGCTCGCTCCTGGTCGTCCGGGCCAGGGAGTGTCTGGCGAAAGAAACATCGCATGGTGGAGATTTGTTGTTACCGGAAAGGAGACCATGTCCCGGGGGCTAAAGCCCAACTTTTTAAGGCTGAGCTGGATGCCCGGGCTGAAGCCCGGACCTGTCTCAGAGGCAAGAACGAGATCCAGAGCTCTCAGTTGCAAAAACAAAATACAGTGGGATTGGTCAGGCACTCCCAAATGCTGGACTTGAGCCAGGAGCAAAGTCCGTGTGCCAAAGACCGCTCCGGCACTTTCTTTGCGCATCCTATGGCGAGGTGCGGGAACATTGCGCCGGGAGAGTTGCGATGAACGTAGCGGTGATGGCAGCGGAGAACGCTTACAACAAGAAGATGCTGGACGCGCTGCGCGCGAAGCTGCCGGAGGTGACGCTGCTGCCCTGGAAGAGCGGCGACAAGGCGCCGGCGGACAACGTGGAAGTGCTGCTGGCCATGGGCGCGGTGATGCGGGAGGACATGGAAGCGCTGCCCGGGCTGGCGCTGCTGCAGACGCTTTCGGACGGCTACGACAGCGTGGATGTGAAGGCGGCGACCGAGCTTGGGATCTGGGTTTCGAACGGGCCGGCGGAGATCACGGGCAATGGTGACTCGGTCGCGGAGTTCGCGGTGCTGTTGCTGCTTGCAACCGCGCGCCGGCTGGGCGTGGCACTGGCTTCGACCAGGGATGCCGGGGCCGAGAAGCCTGCGGACACCGTGGCGCTGCTAGGGAAGACGGTGCTGATCGTTGGCCTGGGCAGTATCGGGTCGAGGATTGCGGAGCTTTTGACGGGGTTCGGGGTGCGGCTGATCGGCGTCGATCGCCTGCCGCTGATGGCGCCACGGAGTATCCCGACGCGGCCGCTCGATGAGCTCGATGCGGCGCTGGCGGAGGCGGATTTTGTGGTGCTGTGCATCCGGGGTACGGACGAGAACGAGCATATGTTCGACGCGAAACGGATGCAGGCGATGAAGGCCGGCGCGGTGCTCGTGAACATTGCGCGTGGGTCGCTGGTGGATGAGAAAGCGCTATTCGACGCGGTAAAGGGCGGCCACCTGGCGGGTGCCGGGCTGGACGTTCTGGAGCATGAGCCGGTCGTTCCTGCCAACCCGTTGCTGACGCTGCCGCAGGTGTTCCTTACGCCGCACCAGGCCGGGTTGACCGACCTGATGATCAAAGGGACGGCGGAGTATGTGAGGTATGTGCTGGGAGAGTTTGCCACGGGACGCGAGGTGAAGTCGATGCTGAATGCGCCGGTGAAGGCTCGGCGTGGGTTGCAGGGGAAGTAGCCCTACTTGAGAGTCAGTAAACAGCGCCCGGGCTAAAGCCCATTGACGGCGACAATTATTCGTGGGACTAAAGTCCCACGCTTCTACCCAAGTACTTAGTCAGAGTTCCTCTACTCATCCATCTACTCGTCCAGGTCGAGGCGCTCGATCATGACGTCGGTGGACTTGATCAAGGCGGCGGCGCTGTCGCCTTTTTTCAGGCGCAGCTCCTTGACGGCGCTGGCCGTGATGATGGCGGTGATGTGCGTGTCGCCGGTGCCGATGACGACCTCCGCGAGCAGGCCTTCGATCTGGATGCTGACCACCTTGCCGACGATCTGGTTGCGCCCACTGACCCGGCGGAAGCGTGCGCGCGACTGCTCGGCGGGCTTTTCGGCGTCTTTCTGGAGGAAGGGTTTGAGGGCGCTTTCGGTGATGCGGTGATGGCCGCCGGGGGTGACGTGGGTCGTGAGCTTGCCGGCGAGGATCCATTGTTTGATGGTCGGGTAGCTGATGCCCAGCATGCGCGAGGCCTCGCGCGGGGTGAGCATGGGTTCGGTTTTAGGCATGGTCAAACCTCTTCTCGCGTCAGTGTACGTCAGGTAGGTAGAATCGTAAGGTAAGAACGAAAGGCACCATGAAGGCATTGGTAAAAGCGCAGGCGGCACCGGGACTCTGGCTTCAGGACGTTCCCGAGCCGGAGATGGGCATCAACGACGTCAGGATTCGCGTGCTGTACACCGGCATCTGCGGCACGGACCTGCATATCCACGACTGGGACGCGTGGGCGCAGAAGACGATTCCGATCGGGCTGACGATCGGGCATGAGTTTGTGGGCGAGGTAGTGGAGGTGGGGTCGAACGTGCTCGACTGCCAGGCCGGGCAGCTGGTGAGCGGCGAAGGCCACGTGGTGTGCGGACGCTGCCGCAACTGCCTGGCCGGGCGGCGGCACCTGTGCGCGCATACGCTGGGGGTGGGGGTCAATCGCAATGGCGCGTTTGCGGAGTTTATCGTGCTGCCGATGTCGAATATCTGGCACCACGCGCCGGGGATTACGCCAGAGGTGGCGGCGATCTTCGACCCGTTCGGCAACGCGGTGCATACGGCGCTTGAGTTTCCCGTGCTGGGCGAGGACGTGCTGGTGACGGGCGCGGGGCCGATCGGGATCATGGCGGCGGCGGTGGCGAAGCATGCCGGGGCGCGGCATGTCGTGATCTCGGACCCGAACCGGTACCGGCGCGAGCTGGCAGAAAAGGTGGGCGTGTCGCTTGCCGTCGACCCGGCCGTGACTTCGCTGGCCGACGTGCAGAAGCAGCTGCACATGACCGAGGGCTTCGATGTGGGGCTGGAGATGTCGGGGAATCCTTCGGCGTTTCGCGATATGCTCGCGAGCATGAGCCACGGCGGCAAGGTGGCAATGCTCGGCATACCGTCGCAGCCGATGGCGATCGACTGGAACCAGGTGATCTTCAACCAGTTGACGCTGCGCGGCATCTACGGCCGTGAGATGTACGAGACCTGGTACAAGATGACGGTGATGCTGGAGTCCGGGCTCGACATTGCGCCCGTGATTACGCACCACCTGAACTGGCGCGAGTATGAGCAGGGGTTCGACGCGATGCGCTCCGGCAACTCTGGCAAGGTGCTGCTGGACTGGCGCGACGTGGCGTAGAGGCAGGCTCGGGTTTGTGCGCGCAGCCGGGCCGAACCGCGATACACTGATCACTACTTCTGCAACCAAGGGCTCCCCGAGATGGAACAAAGCGACTGCGAGATGCCGGCCCACGCGCTGCCCCAGGGGCCACCATCGGACAGCCTGTTCGAGCGTCTGGCGTGGTTCTACGCGCTTTGCCGGGAGTACCTGTTCCGCGACCATACGCAGGAAATCGTGCGCGCGCTGTTCCCGCAGGACCCGCCGGCGGCCGGGACGCGGCTGCTGGAGCTGGGTTGCGGCCCGGGTTTTTACGCCTGCCGGCTGTCCGAAGAGCTGCCGCAGCTGCGGACGACCGGCGTCGATCTTTCGCACTCGCTGATCGAGCGCGCGACCACCCGCGCGAGCAAGCTGCAGCTGACCAACTGCCACTTCCAGCATGCCGATGCGCATGCGCTGCCGTACCCGACGGGGTCGATCGACGCGATTGTGGTCTCGCGGCTGTTCCTGATCGTGCCGGACAAGGAAGGCATCGTCCGCGAGATGTTTCGCGTGCTGAAGCCGACCGGCCGCGCGTTTATCGCGGAGCCCACGAGCGGCTTCCGCACGCGCCTGCCGCTGGCGGTGATGTGGGTGCTGTCGCGGCTGACGACGTCGCCGGCCGGCAAGTACCGCGAGCCGCAGGTGGCCGACGTGATGACGCGGCCCGCGTTTGAGGCGCTGGTGCGCTCGCAGCCGTGGCAGGGAATCGATTTGAGCTATGACAGCTGGTACCAGTACGCCGTGTGCCAGAAGGTAAACCACTGACTGGGCGTAGTCCCTCGCTCGTTTGAAAGTCCACGATGACCCCCGACCCCAATCCGCCGTACCCGATCCTCTCGCCCGAGCACCCCATCCCTGCGCTTTCGCACCTCTGCGCCCTTACCGTGATGGCCAAGGCGCCGCGTGCGGGCAAGGTGAAGACGCGCCTTTCGCCGCCGCTGACGCTGGACCAGGCGGCGGCACTGAACGTGCGTTTTCTGCGGGATACGACCGAAAACCTGGCCGCGATTTCCGGCTCGGCGGGGCTGATCTCCTACACGCCCGTGGGCGACGAGGCGCTGTTTGCGGGGCTGCTGCCGGAGACCTTTGCGCTCGTCGCACAGCGCGGCGACAACTTCGGCGAGCGCCTGCTGGCGGCTGCCGAGGACATTCTTGCGATCGGCTATGGGGCGGTTTTGCTGATCGATTCGGACTCGCCGACGGTGCCGGCAAAGGCGTACCAGCAGGCGGTTGAAGCGCTTGCGCAGCCTGGGGACCGCGTTGTGCTGGGGCCGTCGTCCGACGGCGGCTACTACTGCATCGGGTTGAAGCAGGCTTACAGGGAGCCGTTCGAGCGGATTGCGTGGTCCACCGGCTCGGTGCTCGGTGAGACGCTGACGCGCTGCCGCGAGGCGGGGCTCGAGGTCGTGCTGCTGCCCACCTGGTACGACGTCGACGACGCCCAGACGCTGCACGTGCTGAACGAAGAGCTGTTGAACGACACGCCGCCGCTGTTCGGCGAGCAGCGCGCGATGCACGGGTACCCCGCGCCGCATACCCGGGCCATGCTGCTCGCGATGCAGTTCGACCCCGCCGCGTGCAGTCCGGCCGAGACCCCGCAGGCGCTGATCGCGGAATGACCGACGCGCCGAAGCCCCTGCACTGGAGCTGTCTTCGCCCGTGGCACAGCAACGCGGCCCTGGCCGTGCTGGGCTTTGGGCTGCTCGCGTGGACGCGCCAGCTCGTGGTCGAGTACGACTACGTCCACCACTACCGGTTCGGGTTCGATGGCGTCGCGACCGGCAGCCTGCTGTGCTACTTCGGCGCGCTACTGATCCTGTACCTGAAGCCGGAAAATACTGACCGGTATACGTTTCCGATTATCCTTGCGGCCGGCATCCTGTGCCGGCTGGTGCTGATCTTTCCGGAGCCCGCGCTTTCGTCCGACGTCTACCGCTATGCGTGGGACGGCGTGGTGCAGCACGCGCATATCAACCCTTACCGCTACGTGCCCGGAAATCCGGTGCTGACGTTTTTGCGCGAACCCAACCAGGACCTGTTCGACAACATGAACCGGCGCGACTACGCGCACACCATCTACCCGCCCGTGGCGCAGATGATCTTCTACTGCATCACGTGGATCAACGGCACGGTGACGGCGATGAAGGTCGCGATGGTGCTGTTCGAAGGCCTGACCATGACTGGGCTGGTACTGCTGTTGCGCCGGCTGGGGGTGCGCCGGGAGTGGTCGCTGCTGTACGGTTGGAGCCCGCTGCTGATCTGGGAGATTGCCGGCTCGGGGCACCTGGATTCGATCTGCATGGCGTTCATTACGCTCGCGCTGCTGTTCCGCTGGCGCCGTCAGCCGGTGCTGACCGGGCTCTTTCTGGGGCTGGCAATCTTCACCAAGTTCTACCCGGCAGTGTTGATTCCGGCGCTCTACACCAGGCGCGACTGGAAGATGCCGGCGGTGATCGCGGCGGTTGGGGTTGTTGGGTACTCGCTCTATCTTTCAGTGGGCAAGGCGGTCTTCGGCTTCTTTGGCGGCTACGTGGAAGAGGAGGGGATCGACAAGGGGACGCGCTTTTTTCCACTTGAGTTTGCCCAGCATCTGCCTGGGCTGCATGGGCTGCCGAATGCGGTCTACCTGTCGTTCGCGGCGTCGGTGCTCGGCGCCGTGACCGTGTGGGCCTGGCGCAGGGCGACCCCGGCGGACGCTGCCCCGGGTGCCTTCCTGGCTCCGGCCATGATGCTCGCATGTGCGATGATGCTTTTGTTTTCGCCGCATTACCCGTGGTACGTGGCGTGGCTGGTGCCGTTTGCCGTGCTGCTGCAGAGCCCTACGGTGATGACGTATACCTGCGGGCTTTTTTATCTGTGTACGACGGCGCTCGCGGTCGGGTCGGGGCCGAAGCAGTTTCACTTGAATGAGATTCTTTACTCTGCGGTGTTGGTGGCGTTGGTTGCCGAAATCGTCTTCCGCCGCAGAACGCATCTCCTGAGACCTCTATAAGTCTTGAGGGTTGCGGCGCATTCCTCACGGGAGCATCGTACGCCGGTAGGAAGGTAGATGAAGAGTAGTAACGCATGTGTTACTATGTCAGCATGATCAAGGGTCTCGAGTACCTTGATAAGAATAAACAGTCTTTCTTTGGGCTCTGGGTCGAGCGACTCGAGCAATCAATCCAAGTACGGATCGGCAAATCAATCATCCGGCTTGCTCGCGGCAATTTCTCAACAACTAAAAAGTTGGCACAGGCACGTCTGAGATGCGTCTCGATTTCGGTCCGGGGTTCCGCATCTACTTCGGCAAGGACGGCGAACAGATTGTCATCCTTCTTGCCGGTGGAACCAAGCGCAGACAAAGCGACGACATCGCGGATGCCCAACAGCGTTGGCGAAACTAGAAGCAAAGGAAGCGAGCCGAAGATGCCTCTCACAAGAAAGTTTACAGACGTAATCAAGGCAAACCTGCCAAAAAGCGGCACATACCGTCGTGAATTACTAACGGAGGCCGTGAACTCGCTCGTCACCGGCGAGGTCGAGATAGGCAAGACGATGCTTCGGGAGTACATCAACGGCACAGTCGGCTTTGTGCCGCTCGGTGAGAAGCTCGGCAAATCGTCCAAGAGCCTGATGCGGATGTTGAGCCCACAGGGCAATCCGCAGGCGAACAATCTCTTTGAGATCATAGCCCACCTGCAAAGGGCCGAAGGTACCGTTCTGGAGGTACGAGCTTTGCGAGAAGCTCGGGCTCCGCGGAAGGCTGCCTAACCGATGCCGCAGATCTCCATCATCATCCCGGCGCTCAACGAGGCCGAATCCATCGGCCACGTGGTTGCCGAGATGCCGTGGCACCTCATCGCGGAGTGCATCGTGGTCGATAATGGCTCGACCGACGGCACGGGCGAGATTGCCGCCGGTGCCGGCGCGCGCGTGGTCAAGTGCGCGCGGGGCTATGGGCTGGCCTGCCTTACCGGGTCGAACGCGGCGCTGAGCTCGTCCGACATCCTGGTGTACATGGATGGCGATGGCTCGGATGTGATCGAAAATCTGGAGCGGTTGACTGCGCCGATCGCCGTCGGCACCGCGGATTTTGTGCTTGGTTCGCGCATCCGCGGCAAGCGCGCGCCGGGGTCGATGCTGCCCTCGCAGGTGTTTGCGGCGCACCTGGTAGGGTTCCTGCTCAGGCACCTGCAGGGTGTGCACTATACCGATATGGGGCCGTTTCGCGCCATCCGCCGCAGATCGCTCGAGCAGCTTGGGATGCGCGAGCTGACGTACGGGTGGAACCTCGAGATGCAGATCAAGGCCGCGCAGCACAGGCTGCGCATCGAAGAGATCACGGTCGATTACCGGGCGCGCTTCGGCGGTGTCAGCAAGGTTTCGGGTGACTGGAAGGCCTCGCTGAAGGCCGCTACGCGTATCCTGGAGGTGCTGTTCCGCGTGGGAACCGGCCGCGGCGCAACGTCCGCTGCCAGCCAGGGTTCAGACCGATAGGAGACTTACGATGAAGCTGCTCATTCTTGCGTGTCTGCTTGCCGCTGCCCCAACTGTGTCGTACGCCCAGGCGGCGACGACCCAGACGCATGAACTGACCCCGGACCAGGTGCTTGCGCGCTATGACAAGCAGCTTTCGCTCAGCGCGGACCAGAAGACGAAGCTGCGTCCGGTGATCGTCGACCGGCAGCAGGGAGTGGCGGCGCTCAAGAGCGATACCGCCAGCACGCCGCACGACAAGGTGACGCGCATGCAGCAGATCCGCGCGGACAGCACGCGGCGCATCAATGAAGTTCTGACGCCGGACCAGCAGAAGAAGTACGCCGCGATGGAAGCGGAGGAGAAAGAGAAGATGCAGGAGCGCCGGCAGGGGAAGACGGGTGTGAATTAGTGGTTCTGCGATGGCCGGGTGCAGTACCCATTCGCGGCTGCCAGGTTTTCGCCCGGTCGGTCATCAGCCTGGAGCAACCACCCACGTGGAGTTGAGAGAACTGCACCAGCGTCTCTGCGGAAACGGTCGCGTCCTTTGTAAGGTGCGTGTCGAACTCAATAAGGAACTGTTGCAGGGCTTGGATGGTGTCGGAAGGCAGAGGGAACGTCAGGCCGGGATCATGACAGCCTGCCAACGTTCGTTACGCAGGAGCCATTGCAAGGGAAGTGGGCCAATCTGCGTGGGCAACTGCTCCTCTATTGTTTGTGTGGGCGGCGTGGTCATCCGAGATATTCCATCTTGTTTTTCGTTTTCAGCTGCTGTATGATTTTGCTGATCGGTTCGTCAAGATCTTCAGAAGCTAGCAGGATGCCTTTGTTTTCTGCCGACTCCTGGATGTAGAGCTTGCACAGGGAGAAGAACGCCTTCAGGTCTTGCGGGCTTGCGTTGAAGAAGGTCGAACTCGACCATTGCGGAAGGACGAAGGGCAAGCTGGAGAAGATCAACAGGTCTTTAAGTGGTTCGCCAAAGAGCTCCTTGCTTTTTTTGCTGAAGTCGCTGCCGACCATCTCTGCGACGCGGACCTCGCTTTTGAGGTCCACGCTCTTGAATTTCACCATGGAGGGATGATCCATGATGTATTTGGGCACTTCCGGGAGCTTGATTTTGCTAGCCTCATCCGGTGCGGTGAGCAGGAGGTCATGCCCCCGTAGGCTTGAAACAAGCTGCGTTGCTGCTCGTGTTTTCCGCGCACGAACCAATAGGTATAGTCCTCGGTGTGGCGCTCGGGTGCGAGGGTGATCTTCTTTTTGCTGGCCTGGTCGATCTCTTCCGCGCTGGGCATAGCGACCGGCTTTCGTCCCGGGCGCGCCAGGGCGCCCAGCAGACCGTACTCGCCTTCTCGCCAAGGCAGGCTCACCCAGGCTGAAGCTGCTTTGCACCTCCAAGCCAGTTTGGACGGGCGCACCCAGGACTCGGCGTCGTCCGCAAGCTGCAGCAGGAAATCGTAGTCCGTCTCTGCCCACTGCACCCGCGAACTGTTGGCGTCGCCCTGAAGCGTGCCGGCAAGCTCAAGGCCGCTGTTGCCTGCCAGTTGCTGCGCGATGTCCCCGGGCGCTGTTTGAGGTAGAAGGCATAGGGGCGCGCGACGCTCATCTTCCAGCACAGCGAACCGCTTCGAAGCTGCCCCGAAGCTGCCCCATACCTCATACCGGACAGCTGCCCGTTGCACGACCCCCTGAACAAC
Organism: uncultured Acidobacteriaceae bacterium; assembly: GCA_964249685.1. Lineage (GTDB taxonomy): Bacteria > Acidobacteriota > Terriglobia > Terriglobales > Acidobacteriaceae > Edaphobacter. The sequence continues at coordinate 12,998 of CAXUDC010000059.1, forward strand.
ACGTGCTCGGTTCCCGAGCAGATCGTAAGTGACGATGTTTAGCGGCTGCCCTTGCATCGATTCGAGATCAGGTCGCTGATCGGGAGTGGAGCGAAACACAACCGTACAGGTCCAATGCGCATTGAGCCGCTGGCGCACGACCACCGAAGCCAGAAGCTCGGTGCTGAACTGCTGGTTGGCGATCTGAACGTACGACGATGACATCGGAAACGTCTTCGCAAGGTGAGTTCAAAGTTGAACTACACACTCCGTTGGAAGAGTATAGGTGAAGGGATGCACGCTTCCTCTCACGCCTGGCATTGTTTTCGTTTGCGGCCCTATGCCTTGCTCAAGTCTGTCTGCAGACATTCGAAGCACCGGCTCAATTACCTGTTATGTGCTAAGAGCATTGCGGCTGAGAGTCCAAGCCTTGCTCAGGCCTCTTGAGACTGTTTTCTGTCGGTGGAAATCCCGCGCACTCATCACGAAGAGGCTGTGATGAATGGGGCACCCTGACGTGTTTGCTTTTTCTGCCGATAAGGTTGCTACCGGAAAGTTATTGCGCGTCACACCGATGAGGGATGACGGTTTGCGGCGCGATCGGAGAAGCTGACAGTACTGCAGGCCGGGACCTTACCCGCCGCAGCCAGGAGACGCGATGCGGACGTTGATGACGGGCTTCAAAGGCTGGGCCGGGATGCGCAGAACGCATGATGAATCGCTGCGCATTGTCGATACCGCGATTACGGTTGTCGCTACGCTGGGGGCTGCGGTGACGTATGTTTTGTGGCGCTCGTAGCGTAGTTTGGTAAGCAAGCGACAAGCATAACGCAGATTCCCTGCGGGAATGACAAACAATCTGCTCAGTGTGCGCGAAGCACGATGACGGTCTCGTCGTCGAAGTGCTCGGTGCCGGACTGGTGCTGTTCGACTGCTGCCAGGATGGCCTCGACTGCCTGCTGGGCGCTTCCTTCCAGGCCTGGCTGGCGCTGCAGCAGGCTGCATAGCTCCTCGTCGCCGTACTGCTGGCCGTGCGCGTCGACGGCGTCCACGATGCCGTCCGAAAAGAAGATGACCTCGTCGCCGGGCGCAAGGGGCAGGTGCATTTCGTCGTAGGTGGAGCGCGGGAAGAGGCCGAGAGGGAAGCCTTCAACCGGCAGGGTCTTGACCCGGCGCGTGCCTTCGGCGTTGTGGGTGACGAGCAGTGGCTGCACGGAGCCGGCGTTGGCCAGATGCAGGGTGCGCGTAGCGTCGTCCCACAGGGCGACGAGCATGGTGACGTACTGCGAGTCCAGCTTGCGCTCCTGCAACTGGTCGTTGAGCGCGCAGAGCAGGTCTCCCGGGGCCAGGTGGCGCGGGGCGAGCGAGCGCAGGATGCCCGAGACCAGCGCCGCGTAGAGCGCTGCGGGCGCGGCCTTGCCGGAGACATCGCCCAACGCGATGACCGTGCGGGTGGGCCGGGAAGCGGTGTGGAACTGCGGGGCGACGAGGTCGTTTGGGCCTTCCTGGTCGGGGTCTTCGATGTCCGGGTTCGGCGCCGGGCCGTAGTCGAGGAAGTCATACAGGTCGCCGCCGATCGAGCGCGCGGGGCGGAAGCTGACGGCGATTTCGGCATGCGCGGGCGTGGGTGGGGCGGCGGGCAGCAGGCGCAGCTGCACTTCGCGGGCCATGGCGAGATCGCGCTCCATGCGCTGTTCTTCTTCGGAGATGCGCTGGTAGAGGCGCGCGTTCGCGATCGAAATCGCGACCTGCGCGGCGAGCGTGGTGAGGGTGCGCTGGTGGTCCTCGTTATAGTAGTTCACGCGCGTGTGCTCGAGATCGAGCACGCCGATGACGCGGCCCTTGTAGATGAGCGGCGCGGCGAGCTCGGAGCGGGTTTCGGGGTTTTCGTCGAGGTAGCGCGGATCTTTGCGGACGTCGGGCGAGAGGACGGGCGCACGCTCCTGGGCGGCGGTGCCGATCAGGCCTTCGCCGAGCGCGACGTTGCGCTTGCGGACGATGCGCTCGCCGTAACGGGTGGAGAAGCGATGTTCGAACTGCTCGGTGGCCTCGTTCCAGAGCAGGATGGTGAACATCTGGAAGTCGATGACGCGCTTGAGCAGGGCGCCGATGCGCTCGAGCAGGTCGTCGGGGTCTAGGATGGAGGTGATCTCGCGCGAGATCTCGTGCAGCACGGTCAGGGTCTGGGCCTGGCGGGAGACGCGGGTGTAGAGCCGCGCGTTTTCGACCGCGATAGCGACGCGCGAGGCGGTCAGCTCGAGCAGCCGCAGGTGGTCCTGGGTGAAGCAGCCGAGGACCTCCGACTGCAAGTCGAGCACGCCGATGACGCGGTTCTTGACGATGAGCGGGACGGCGAGCTCGGAGCGTACGGCGGGGTTGGCGTTGATATAGTTTTCGACCTCGCGGACGTCCTCGACCAGCATCGATTTGCGCAGCAGGGCGGCTGTGCCGGAGATGCCGCGGCCGAGCTTGATGCGGATGCGCTCGATCTCCTCGGTGTGGCCGGTCTGAAAGCGCATCCAGAGCTCGTGGGTGCGGTCGTTGATCAGCAGGATGGCGAAGATGCGGTAGTCGATGACGTTGCGGACGAGGTCGGCGACGCGGTGCATGAGGTTGTTGAGGTCGAGCGTGGTGTTAAGCGCGTCGGCGAGCTTGAGGAGAAAGTCGAGTTGCAGGGGCTCGACGCGGATGTGCGGGTCCGCGGCGTGCGGGTGGAAGAGCTCGCGGGTAGGGGCGTAGTCGCCCTCGAACTGCTCGGGTTTGAGGTTTGCGGCCACTGCTGAGGATGATACTACCGGGGATTGGTGCGGCTCCGCCCACCTCTGAGAATCGAGAGATGGGGCACCCGGCTAGTAGCCGGTGGGGGCGGGCGTGGTGGCTTGGCCGGCGAGCTCGGACAGGATGCGGACCGAGGCGCTGGCACCGATGCGGGAGGCGCCGGCGTGAAGCATCGTGGTAGCGTCGGCGAGCGAGCGGACGCCGCCCGAGGCCTTGACGCCGGCGCGGGAGCCGGCAAAGCCGCGCATGAGCTGGATGTCGTCGGTGGTGGCGCCTCCGGTCGAGAAGCCGGTGCTCGTCTTGAGGAAGTCTGCGCCGGCGGCGAGCGAGATCTCAGAGGCGCGCATCTTTTCTTCGAAGCTGAGCAGGCAGGTTTCAAGGATTACCTTGACGATGGCACCGGCGCCGTGCGCGAGCTCGACTACGCCGGCAATGTCCTTCTTGACGGCCTCATAGTCGCCGGATTTGAGCAGGCCTATGTTGAGAACCATGTCGACGTCATGCGCGCCGAGCTTTACGACGCGTGTGGTCTCATCGCGTTTGGAGGCCGAGAGCGTTGCGCCGAGAGGGAAGCCGACGACCACGCCGACGGGAACGCCGGTACCGGCAAGGGTTTCGACCGCGAGCGCGACCCAGGCGGGATTGACCATGGCGCAGGCGAAGCGGTGCTCGGCGGCCTCATGGCAGAGCTGGACGACCTGGGCGCGGGTGGCGTCGGGCTTGAGGAGGGTGTGATCGAGGACCGCGGCGAGCGCGGCGGGCGAGGCGAGGGTCTGTGTGGCGAAGGCTGCGGCGTCGTAGTGGGTTGCGAATTCGGTGATCATGTTGCTCCTGAAATCGTGGTGCTTCCTGCGGGGCGTCGTCGCCCGTTCCCCTTGATCATACGAGTCCAGGCTATGCTTAGTCGCGGAAGTTGCTTGGCAAGGCGGTGGAATCGCCTCATGTAGAGAGTGGGGCAGGAACAAGGCATGCCGTAGTTTGGGATCGACCTTCCTGAGGATTGCGCCCACGATCACCGCGATGAGATCGCGGTGATTATGGGCCACCCGTTAGAGGCGAGCTTGCCAGGCCACGGCTAAGTCCGTGGTGAGGAAGTGTTTCAGTTGCTGGCGGTTGGGTTCGTCGCGGGCGCGGAGGACGGCGGAGGGGTGGATGGTGGCGAGGACCTTTTCCGCGTAGGGAGAGTGGATGAGCTTGCCGTGGTCCTTCATCAGGGCGAAGGTGCCGCCGAGCAGAGACTTGGAGGCGCTGGCGCCGAGGCAGAGGATCACCTTCGGCTGGATGGCTTCGATTTCGGCAAGCAGCCAGGGGCGGCAGGCGGTGATCTCGCTCATGCGCGGGTTCTGGTGGAGGCGGAGCTTGCCGCGTTGGACGAATTTGAAGTGCTTGACGGCGTTGGTGACGTAGACCTTCGGGCGCGGGATGCCAAGGTCGGCGAGGATCGCGTCGAGGACGGCGCCTGCGGGGCCGATGAAGGGCTCGCCGGCGAGGTCTTCCTTGTCGCCGGGCTGCTCGCCGACGAGCATGAGGGTGGCGGTGGCGGGGCCGCGGCCGGGCACGACCTGCGTGGCGTGGCAGTAGAGATCGCAGCCCTTGCAGGCGGGAAGGGCGGCTAGGAGCGACGGGATGGAACGGTCTTCCGGCACGAAGGGCTGGGCGGTGGGCTGGGATTGCTGGCGCGTGACCATGGTGGCGACCCGGGTTTTGGACTGCGTGATGAGGGTGGGGAGCATGGAGATCTCGGGCAGGTTCTTCCAGTAGCGCACCGGCATCTCGGACTTCATGGCCTGCGGGTTGAGACGCGCGGGGTTGTAGATGCTGGCGTAGTAGGCGCGCCAGAGGGTTTCAAGCTCGTCTTCTGCCGGGGCGCGCTCGCGGGGGACGCCGGGGGCGAAGTTCAGTTGCTTGGCGATGGGGTCCCAGGAGACGCTTGCGTCGGGCGTGAGGATGGTCCAGCGCATGATGGCGAAGCGCTCGGCGAAGAAGGGCGCGGCGAGCGGCAGGATGCGGTGATCGGGCTGGTACCAGGCGATGAAGTGCTCGCAGAGCTCGTCTGGTGCGGGCTCGGCGGGGACACAGAGCTCGATCTCGGACTCCACAGGGCCGAAGGGAGTGGGGGTCTGAAGGATCAAGTGGTGGGCGTGCGGGTCGGGGTCGGCGGGGAGCGGTTCGTCTTTCACAACGGGCCGGGGCGAGGGATCGGTGGGTTCGAGCACCTTGCGGAAGCGCACGAAGGCGTGCATCTTGTGCAGATCGCGGCGCACCTGGGCCTCCAGCCGCACGAGGTCGGCGACATCGTTGTCGGTCTCGAGCTTGAGCAGGTTGCGCTCAGTCTGGAGCCGGTAGAGCAGGCGGTAGAGCAGGTTCCAGCGCTGCGGATCGCGGTGGACGGCGGCCAGCTGGGCGGCTTCGAGAAAATCTTTTGAGGTGTGGGGCTTGGGGTGCGGGGTGCCGGTGGGGGTATCGTCGGCATCGAGCGAGAGCGCCAGCGTGGTGGGGACGGTGGCGTCCTGCAGGTCGAGCTCTTCCGGGCGGAAGCCGGCGTGCAGGGCGTCGCGGGCGGCGAGGCGCCAGGCGTTGAAGTCGGGTTCTAGGAGAAGGCGATGCA
>CAXUDC010000060.1:0-18278 GCA_964249685.1 uncultured Acidobacteriaceae bacterium
GGTGGAAGCGGGGGACTTTAGTCCCTCGAACACCCCTCACCTCCGTACTAGGTTTTCGCATGTCGAAGCGATAAACTATTGTCATGGCGAAGTTTCCGACCAAACTCATCGGCCTGATCTGGTTTCTGGTCTCCATCCTTGCGATAGCCTACGCCGGCCACCAGGCGCTGTTCGTCGCGCCCACCGAGGCAACGATGGGCAACATCCAGCGCATCTTCTACTGGCACGTGCCGTCGGCGATCCTCGCGCTTACGTTTCCCTACGTCAACCTGATCGCGTCGGTGGTCTTCCTCGCGCTGCGCCACCGCAACCCGCTGGCCGCGCTGGCTGCCGATGCCGTGGCGGTTGCGGCGGCGGAGGTTACGCTGGTCTTTGCGACCATCGGTCTTGCCACCGGCATGCTCTGGGGACGGCCCGTCTGGGGCATCTGGTGGACGTGGGACGCGCGGCTCACGACGTTTTTGCTGCTCTGGCTGCTCTATGTCGCTTATTTGATGACGCGGCGGCTTTCGACCACCGGCCAGACCGGCACGATCGGCGCGGTGCTGGCAGTCTTTGCCGCGGTCGATGTGCCGATCGTCTACTTTTCGATTCAGTGGTGGCGCACGCAGCACCCCTCGCCCGTGCTGACCGGCGACGGCCAGCTCGATCCCGTCATGCGCCACATCTTCGGGCTCAACTTCCTGGCATGGGCCATGTGGGGCGTCTTTCTGGTCGGCCTGCGCTATGCGCTCGAGCGGCGCCGGCAGCAGGATCACCAGGCCGCCACTCTGGCCGCGCTGGAAGCGCAAATCTACGAGGAGGCACCCAATGCGCTTTGACGGTCTCGATTCGATGGAGGGCAGGCACCTGGTCTTCGCCTACGCAACAGTCATCCTCGTCCAGCTCGGCTACGCAGGCTATGTGGCGGCTCAGTGGTTCCGGCTCAACAAAAAAGCTACGAAGCCGTCGTAAACTGGCGACTTCGTAGTCCGAGGAGTTTCGCAGTTGAGGTGGCGAAGGCCGAGTGGGCCATTTGCCACGTCCGTCAATTAAACCCGCCTTCGCAACCAAAGTTGCGCCGGTGCACGGCAGTTCATCGACCTAAATGTTAGCGAGATGAGAACCAAAGGACGGAAAGTTGCTTTCTTCATCGTGAATCTACGACAAACGCGTCTTCTTCCGCTGCTCCTGCTCGCCGGCTGCAAACACTCTGGCTTCCCGGACGTGCAGGCCGGCTACCGCGAGTACGCCTACGTCGCGAACGCAGGCTCGGACACCGTCACGGTGCTCGACCTGGTCGCGATCCGCGCGGACCGCAACGTCCAGGTGGCGGCGAACCCGGTTGCGCTCGCACTTTCGCCCACGCGTCCCGAGCTCTACGTCCTCTCCGCGGAACACGACGAGCGGCCGGGCACCCTCACGATCCTGTCGACCGACACCAACGCGGTCGTCGCCACGCTGCCGCTTCCGCGCGGGCCTGTCGCGCTGTCCGTTGCGCCCGACGGCCACCGCGGCTATGTCGCCAACGAGGTTGTGAACTCCGTCACGGTCGTCGATTTCGACACGCGCAAGATCCTGGCCACGCTGCCCACGGGCAAAGGCCCGACCGCCGCGCAGATCTCGCCCGACGGACGCACCGTGCTGGTCACGAACGCGGTCAGCGGCACGGTCAGCGTCTTCTCCGTGCTGCCGATCGGCCCGCCCCTGACCCTGCGCGCAACGTTCCCGGGCTGCCCCGGCGCGACCTCCCCGGTGATCCTGCCGAACTCCTCGCGCGCCTTTATCGCCTGCTCTACCGGCCACCAGGTGCTGGCGCTCGCGCTTGCCCTGGCGTTCGACAACTACGACGCCCGCCAGGACCCGACCCTGCTGACGGACCACGCGCTCGCGCTGCTCGACGTAGGCCAGCAGCCCACGCACCTGACCATGAAGCCCGATGGCGGCGAGGTCTTCGCGTCGAACTCCGCCTCCAACTCCATCTCCGAGATCGCCGCCTATACCGACGAGGTCGGTGGCACCTACCCCATCGGCAACGGGCCCGCGCACGGCGTGATCTCGGCCGGGGGCGACGCGCTCTGGGTCGCCAACTCGGGCTCGGAGTCCGTCTCGCTCTACTCCATCCTGGACGGGCACCTGGTCTCGATCCTGCAGACCGGCAGCGCGCCGGACGCGCTCGCGCTCTCTGCCGACGAGCACCTGCTGCTCGCCGCCGACTCGAAATCCGGGGACGTCGCGCTGATCCGCACCGCCAGCAAGCTCGGCCCTGCGCTCTTTACCATCCTGCCCGCCGGCGACACGCCCGTCGCCATCGTCATCAAAGCCACTCAGCCGAAACCGTGAAGCCGTCCCGCCGGGTTCGATAGAATAGACAGAGCGATCCTCAGCCCCCACGTCCGCAGGAGCACCATGTCCCAGGCAACACCGCGCAACATCCGCCAGACTACGCTGCCGAACGGCCTGCTCGTCCTGACCGAATCCATGCCGCACATGCGCTCCGTTGCGATGGGTGCCTGGATTGCCAGCGGCTCCCGCGACGAGCCCGCGCCCGAAAACGGCCTGAGTCACTTCGTCGAGCACATGGTCTTCAAGGGCACCACCAGCCGCTCCGCGCAGGATATCGCGCGCGAGGTCGACGCCATCGGCGGCAACCTGGACGCGTTTACGGGCAAGGAAGCCGTGTGCTTCAACATTAAGGTGCTGGACGAGCACACGCCCGAGGCGCTCGACGTGCTGAGCGACCTGGTTCTGCACCCTAGCTTCTCCGCCGCCGACCTCGAGCGCGAGCAGGGTGTGATCCTCGAAGAGATCAAGATGGACGAGGACAACCCCGACTACCTGATCCACGAGACGTTCTCGAAGAAGTTCTGGCCCAACCACGCGCTTGGGCGCTCGATCCTGGGCACGGCGGAGACCGTTTCGAGCTTCAATCGCGGCTCGGTCCTGTCGCACCATGCGCGGCGATTTACCCCGCAGGGCATGGTCTTTTCAGCCGCCGGCCACCTGCAGCACGACGAGTTTCTCGCACAGGTCGAGGCCAAGTTCGGCGGTATGACCGCGGCCACCGGCCAGCCCGCCGAGGATGTCGCGCCGGTCACGAAGCCGCACATCACGCTGCGCAAGAAGAAGTCGCTCGAGCAGGTGCAGTTCTGCCTGGGCGTGCCCGCGCCCAAGGTGACGGACCCGAACCGTTTCGGGCTCTACTGCATGAACTCGATCCTGGGCGGCGGCATGAGCTCGCGGCTGTTCGAGTCGATCCGCGAGAATCACGGACTGGCCTACTCGATCTACTCGGAGCTGAACCCGTTTCGCGACTCCGGCTCGCTGATGGTCTATGCCGGCATGAGCCTGGATAAAACTTCGCAGGTGCTAGACCTAACGCTGGCCGAGTTGCGCCGTCTGAAGGAAGAGACGGTGTCCGAAGCCGAGCTGAAGAGGGCCAAAGACCAGATGAAGTCGAACATCGTTCTCGGTCTCGAAAGCTCTTCGTCGCGCATGTCGAACCTGGCCCGGCAGCACATGTACTTCGGCCGCCTCTTCCCGCTTGAGGAGGTCACGGCCGAGATCGACAAGGTGAGCAGCGGGCAGATTCGCGAGCTCGCGAACCAGCTCTTCCGCCCCGAGCTGATGGCGCTGACGCTGCTCGGCAACCTGGGCCCGATGAAGATTGAACGCAGCCAGTTGGCCTGCTAGCTTGATTTCTCTACTGCTTTTTGTTTTCATCCCGTAGGGATCTGCTTTTCGCATCTGCTGTATTCCGGAGACCGCGCATGAACACCCAGAAACGCCGCCAAAATGACGAAGGCTTCACCCTGATCGAGCTGCTCATCGTCATGTCGATCATGCTGATCCTGATGACGCTCGCGATCCCGTCCGCGATGAAGGCGATCAAGAACGCCAACCAGACCTCCGCCGTGCAGTCGCTGCGCGCGATCGGCTCGGCTGAGGTGCAGTACAACTCGAGCTATCCGGCAAACGGCTTCTCCTGCTCGCTGGCTGCGCTGGGCGGCGCGCCGGGGACGGCTCCCACGCCAGCCTCCGCGCAGGTCCTCGACCCCGGCCTCGCCGTCGGCAACAAGTCCGGTTACACCTTTACGGTCGATAAATGCACCAAGGTGACGGTCAACAACGTGGACCAGTTCACCGGCTACCAGGTCAACGCCGTGCCCAACTCGGTAGGCCGCACCGGCGACCGCGGCTACTGCATGGACGAGAGCGGCATCATCAAGTTCGACCCAGCGGGCGGCACCAACTGCACCCAGTCTATCCAGTAATGAAGCCACGAACCCGGGTGCCCCACCTCTCGCTTCTGAGAGGTGGGATCTTCACGGCGGCAGTGCTGCTCGGTCCCGCGCACGCTCAACTGACCGCTCCGCAAACCGCCCTGCTCAAGACCGTCGACGACCATTACAACCATCTCTCCAGCTTGCGCGCGCGGTATGTCGAGCGCTACTCCGGCATGGGCTTGAGCCGCGCTGAGTCCGGCACGCTGCTGCTGAAAAAACCCGGCCGGATGCGCTGGGCCTACGACACACCCACCGGCAAGGTCTTCGTGCTCGACGGCAAGTACGCCTGGTTTTACACGCCCGGCGACCCGCAGGTGCAGCGCATCCCGGCCAAACAGATGGACGACCTGCGCACGCCGCTCCGCTTCCTGCTCGGTCATACTCAGCTCGCGAAGGAGTTGGACGGGATTCAGGTGACGCCGGACGCGACCGGGAACGTCATCGCGGGGGTACCGAAGGGCATGCAAAACCGAGTCCGGGTGCTGACGCTGCACGTCACCCCCGCGGGGGCCATTACGGCGATGAAGATTGAAGAACAGGACGGCGCTACGACCGAGTTTACCTTCACGGAGATGCAGGAAAACGTGCCGGCCCGGGACGCCGATTTTACATTCACCCCTCCCGTCGGGGTCACGGTTATCAACGGAGCAGCGCCAATCTAGCGAAGGTACCCCATGATCACCGTAGGACGGAGTCCGGACGTTATCGTGGGGTTAGCCAACCCCACGATAACCGCGATGAGGCCGCGGTGATCATGGGGCACGCCGTTACAGCGTTACCTTGCCTTGCGTCCCTACGTCCACCTTGCCGCCGGTCACGGCCGCAGCCAGGTACTTCACCCCGTACACCAGCTTGCTCGAAGGCCCTTCCCAATACTGCGCATCGGTAACAACGACCTTCAGCACGGCGATTGCTGGGTCGTCCTCGCCCTCCGGAAACCAGGCCTTGAACATCGGGTTCCAAAGCTCGTGGATCTTCGCCTTGTCCTGCGCGACCGACGCCCGGCCCTTGCACGTGACGAAGTTTTTGTCTTCCGGGTCGGCGTAGATCAGGCTCACATGCGCATCGTTTGCGATCTCCGCCACCTTGCCCGACTCATGCCTGGTCAGGAAGTACACCGTGCCGTCAAAGTCTGCTTCCTGCGTCGCCATCGGCCGGCTGTCGAACGAGCCGTCCGTCGCCGCCGTCGTCATCATGCAGATGCGGACGCTCTTGATCAGCTCGCCAATCTTCTTCTTGCCTTCATCCCCGCTCAGGTTCACCACTTCGCTCATAACGCCTCCGCTGTCTTGGATGCACGCATCGCATAAACTATCCATAACGACCGCAAAGAAAGTAGACCCCTTTGACCGCAACCGTCCTGAGCACCGAAGAGTTCGAAGCCTCTATCGCCGCACTCGAACCGAAGGTCGCGGTCTTCGACTGCGACGGCACGCTGTGGTCCGGCGACGCCGGCTCCAGCTTCATGCAGTGGACGATCGAAAACGGCATTCTCGCGCCCGAGGCCGTCGCCTGGCTGAACGCGCGCTACGAGGGCTACCGGGCGGGCCAGGTCTCCGAGCTCGCCATCTGCGGCGAGATGGTGCAGGTCTACCAGGGCCTGCGCGAGAGCGACCTTCGCGCCGCTGCCAAACAATTTTTTGGAGAGAAGATCGAGCAGAACCTCTTCCCCGAGCTAGCCCGCGTCATCGCCGACCTGCAGGCCATGAACGTCGATATCTGGGCCGTCAGCTCGACCAACGACTGGGTCATCGAGGAGGGCGTCAAGCGCTTCGGCCTGCACCCGGAACGCGTGCTCGCGGCGCGGGTGGAGGTCGTCGACGGCATCCTCACCGACCGCCTGCTGGACGTGCCGACCGACGAGGGCAAGGTCGCCTCGCTCGCCCGCGCGGGCATCACGCGGCCGGATTGCGTCTTCGGCAATTCGGTCCACGACGCGGCAATGCTGGCCATCGCGCGCCGTGCCTTCCCGGTCAATCCCTCGCCCGCTTTGATGGCACGAAGCGCGGCGGAGGGCTGGTCAATCTACTTTCCCGCGGCCGTGCGTCCCCGGTAAGACCAATGGATGCAAACCGGCGTCTAATGAGAAAGCCGCATGAAAGATCGGATACGCAAGCTGGACAAGTACGCAGAGGCGAACCTCCTACGGCCTGCCCGGCTGGTGGTCGCGGCGCTGATTCTGCGGCCCGCGCCCGGTTTAGCGCCTGAAAAGCAGGAAGTCCTGATCTGCCAGCGCAAGCCCGATCAGCCCATGAGCCTAAAATGGGAGTTTCCCGGCGGCAAGGTGGAGGACGGCGAGACGAGTGAGCAGGCGCTCGCGCGCGAGCTCGACGAAGAGCTCGGCATCACCGCGACCATTGGCCGGAAAGTCGCCCGCGTTCGCCACAAGTACCGCAACGGCGGAGCGATCGACCTGCAATTTTTCGTGGTCGATCAGTTTCTGGGAGCGATCGAAAACCGCATCTTCAACGAGGTCCGCTGGTCGTCCCTGCCGGAGCTGCCCGGCTACGACTTCCTCTCAGCCGACCTGGGCCTCATCCGCGACCTCTCCGAAGGCAAGCTCCTCTAACGGGGTGCCCCATGATGACCGCAGTCTCACCGCAGTGATCATAGGGCAACCCCTTTAGACCCGTTCACCTTGAAGTGTAGCCGAAGCGCCAATACGGGGATCCTTCGCTACGCTCAGGATGACGACGAAAACAAAGAACAGAAGCTATCGTTGGAGGTAAACGGGTCTAGCTGTGGAACTGGCCCCACAGATAGATCATCGTCAACACGATCACGATGAGCGCCGTCGCCCACGCGATCACGTTGAACAGCAGCGAGTTGACATACTTGCCCATCAACTCCGTCTTGTTGATCAGCTTCAACATGAAGATCAGGATGATCGGCAGCAGGATGCCGTTGAGCACCTGCGAGAACAGCGCCACCTTCTGCATCGGGAAGTTCGGGATCAGCACCATCGCCGCGCCTGCGCCGATCAGCAGCGTGTAGAACCAGTAAAAAAAGGGCGCTTCCTTGAAGTTCTTGTCCAGCCCGCTCTCGAATCCGAGCCCCTCGCAGACCGTATACGCGGTCGAAAGCGGCAGGATGGACGCGGCGAACAGCGACGCGTTGAACAACCCGGCGGCGAAGAGCAGCCCCGCATAGCGCCCGGCCAGCGGCACCATCGCCTGCGCCGCGACTGATGCGTCTGAAATATCTCGAATGCCGTGCGTGTAAAGCGTCGCCGCGCAGGCCACGATGATGAACCAGGCCACGATGTCGGTGAAGATGGACCCGACGATCACGTCCAGCCGTGAGGCCTTGAACTGCCGCGTGGTGACGCCCTTTTCGACGATCGACGACTGCAGGTAGAACTGCATCCACGGCGTGATCGTAGTGCCGATCACGCCGACCGTCATGTAGATATAGGCCTTGTCGCCCCACACGCTGCGGTTGGGCAGCTTCACGGTTTCGACCAGCGCGTCGTGCCAGTCCGGCCGGCTGAGCACGCCCGCGACGATGTACGCGATGTAAAACACGCTCGCGATGAGGAAGATCTTCTCGACCTTCTTGTAGTCGCCCTTGACGACGAGCGCCCACACCAGCGCCGCGCAGATGGGCACCGAGATGTACTTGCTGACGCCGAACAGGCCGATCGACCCGGCGATCCCGATAAACTCCGTAATGACGTTATAGAAATTGACCACCACGAGCAGCAGCATCATGACGAAGGTCATGCGCAGACCGAACTCCTCGCGGATCAGGTCGGACAGGCCCTTGCCCGTGACCGCGCCCATGCGCGCGCACATCTCCTGCACCACGATCAGCGCGATCGTGATCGGGATCATCGTCCACAGGAGCTGGTACCCGTAAGCGGCGCCCGCCTGCGAGTAGGTGAGGATGCCGCCGGCATCGTTGTCGACATTAGCGGTAATAAAACCGGGGCCGAGGACGGCAAAGATGATGATCAGGCGCATGCGCCAGGTCTTCAGAAAGGACATGCGGATCACGTCTCGGATAGAGTTTCTGGCAGGCGGCGGGACGGGCAAGTCTGGCCGCGGCTGCTCCTTCGACTGTAGCAGATGAAGCCGGGCGGGCCGGTTACGGCAGCGTTACTCGGCCTGCCGGGCGGCGATGCCGGCTGCGAAGATCTCCACCAGCCGCGTAGCCATCGCGTCCCAGTTCAGCAGGTTCTCGAACCGGTCGCGTGCGGCGACGGCCATGCGCCGGTAGGCGGCGGGGTCGGCGCGCAGGACGAGGATGCGCGCGACGTAGGCGGGGGCCTCGGCTGCGAGCGGCAGCAGCAGGCCGGTGATGCCATCGACCACCACCGCCGGCAACGCCTGCACGGCGCGCGAGATCGGCGGCAGCGCAAACGCCTGCGCCTCACCGAAGGCCAGACCGAAGCACTCGGCCGAGGTCGGCGTGAGCAGAAAGTGCGAGTCGAGGAAGAGGTCGGACAACCTGGCGGCCTGCGCCGGATCGGTGCGGTAGAGCGGTCCGTGGACCGTCACGTAGTCGAGCGCCAGCTCCGGCCGGCAGCCGACCACGTGCAGCCTCGCGGGAACGCCGGCCTTGCGCAGCAACCGCGTCACCTCCACCGCGAGCGGCCCACCCTTGCGTTCCCAGTCGCGGCCCAGGAACAGCAGGTCGACCCGGTCCTGCGGGCGCGCGTCGACCCTGGCGAGGAGCGCATCGCGGGACAGTGCCGGCACCCAGTTCGAGCCCATCTCGGTCACGTGCAGTAGTTGCTCCATCGGCCTGCCCTTGCGGCCGGTCGCTCCGTAGAGCCGGCGCGCCTCCGCCACTGCCCAGGCGGAGGAGTAACAGAGCCCATCCAGCTTGCGCGCCGCGTCGGCTTCCTCCGCGGCAAAGCTGGCCAGTCGCAGCGGCCGATCGATCGTCCCGCGATAGGCATCCTGGAACGCCTCATACGGCGCATCTGAAAATAGAAACGTAGGCACCGGCGGCTCGCCCAGCTCGGCAATGCACATGCTGGCAATCGACAAGACCGCCTGCGGCCGGTGCTGCGCGATTGCCCCCCTGAGCGCGCGCGCATTAGCCCGCAGTGTCGCACGCGTAAGCCACAGCGGGTAGCGGCGCACGCCCAGCACGAGCCGCAGCGCGACATCCACCGGGTTGCGCGAGGGCGGTGGCGGGCGGAACACCGTCACGCGCTCCACCTGCTTTTCGAGCGCCTGCCGCAGCGAATATGGGATCCCGCTCCAGGACTGCGGGTCGGCCGGGTCCTCGCCCGTGGCCAGCATCAGGTGCTGCAATCCCACGCTCATTTCTGTCCCGCCGCGATCCGCTCCAACCGCTCTACAATCAGCGCCATCTGCCGGTCATTGTGGTAGCCATCGCGCTCCGCCCGTGCTTGCCCGGCTGCGGCGATCCGGTTGCGCGCGGCCTCGTCGGGCAGGTAGCGCTCGATCTTCGCGATCAGGTCGGCGGTGTCGGTAAAGAAGACCGCCTCCTCGTCTTCCTTAAACTTCAGCTCATGCCCGGCGCAGCGCTCGGCTAGCAGAAAGCCACCACAGCCGGCGATCTCAAAGCTCTTGTGGGTGTACTCATCCTGATTGGACTTGGTCAGGAAGCTGAGATTGATCTTCGACCGCCAGATCGTCTCGCGGTACTCTTTCTCCCAGAGCTCGCCGATGCGGAAGACCTTCTCATACACGGCCGGCGCTAGCGCCCGGGCCCACGCGCGCGGATTGCCCGAGATCGTAAGTGGCACGCCGGCGGCGGCAACCGCAGCCAGGATATCCGCTCGGTCGTCATACGGCGTGCCAATAAACGAGACCTCGCGCGTCCGTTCTGCATCTGTAATCGGCTTGGGCGAAGGAAAATGCACCGTCGGCTCATACGCGGTCTGCACCTTCATCACATCGCGCGCGCCACGCTCGCGGTAATGGCCCAGCGACACATCCCGCTGCGTCACGTGCAGGTCGAACAACGGCACACACTTGTTGTACATCCGCCAGCCGGGGTCCTTGCGCGGGCCGTACGCGTTGTCGATCATGTAACTCACGCTCAGGATCCCCAGGGCACGCGCCCGCCGCAGCGTCGCCGGCTGCAGCAGCAACACCTTCTCCGCCCACAGCACCTCCGGCCGCTCGCGCTCGAGCACGGCGCGCAGGTCGCGGTTCAGCCGCAGCGCGTGCGTCCCGTTCGCCACGCGAAACGCGATCTTGCCCAGCAAGCCCGGCGCGGGATCGTACTGCGCCGGGTCGAACACCACCAGCTCATGGCCCAGCCGCCGCAGCGCCCACAGCCGCTGCAAGCTGGAGCTGCCCTCCGCCGTCCGGCCGGCAAACAGAATCTTCATGCGCCCCTCACCGGTCCGTGCGGAGCCACGCGATCACGTGCTCGGCATGGATTACGCCCGCCAGCTTCTGCTCTTCATCGAGCACAGGCAGGCAGCGCAGGTTGTACTTGTCGAACCGCTCGGCCACCTTTTCGCCCGTCGCCTCGAGCGCCGCCGTAATAATCCGCGAGCCCTCATCGTGCAGCTCAGCCAGCGGCTGGTCGCCGGGAGCGAGCATCAGGCGGGATAGCGGCGCGATGCCCACCAGGCGCTCCTCCGCGTCGAGCAGAAACAGGTCGGTTAGCGTCTCGGGATCCACAAAGCCGCGGATCGCAGCGATCGCATCCGCCACCGTGCCGGTCACGGGCAGCGCGAGGAACTCGGTCGTCATCATGCCGGCGGCGGAGTCGGGGTCGTGCTCCAGCAGCTCTTCGACCGCGTCGCGTTCCTTCGCGCTCATCTCCTCCAGGATCGCGTCCGAGCGCTCCTCCGGCAGCTCGTTCAGCAGGTCGGCCGCGGCGCCCGGGTCCATCTCGTCCAGGATCTCGGCCACCTGCTCCGAATCCAGCGACTCGATCAGCTGCTTCTGCGTCTTGAGCTCGACCTCCTCAAGCGCCTCCGCCGCCACCTCGCTGTCCAGCGACGTGAACAGCGCCTGGCTCTCCGCCATTCCCAGCTCTTCCAGGATCTCGGCAATATCGGCCGGATGCATCTGCGACAGGCGCTCCTGCTCGATCTTCAGCCGCACTCGCCGCGAGGGGTCGCGATCGATCAAATCCACAAAGTCCCATGGGATCACGCGCGGCGTAATCCGCTCCGCAAGCGAGTCGACCGCGCCTGCCGGCAGCCCCTTCAACAGCCGCCGCACGGCACCGCGGACGCCGATCTCGACCTCCGCAATCTTCAGCCGCAGCTCCTCGCCGGCGTGCGAAGGCTCGCCGCAAGGGTGCTGCTCCCACACCAGGTCGACGTCGTTGACCCGCACCACCTTGTGCCCGTGGATGTCGATAATCTGCTGGTCCAGCAGGTCGCGCTCGAGCAGCAGGTAGTCGTCCGTCCGCGGCAGCAGGCCCGTCGCCGCGCCCGCCAGCAACTGCAGGTTCCCCGCCGGATCCAACGCCAGCGAGGTAATCGGGATCAGCGACATCTGGTCGGACCGCGCGGCGCTCACCCGCCGCACCACCAGCGCCTCCACCCGCGAAGCGTTCACCGTGGGCTGCACGGCAAACTCGCGCACCCGCCCATACCGCGTCCCGGAGGAGTCCACCACCGGAGCCCCGATCAGCGCCGAAACGCTGGTGCGACAGTTCTCTACCCTGCTCATCCGCGCGGCCCCTTCCGGTTAGTTTTGTTGGAGGGGGATCAACCCCGCTAGCCCCATCCTAAACCAAAACGCACCGGGTGCCCCCTTCGTCACAGCTTCACCGTGATGAGTGGGGAGTTAACCACGCCGCATCCAAACACAAACCCAGCCCCAATCAGCTACTCTTCCCCTAGCTCATGACGTCCCCCCGCCCAACCCGCCTCCCGCTCGGCCGCACCTCCCGCCGCCTCCCCTTCGAGCGGCGCATCCGCCTCTGGCTCCTCGCCCTCGCCCTCCCCACCCTCGCCCTCACCTACGCCCTGCTGCGCGAGACCCCCGCCGCCGCCATCGCCGCCACCACCGCCGCCGCCCTCCTCTGGCTGGTCGCCACCACCTTCTT
Organism: uncultured Acidobacteriaceae bacterium; assembly: GCA_964249685.1. Lineage (GTDB taxonomy): Bacteria > Acidobacteriota > Terriglobia > Terriglobales > Acidobacteriaceae > Edaphobacter. The sequence goes on from CAXUDC010000060.1 coordinate 12,261, forward strand.
CCTCGACCAGCTCCTCCGCCCGCTGCAAACCCTGTCTAATGTAGTCGCCGCTCTGCGTGAAGACGACTTCTCCTTCCGTGCCCGTGGCGCCCGGCGCAACGACGCCCTGGGCGACCTCGCGCTCGAGATCAACTCCCTCGCCGCCACGCTCCAGACCCAGCGCGCGTCCGCCAACGATGCTCTCAGCCTGGTTGAGCGCGTCCTCTCCACCATGCAATCGCCCGTCCTCGCCTTCGACGCCCAGGGCAACCTTCGCCTGCTCAACCTCGCCGCCACCCAGCACTTTAGGCTCGATAGCCCACTCGGCCACTCCGCCTTCACGCTCCAGCTTGAAGAGCTCCTCGCAGTGCCCGATCAGGGCACCTACGCCACCGCAACCACCCGCTGGTCCGTCCGCCGAGCCACCTTCCGGCTCCACGGCCTCCCCCACACCCTCCTCGTCCTGTCAGACGTTGCCGCCGCCCTCCGCGAGGAAGAGCGCCTTGCCTGGCAGCGATTGATCCGCGTTCTGGGCCACGAGATCAACAACTCCCTCACCCCCATCAAGAGCATCGCCGCCACCCTCCGCTCCCGCCAGCTCGCCGCCGGCGACCCCGACTTCCAGCGCGGCCTCAAGGTCATCGAAGACCGCGCCGCCAGCCTGAACCGCTTCCTCCAGGCCTACCAGCGCCTCTCCCGCCTGCCCCCGCCCACGCTCGTCCCCACGCCCATCGGTCCACTCCTTGCCCAGGTAGCGGCTCTCGAATCCCGCCTATCCATCCACCTCATTCCCGGCCCACCCCTCACCCTGCAGGCCGACCCCGACCAGCTCCAGCAGGCCCTCATCAACCTCCTGCAAAACGCTGTGGAAGCCGCCCAGGACCCCGAAAACCCGCGCAAGCCAAGCGTCGAAATCACTTGGCAAGCCACCCCCACGCACGCCACCATCCTCATCACCGACAACGGCCAGGGCATCACCAACCCGACCAACCTGTTCGTCCCCTTCTACACCACCAAATCCCAGGGCTCTGGCATCGGCCTGGTTCTCGCCCAGCAGATCGCCACCGCCCATCAGGGCACCATCATCCTGACCCCGGCACACCCCGGCACCACCGCCACCGTCATTCTGCCGATAACCCCGGGTGCCCCATGATCACCGAAGGCGAAGCCGAACGTTATCGTGGGCGCAGTCACTAGCAGAATTCAAAGCTCTCCAACCACTCAGACCTGGCCTGCCAACACCTCCGCCAGATGCACCGCCCGCCGCTCCGAGTTCTGCGCCACCATCTCCCGGCAGCTAAACCCATTACTGACAACCACATCTGACCCAGAACACCGTCGTACCGCCGGCAGCAGCACCCTCTCAGCCAGCGTCTGCGACACGTCAAGCTTGTCCGCCTCAAACCCGAACGGCCCCGCCATCCCACAGCAGCCACTATCCAGCACCTCCACCGTGGCCCCGGTAGCCCGCAGCAAGGACACCTCATCCTTCATCGTCATCAGCGCCTTCTGGTGGCAGTGCCCATGCACCACGATCCTCCGCCCCGGCATCTGCGGAGGCACAAACCCACGCACCGCCTCACTCAACATGACTGTCTGTTTGGCCAACAGAACCGCCCGCTCATCCTTCGGAAAAAAGTTCAACAACTCATCCTTGAACACACTCGCGCAGCTAGGCTCCAGCATTACTACCGGCACCCCCGCGCGTATCTCTCGCTCAAATTCACCCAGGATCCGACTTAGATATCTCCGAGCCTCGTCCAGAAATCCAAAGTCATAAAGTGGTCGACCACAACAAACATGCTTCCGGGAAACCGTCACCTTCTTCCCAGCCCCTTCCAGCACCTTCACCGCCGCATGCAAAGCAGAAGGATGAAAGTAGTTATTCCAGGTATCCGCCCAAAGCAAAACCGTCTCAGTCTCGTCCTTTTGTTTGCCATTCCCGAAAGAGATTTGCGTTTTCTTGAAGTACGCGTCCCTGAAAGATCTCGCCGCAAACTTAGGCAGCCTCCGCTCCTTCGCAATCCCCAGCACCGTCTTCACCCCCGGCAACTTAGCCGCAAGGTTAGCTATCCCAGCCATCCCTGAACCCAGCCGAGCCCACTGATCCATATACCCAAAGGCATAGTGATAAAGCGGATGCACCCGCCCCTGATAATGATGAGCTAGAAACTCCGCCTTCCAGGTTGCCATATCCACGTTCACCGGGCACTCCGTCTTACAGGCCTTGCAGCTAAGACATAAGTCCAGCGCCTCCTTGACCGAGTTATTCCGCCACCCACCCGGCAGCACCTCCCCCTGCATCAACTCCCAGAGTAAGTGCGCCCGCCCCCGGGTAGAATGTTTCTCCTCCCGAGTAGCCATGTAACTAGGACACATCGTCCCCGAGTCCACCTTCCGGCAAGCCCCCACCCCCACACACCGCTCCGTAGCCTGGCTGAACAGCCCATTGTCCCCCGGAAACGTAAACCATCCCTTCCCCTCGACAGCCTTGTACCCCGGCCCAATCCGCAAATTCTCCGTAGGTTCATACACCCGGACCGGATCGATCAGCTTGCCCGGATTCATCTTGTTCGTAGGGTCCCAAAGGGCCTTGAACTCCCGGAACGCCTCCATCAGCTCCGCCCCGAACATCTTCGGCAGCAACGCCGCCCGCGCCTGCCCATCGCCATGCTCGCCAGAAAACGACCCACCATACTTCAGCACCACGTCCGCAGCCTCATCCAGAAACCGCCGGTACGCCGCCACCCCCTCAGTCGTCCGCAGCTCAAACGTAATCCGCAGGTGCACGCACCCCTGCCCGAAGTGCCCATACATCGGCGTCCGGTACCCATACCGCGCGATCACCCCAAACAGCTCCCGCAAATACTCTCCCAGCCGCGCCGGCGGCACCGCCGAGTCCTCCCAGCCCTCCCACCCGCTCTGCGCCTCCCCCGGCACAAACACGCTGGCCCCCCGCGCCGCCTCTCTGACCCGCCAAACCCGCTTCGCCTCGCCGGCACTATACCGGGCCACGCTGCCAGCAAACCCCGCGGCCGCCGCCACAAACCGCTCCACCACCCCGTCCACCGCGTCCGCCGAGTCCCCTCCAAACTCACACAGTAGAAACCCCTTCCCCGCCGGGAGCAGCTTTACATCCTCCACCACCAGGTTCTTGCGCAGCATAAACTCCACCAGCAGCCCGTCAAATCCCTCCAACCCAATCGGGCGAAACGCCAGCACCGCCGGCACATGGTCCGCCGCCACAAACGCATCCGTAAACCCGAGCGCCACCAGCCGCCGGTGCTGCGGGCTCTCCACCAGCGCACACTCCGCCTCGAGCACCGTCACGCACGTCCCCTCGCTCCCCACTAGTGCCCGAGCCACGTTGAACCCGTTCTCCGGCAGCAACTGGTCCAGGTTGTAGCCGCTCACCCGTCGCGGAATATCCGGAAACCGCTCCCGCACCAGCCCCGCATACTTGTCCCGAAGCCCTCGCAACCCTGCGTAAATCTCACCCTTGCGCCCGCCGGCGGCAATAACCTCCGCCAGCTCGCGCTCGGACGTCCGCCCCACTCGCATCCGCGTCCCGTCATACAACAGCACGTCGAGCGACTCGATGTTGTCTACCGTCTTGCCGCCCATCAGCGCATGCACCCCGCAGGAGTTGTTCCCGATCATCCCCCCCAGCGTGCAGCGGCTATGCGTCGCCGGGTCCGGCGCAAACGTCAGCTCATGCACCTCCGCGGCCGCGCGCAGCTTGTCCAGCACGATCCCCGGCTGCACCCGCGCCGTCCGCGCCACCGCATCGAGCGCCACGATCCTACCCATATACTTAGAGAAATCCAGCACCACTGCCACATTGCAGCACTGCCCCGCCAGGCTCGTTCCCCCGCCGCGCGACAGCACCGGCGCCCCAAACTCCCGGCAGGCCCCCACCGCGGCCACTATATCCGCCTCATCGAGCGGCACCACCAGCCCAATCGGCACCTGCCGGTAGTTCGAAGCGTCGGTAGCATAAAGCGCCCGGCTCGCCTGATCGAACCGCACCTCCCCCCGCACGCAAGCCTTCAGCCGAGCCTCCAGCGCAAGCCCAGCCGAAAACCCCTCGTGCGCCAGCCCACCTCCCTGCAACACCACCAACGGAGATCCCATCCCACCAGCCTACAACGCCCAAGCCCAGGCAATCCCGTGCAGGCCTCACCTGTATGAGTGGAGACTTCAGAAAAAAACAAAGAATAAACTTCCCAGCCGCGAGGATAAATATACCCTTGAAGAGGAATGCGAAAAGGACGAACCCATGAAGTTCCTGCGGCCCCTCCCAACCCTCTTCCTCGCCCTCCTGCCGCTGCTCGCCGGCTGCGGCGCCCGCATAGCCCCGCCCACCGTGACGTCGAGCCACGTCATCGCCGGCGCTCTTCACGGCGGCCAGCAACCCGTCTCCGGCGCCTCCATCCAGCTCTACGCCGCGGGTACCACCGCGGACGGCTCCGCCTCCACCCCGCTCCTCGCCACACCCCTGCTCACCGCCGCTGATGGCTCGTTCGACGTCGTCCTCGCCTCGCCCTGCCCCAGTGGAAACACCCTCGTCTACCTCGCCGCGACCGGCGGCAATCCCGGCCTCGCCGCCGGCACCAACAACCCCGCCATCGCCGCGCTGCTCGCCATCGGCACCTGCTCCGATCTCGCCCAGACCACCTTCTTCTCCATCAACGAGGCCACCACCGTAGCCGCCGTCAACGCCCTCGCCCCCTATCTCACCAGCCCGTCCGCCATCGGCTCCTCCCCGTCCGACTACAGCTCCTTCGCCGCCGCCTTCGTCCTCGCAAACCAATACGCCAACACCGCCACCGGCACCAGCCCCGGCATCAACCTTCCCCCGGGCTACACCGCTCCTGTCGCCACTGTCTACAGCCTCGCGGACGCCATCGCCCCCTGCATCAACTCCACCGGCACCAACAGCACCTGCGCGAACCTCTTCTCCTACACCACCCCCCCGTCGCCGGCCAACGCCCCCGCCCCCACCGACACCGTCGGAGCCCTGCTGACCATCGCGCTCAACCCCACCCAGAACACAGCGAACCTCGTCGCCCTCGCCTCACCTGCCTCCCCTTACCAGCCTACCCTCACCATCACCCCCGCCTCCCTTTCCCTCGCACTCGTCCCCACCAGCACAACCCTCAGCTTTTCCTCCCTCGCCTTTCCGGCAGTCGCCAGCACCTTCTCTACCCCGCAGCAGGACCTCGTCGTCACCAACACCGGCTCCATCGCAGCAACCTTCGCCTCTACTCCCTTTACCATCACGGGCGCCAACGCGGCCGACTTCGCCCAGGTCAACGACTGCACCACCCTCGTCCCCGGTGCGACCTGCGACGTCCTCCTCACCGCCACCCCCAGCGCCACCGGCAGCCGCACCGCCATCCTCACCCCCAGCGCCAATCTCACCCAGCCCGAGACCGTCCCCCTCACCGTCACCGGAACCGCTCCCGCTGCCGGACCCATCCAGGTCAGTCCCGCCAGCCTCAGCTTCTCGCTTGGCGGTACCAGGGAGGATATCACCGTGACCAATAAAGGCACCGGTCCGCTTCAGTTCGGTGCGCTCAGCGGCTATGACCCTTTCAGCAGCAACACCGGCGTCCAAGTCAATGTGGTATCCAACGGATGCACCGGCACCCTCGCAGCCGGCGCATCCTGCATCATCACTGTTGGCGCTCCCAACACCAGCTACAGCACTTCTTACGATCAATATCTTGTCATCAACTCCGACGCCGCTTCCGGCTCTAAATCGATTCCCGTAACCGCTCGAATCAGCACCAATGTTTATGTCAACAGCTTTGGCACGGTGCCTCTCGGCTCCTCAGTCACCGTCGCCGCCGGTGCCAGCACCAACTCCAACGGGATCGCCGTCTCCTACTCCGGCGGAGGCATCAGCGGCCCCGCAGCTTCCGACTACTCTTCTTCGTTTACCAGCTGCTCCGGCTACGCCGCCCCCTACTCACAAACCTTCGAGTCCTGCTCGTTCACCATCACGTTCAAACCCACCGCACTCGGCGCCCGCAT
>CAXUDC010000061.1:0-18124 GCA_964249685.1 uncultured Acidobacteriaceae bacterium
TCGAGCGGTAGAGCCCGCCATCGTTGCCCAGGTAGAGCAGGCTGCCGAGCGCCGCCAGCGCATGCTGCGCGGGGAACACACCAGCCCGGTTCAGGCAGCCGTTCTGCGCGTTCGTCGTGTTGCGCAGCGTGCAGCCGCCGGCCAGCGTACAGCGGTAGAGGTCGAGGGTTCCCGCATACAGCACTGTGTCCGTGCCCAGCGGCGACGCGGACAACGCCAGGTTGTAATCGCCCTGGGCGATCACGGTTCCGGTGCCTTCGAGCGGCGTGCTGTTCAGCTTTGTCGCGAACAGAACCGTTGCGGAACCGCACGCGTTGCCTACCGCCAGGCACGCGTCCTGGTAGAGCCCCGTGTCGCGCAGGCTGGCATCGACAGTCAGGGCGAAGAGGTCGCCGGTGGCGGGCTGCACAGCCAGCGCGCCGCGAAAGATCGGGCACTGCGCACTGGGCGAAACGGTCGGGCAGGCCGCGAGCGTGAGGCCCGCGCCGGGCTGGTTTGGGAGCCGCGTCCACGTTGCGCCGTCCGCGCTCTGATAGTAGCCGTGGAACTGGATCGCCGCGTAAAACCGCTGCCGCAGCGGGTTCCACACCACCGCGGTCGCGGAGGAGCCGCCCGTGTAGCCGGGGCCCTGCTCGACCTGCGTGCCGTCCATGACGGTCGCCGTCTTCCACGTCAGCCCCGCGTCCGAGCTGTAGTAAAGGCCTACGCCGGCGGAGCTATCGGGGGCGCTGACCAGCGTGCCCTCAAACGTCTGCGTCACCGCCGCGACGGCCACCGAAGGGGTCGCCGAGGAGAACGCCAGCCCCGCAAACCCCACGCCAAAGAACGACCTGGAGCCCGCCGCGCCGTCGCTGGTCTGCTGGATCAAGGTCCAGGTCAGGCCCGCATCGGCGGAGCGCAGCAGGCCCGCGCCGTAGTAGGAATCGGTCGCGTCGTTGGGGTCGCCCGTGCCGGCCAGCAGCACCCCGTTCGCCATCGCGAGCGCGCCGATCGACAGCGACGGCACGGTCGCCTGCGCGGAGCTGGCCGAGTAGACCGGCAGGGTGTCGGTCTGGGGGATAAAGGTGGCCGAGGCGCCGGCCGCGTTGGTCGACTTCCACACGCCGCCGCCGGTCGTGCCCACGTAGAGCGTGTTGCCGGTCGCGTCCGCGGGGTCGAGCACGAGCGACGTCACGCGGCCGGTCACGTTACCGTAGAGCGTGCTCGCAACCTGGCCGGGGCCGACCGCGGTCCAGGCCGGGCTCAGGTTTGCGGTGCGGGGCTTTGCGGCCATCGCGGCCAGTTGCTGCCGTGCGCGATCGAGCGCCTCGGCGTGGGCGTGGCGTCCTCGCAGGTGATGCCGCGCGCGGGCTGCCGGGGTCTGCTGCGCGCCCGCGCAGAGGCTCCACAGGCAGAACAACATGGCGGCGCATCGGAGGGCAAGGGCAGCTCGGCGGGTCATCACGTTGGGATCCAAGGCTCTGAGGATTACTGGATTCTGGGTGGGCTGCTGGTAGAAGCCTACCTCAGGCGAGGCCCACAAGGGTAGTATCGGCGCGAAATCACAAAACATGAGGGGGTGCCCCATGATCACCGAAGCGAAGCGAAGGTTATCGTAGGCGCGGGCGGTTGCGGGTGCCCAACCCCACGATAAACTCGGCTCCGCCTCGTTGATCATGGGGCACCCCTAGCAGCGTACTACGTTGGGGGCTGCCAGCCCCTGCGTGGCGTTGCGGGTGTCTACGATCAGCTTCGACTGGCTCACGATCTGCGAGTAGTTGTACGCGCTGTGATCGGTTGCGATGACCACGCAATCGAAGTCACCCAGCTGTTCGAGCGGCGTCGACTCCATCTGGAGGTCGTATTTTCTCCCCGTGCCCACGCGCGGAAAGAAGGGATCGTTGTACGCGACGTGCGCCCCGGCCGCACGCAGCAGCGACAGGATCGTCAGCGCCGGCGACTCGCGCAGGTCGTCCACATCGCGCTTGTAGGCCACGCCCAGTACCAGCACGTGTGCGCCGTCGAGCGGGACGCCAAGCTGCGCCAGCGCCCGCCGGGCCGTCTCGACCACGTATGCCGGCATAGCCTCGTTGGTCGCGCCGGCGAGCTCGATAAAGCGCGTCTCAAACCCGAACTGCCGCGCCTTCCACGTCAGGTAGAACGGGTCCACCGGGATGCAGTGCCCGCCCACGCCGGGCCCGGGCTGGAAGGCCTGGAAGCCGAACGGCTTGGTCGCGGCGGCGGCCAGCACCTCCCAGATATCGATCCCCATGGCCATGCAAAGCTGCTTCAGCTCGTTGACCAGCGCGATGTTGACCGAGCGGTAGATGTTCTCGAGCAGCTTGGTCATCTCGGCCGCGGCGGGCGTGCTCATCGGGACGGTGCGGGTGAAGACGACGCCATAGAGCGCGCACGCGGCGGCGGTCGCGGCGGGGTCGCAGCCGCCGACGACCTTCGGGATCTCGCGCCGCGGCGTGACCATATTGCCGGGGTCTTCGCGCTCGGGCGAAAACGCCACCAATATCCCATCCAGCACCTCCCCGCTGCGCATCACGCGGTGGCCGTGGCGCTTGATCGTCGCGACGATAATCTCTTCCGTCGTCCCCGGGTAGGTCGTGCTCTCAAGCACCACCAGCTGCCCCACGCGCAGGTGCGGAGCGAGTGCCTCGATCGTCGCCACCACCGCGCGCATGTCCGGCGTGTGATCCAGGTAGAGCGGCGTTGGCACGCAGATCAGGATCGCATCGAGTTCGCTCGCTTGCGCAAAATTACCCGTCGCCGTGAAGCCCGCGGCCTGCGCGGCAGCGATGTGCACAGGCTCGATGCGGTGGATATAGCTGCGCCCCGCGTTCAGCGTCGCCACCTTCTCACGGTCGATGTCGAAGCCCGTGACGCGGAAGCCGTCTTCGCTGAACAGCAGCGCCAGCGGCAGCCCCACGTACCCCATCCCCACGATCCCGACCCGCGCGGTCCGGTTCTGCACCCGCTCGATCCATGCCGCAAGCGTCATCGTGAAACCTGCGTCCGGTACCACTCCGCCGTGCGCCGGAGCCCTTCTTCAAAGCCCACGTGTGGCTTGTAGCCCAGCGCCTCGGCGGCGGCGGAGATGTCTGCCAGCGAGTCGCGCACGTCACCCGCGCGCGCCGGCCCGTACTGCGCCGGATGCGGGTAGCCCAGCATCTGCGCGAGCAGCGTGTACGTCTCGTTGAGCGTGTGGCGCTCCCCGCAGGCGATGTTGAACACGCGCCCCGCGCACCGGTCCGCGGGCGCGTGCGCGGCCAGCAGGTTGGCCTGCACGGCGTTGTCGACGTAGGTAAAGTCGCGCCCCTGCTCGCCATCGCCCTGAATCACCGGCCGCTCGCCCTGCAGCATCTGCAGCGCAAACTTCGCCATCACACCCGAGTAGGGTGAGTCCGGAACCTGGCGCGGGCCGAAGATGTTGAAGTAACGCAGGCACACCGTTTCGAGGCCATACACGCGCCAGTAGGACTGCATGTAGAGCTCGCCCGCGAGCTTCTGCACCGGGTATGGCGCGATCGGCTCCGGGGCCATCGTCTCCACGCGCGGAAAGCCCGGCTGGTTGCCGTACGCGGACGACGACGCCGCGTAGACCACGCGCTTTACACCCGCCGCGCGGGCGCCTTCAAGCAGGTTGAACGTGCCGTTGACGTTGCTCTCATGGCTCGTCCGCGGGTCCTTGACGGAGCGCGGCACGCTCGGCAGCGCACCCTGGTGCAGCACGATCTCGACCTCTGCGCATGCGGCTGCAACCGAAGCCGCGTCGCACAGGTCGACCTCCAGCAGGTCCAGCCTGCCTTCGAGCCCGCGCAGGTTTTCCATGCGCCCGGTCGAGAAGTTGTCCAGCCCGCGCACCTGCTCGCCCGCCTCGACCAGCGCGTGCGCCAGGTGCGAGCCGATGAAGCCTGCAACGCCGGTGATGAGGTAAATCGCCAAGTCTTACCAGAGTATCAAGGCTGAACACAGAGGACACAGAGAAGCCACACAGAGTCCCCACACAGAGTCCCCAGTGATCCCTGTGTGGCTTTCCTCCATGCTCTCTGTGTCCAGCCTTTAAAACCCCAGCACCGGATGCGGTTCATACGGCTCTTCCAGCCGCTTCACCTCATCGTCCGTCAGCTTGATCTCCATGCCCTTCAGCGCGTCGTCAAGCTGGTAAGCCTTGCTCGCGCCGATGATCGGCGCCGACACCCCGGGCTTGGTCAGGATCCACGCCAGCGCCACCTGCGCGTTCTTCACCCCACGCGCCTCGGCGATCTCCGTAATCCGGTCTACCACGGTAAAATCCGACTCGCGATAGTAGAGCTTGTGCGCGAAGTCATCGGTCCGCGCGCGCACCGTCTCGGCCTTCGCTTTGTCCTCGTTGGCCTTGCGATTGCCGGCCAGGAACCCACGCGCCAGCGGGCTCCACGGGATCAACCCCACGCCCTCGGCTGCGCACAGCGGATTCATCTCACGCTCTTCCTCGCGGTACACCAGGTTGTAGTGGTTCTGCATGGTGACAAACCGCGCATAGCCGCGCTCATCCTGCGTCTGCAGCATCTTCAGGAACTGCCACGCGTACATGCTCGAAGCGCCGATGTACAGCGCCTTACCCGCACGCACGACATCGTTCAGCGCCTCCACCGTCTCCTCAATCGGCGTCTCCGCGTCGAACCGGTGAATCTGGTACAGGTCCACATAGTCCGTGCCCAGCCGCTTCAGGCTCTTGTCGATCGACGCCATGATGTGCTTGCGCGAGAGCCCCTTGTCGTTCTTCCCGTCGCTCATCGGATTGAAGACCTTGGTCGCGATCACGACCTCGTCCCGGCTCGCGGCAAACTCCTTCACGGCGCGCCCGGTAATCTCCTCGCTTGCGCCGAGCGAGTAGACATCCGCCGTATCGAAGAAATTGATTCCTGCCTCAAACGCCCGCTTGATCAGCGGGGCCGACTCGTCCCACTCCAGCACCCACTCCCGCCAGCTCTTCGCGCCGTACGTCATCATGCCGAGCGCAATGCGCGAAACCTTCATCCCTGTCTGACCCAGCCGCGTATAGTCCATACACCCTTGGATGTCGTTAGCCCCACAAACGTTTCGCGTACCGGAGGAGCAGCCGAGGGCAACCAGGATCGCCCAGGGGACGACAACGTCTGTGGCGATCCTTACCGCCGCTTAATAGGATTACAGCATCAAAGTCCTGGTACGTCGCGAACGCGTTCGCGGCAACCAGGAGAACAAATGCTCAACCTCAAGGCAGCTTTGCTTGCTACCACGCTTCTTGCCGGCGGCTCCGGTCTCGCCCACGCCCAGTACAACAACAGCCAATATTATCAGGGTATGCGCCAGGGCGGACATGGCGGCTCCTACGAACACAACAACTACAACAATGGCTATAACAACAACTATCACCAGGGTGGCATCGGCCCGGGCAAGGGCGCGGCTATTGGTGCCGGCGGCGGAGCGTTGGTCGGCGGACTGCTCGGCGGAGGTCTGAAGGGCGCGCTGATCGGTTCAGCCGCAGGTGCCGGGATCGGCGCCATCGCGGGCAAGGAACACCAGAATAACCAGCGCCGCAACGACGGCTACTACGGCCGCTAGCCTGCTTCCCTTCCGGTGCCCCATTCATCGCAGTCCTACCGCGATGAGTGGGAGTGATCCCCAACCATCCCCACAGCAACCAGAGGAAATCTCACCATGAACACCTTCCGCACCCTCGCCACCGCCTGCGTCCTCGGCACCGCCCTGGTCTCGGCCAACGCTCAGCAACCCGACAGCAACATCCAGCCGCGGGCCGCCGCCAACCAGGCACCCACGAAAACCGACTACAGCAAGGAGCAGCTCCTCACCTCCACCGTCCACCAGGCCTGGCTGCTCTCCGGCAAGAACGAGTCCAACTTCTTCGACATGGTGCAGCAACTGGCGGAGATCTCCGCCAGCAACCGCAGCCTCACCCTGCCCGACTCCGCCGCCGCCGGCCGCCGCATGGGCGAGTACATCAAGCGCCAATCCAAACTCGACACCGACCAACTGCTCTACGCCGTCGTCGACAAGGCCGTCGTCCTGACCACCCACGCTCCCACCCACCCCGCGGCCAGCGCCAAGCCAGCTCAGTAGCTATGTTCAAGAAGGAGGGAAATGCAGGCAACGTTTCCCTCCCGTTGCTAAGCGCTCTCAGCTCTCAGTTTGTTTGCGTCTGACTGCATGCAGACGAATCAACCCTCGCGCAAAGCCTTCATCTGCTGGATGTACAGCTTTGAATCGAACTTTCGTCCGGTGCTCACACCGCTCATATAACGGCGCTTGCCGAACACCGCACGCGAGCCCCAGGCGCGGTCGAACTTTCCAACAATCGCCCAGGCAATGCCCGCGTAGCCGTTGGGGTCGCGCCCATCCAGAAAATATTTATCGTTCAAATAGACACAAGCCTGCATCGCCGCATCCGCGTCCGGGGTCCATTCCAGAATCTTCTTCGCCCAGTACATCCGCATGTAGTTGTGCATCCAGCCGTGCTCGACCATCTGGATCTGTGCCGCGTTCCAGAGCTCGTCGTACGTCTCGGCTCGCTCAAGCTGCTCGACCGTGTAGACATGCTCCCGCTCGTCACGCGCATGTTCGGCGATCGTCTTCTGCGCCCAGTCCTCCGCGCACTCTGCTGAATCGTACTTGTCCGTATGCCAGACGAAGTTGATCGCCAGCTCGCGCCACGCGATCAGCTCGTTGAAGTAGCTGTCCTTCGCGGACTTCAGCGTCGGATCCGCCTCGGCGGCAGCCGCGACGGCAAGCGCAATCGTCTGCGGGCCAACATGGCCGTAGTGCAGATAGGGCGACATCGACGATGTGCCGTCACACTCCGGCTTGTTGCGCGTCACTTCGTAGTCGCGCAGCATCTTTGAGCAGAACAGCTCCAGCCGCTTCAGCCCCAGATGCATTCCACCATGCAGCGTCGGCGAACCGCCCACGCTGCGGTCCAGGTCCTTCCAGTCGCGCGTCATGTCCTCCTCGAGCGAGTCGGCAAGGAAGCCCTTTGGCTTCGTCCAGGCATGCTGCGCGTGCGGGTTTTCGTACGGAACCAGGTACTCGGGCAGCAGCTTGTAGAGACGCGGCCGGATCGTATAAGCGCCGTACTGCGCCTTGTCGATCAGCTTTGAGGGCACGACGACATCGGTGTCGACGGTCCAGAACGGAATCCGCAGCACCTCCGCAAGGTGCCTGCGCCAGCTCTCGGGCTCGCGCATCGGGTTCTCGTCGCCGATGCAGAACGCGGCCTCAGCGTCCTTCAGGAGCTGCTCGTGCGACTCATGCGGCGCGCGCCGCATGACAAACGCAATATTGCGCGCGGCGAGATCCTGCTCGATGTCGCGCAAGCCCTCCTGCAGAAAAATATAGTGCCGCAGGTTGGCATGCGGAAAATTGGAGATTCCAGCGAAGTAGACCAGCAGCGGAAGCCCAAGCTCATTCGCGACTTCGACCGCAAGATTGACCGCGTGGTTGTCCAGGCCGCGCTGCGCCCGCTGCATCCAGTACACGACGCACTTGCCGTTCGCATCGGGTTCGCCGCCACGCCGAACCTTGACGCGAGCATTCTCCGCAAACCGGCGCAGCCGCTCGGGTACGTCCGCGAGGGCCTGCGATGTTTCGGCGGGGTTGGCGGGCTTGGCTTTACCGCGGCCCTTGGCCCTGGCCAGCGCGGGTTTGGAGTCGCTGGCTTCCTGGGGACTCTCGCCGCCCGTGACCTGCGCCTTGGCAAAGTCGGTGTCTTCCTGCTGGATCGGTTTGCGCGCCACGTTGTCTCCTCTATACAGCCTACCCGAGCCGCGGAACAGCGGTTGGATGCCACTGCAAGACGGGCGGGCTGATTAGAATGGAGGGATCATGTCGATCCGAATCTGCACTCACGAGGATGCTGCGACGCTTTCGCTGATCGGCTCCGCTACGCTGCTCGAAGCGTTCGCCGGGCTGATCCCCGGCCACGCGATCCTGGCGCACTGCCGCATGAACCACTCTGTTGCCGCGTGGGAGAAGTACCTTGCCGACTCCGCGAACAAGGCCTGGATCGCGGAGATCGAGCCTGGTGCCTTCCCAATTGGCTACTCGCTGCTGACCGAGCCTGATTTCCCCGAAGGCCTGGCCCAGGTGGGCGACCTGGAACTGAAGCGCATTTACCTGTTCAGCCGGTTCCACGGCTCGGGCTCCGGCCCCGGATTGATGCAGGTTGCACTCGACGAGGCGCTCGCCCGCGACGCGAAGCGCGTGCTGCTGGGCGTGCATCCGGACAACGCACGGGCACTTGCGTTCTACAAGCGGAACGGCTTTGTGCAGATCGGCACGCGGCCATTTCACCTGGGGCCGGAGACGTTTCAGGATCCCGTGCTGGCACGGTCGCTCTAGACCAAGTTACTCAGAGATAGAGAGTTGTGCTTTTTGATTGTCATTACCATAGGGATGTGCGTTTCGAGCGCCACTCCACCGATAGGCAATTAGCATTGGTGTGCTTCGATCAAAGGACTGAGTCTAGCGTGGCGCTTTAGTCGAGTCTACTTTGTCGGATGGTGTGGTCCTAGTCCGAATCACAGATACTCCGCTTTGCTAATAAAATGAAAATAACCTCAAAGCACGCATTTGTATTTTGGTGTCATCCCGTCGGGATCTGCGTTTCCACTCTTATCGCACCATAGCTAAAACTCAGATGGTTTATTGGCCAGGCATGCATAGGTCTTGCGGGGTGCGGCGCTCTACCAGCTCGACGGGAAGTGGGTCATTCCCAAGGAGCCAACAAATGCGACGACCGGCAAAGGCGGTGCCAGGCTTCGGCTCGGAGATAAGGATCATTCCGGTTTCGCCGAGGTGGGCGATGACTTGCTCGAGATCATCGCAGGCGTAGCACAGGTGGTGCAGACCGCCACCGCGACGAACCGTGTTGCTTAGCTTGCTGTCAGGACCGTCCGGGGCGACGAGCTCTAGGTAGCTGGTCTCGCCAGGCAGGCGGAGGAACTGGACAAAAGCCGTCTGAAGCGGATCGGCGATGATTCCGGTTGCCGCTTCGTAGGCGAAACGCTGCCGATAGCTTTCGGCTATTGGCTCAATGAGCCTTACAGCATAGCCCACGTGATGGAGTCGGAGGTCTGGTGGCATGGAGTTCTCGAGACAGAAACCAGACGCTTTCGAATCTCAAACACAACGCAGGTGCTCTCGTCTGGAAGCACCCCACGGCTTGCAACGGCGGGTACATCAGCGTAACCGAAAGCGGTCTACGTAGCGGCAACCTTACCAGAGACCCCAGGCACGGCTCATGTAGTCAGTAAGGGTCATCGTGATAAGGACAAGGAACGTGAAGAAACCGGCAGCAACCGTCAGCTTGACGAGACGAGACTGATACTTGACGTGCATGAAGAAGAGGATAACAACCACGGCTTTGAAAGACGCGATCCCCAGGGCAACGATCGGGTTTAGAACGCCGAGTTCCACATAGGCCGCGCCGACGGTGATGGCGGTCCCAACCAGAAGGGTCCCGAAGACGAGCGAGTACTGGAACGGCGTAACGAGGTGGTGGCTGACGTGCTCTGGATTGTTTACATTCAAAGCGTCGTTGTCCTGAGACACGGTGTACTCCTAGAGCCGCGGGTTGCGGCGGGACTTTCGGCCGATACAGCCAGTTCAGATTTCTTATTTACTCTGTCGATTGCGACGATGCCGTGAGAGGACCGCCAGGAGGGTTTAGCCTTGAACTACGTAAGCCTGGTTCCCCAATACATTCGGCATCAGTGCAGTGGATGGCGATTGATCAGGTAGAGTAACGGAAAGAGAAACAGCCAGACGATATCAACGAAGTGCCAGTAGAGACCGAAGTTTTCAATCGGAGCGACATACCCGGAACTGAAGTCACCATGCCGCGCTCGGTGTAGCAGCCATATCAGGATACCGAGACCGATGATCATGTGGACCGCGTGCATGCCGGTCATTGCAAAGTAGAGGAAGAAGAAGACCTCAGTCTTCTGCGCCATGTCTGGTGGAAGCGCCTTTTCAGTCGCGACACCCTTAGCATTTACTGGCGGGTTGATGAACTCCTTAACATTGAACGACGCGCCAGGAATATGGTGCTTCTCCCACTTTTCATGGTACTCGCCTGATTTGATGCCCAGGAAAGCGAAGCCGAAGATCATCGTAGCCCAGAGAAAGATGACCAGGAGACGACGGTTCCGGACCTCTGCCGCCCATACGCCGAGCGCCATGAAGAAGCCGGAGGAGATGAGGATAACGGTGTTGATCGCGCCGAGAGGGACGCTGAGCTGGTTGGAGGCTGCGACAAAGGCGTCGTAGTACCAGTTCCGGTAAAGCAGGTACGCGAAGAACATGCCGCCGAAAAACATGATCTCCGTCAGCAGGAAGAGCCACATGCCGAAGCTGCCGGCCTCGCGCTGCTGATCTTCCGTCTCAAAATGATGACGGTGTTGAGGCAATGTGACGTGGCCGGCATGCTCGTCGTAGCCGTGCGGTGGGGTAACTTCGTGTTCCTGCAGTTCTGCCAGAGTATTAGCCAACGGTCGTCACCTCATTTGCGGTCTTGTTGGCCAGCCATTCGTAGTCATAAGCTTCATGGTCCATGACGGGGATCTCAGTGAAGTTCTCGGTCAGTGGCGGCGACTGGATCTGCCACTCGAGGCCGGTAGCCTGCCACGGATTGTTGCCGGCAATCGCGCCGTATCGGAGCGACCAGGTAAGGTAGAGGACGGGCAGCAAGAACCCAACACCAAGGACGCTTGCGCCCGCGGTCGAGAAGACGTTGAGTACCTGGAACTCCGCGGGGTAAGCATGGTAACGACGTGGCATGCCCAGGTAGCCGAGGATGAACTGCGGCATGAAGGTCAGGTTGAAGCCGATGAAACTGGTGACAGCGGCCAGCTTCGAGATCGACTCAGGATACATGCGGCCGGTCATCTTGGGCCACCAGAAGTGGATGCCGGCCAGGAAGGCCATTAACATGCCGCCGACCATGACGTAGTGGAAATGCGCCACGATGAAGTATGTCTCGGTGAGATGAATGTCCATTCCGAGCGAGCCGAGGAAGATGCCGGTAAGGCCTCCGATGGTGAAGAGGCCGATGAAGGCGAAGGCGTAGAGCATCGGCGTTTCGAACGTGATCGAGCCCTTCTGTAAGGTGAAGGCCCAGTTAAAGATCTTGATGGCTGACGGGACGGCCACGAGCATGGTAAGGAGCGAGAAGACCAGCGCGGAGTAGTTCGATACGCCCATGATGAACATGTGATGGGCCCAGACGAAGAAGCCGAAGACCGCAATTGCAACCGAGGAGAACGCCACGGCCGTGTAGCCGAAGACGCGCTTGCGGCTGAAGGTGGAGATGACCTCCGAGATGACGCCGAACCCGGGCAGAATCATGATGTAGACGGCGGGGTGAGAATAGAACCAGAAGAGATGCTGGAAGAGGAGCGGGTCGCCGCCTTTCGACGGATCGAAGACACCGATACCGATGAGGCGCTCGAGCGCGACGAGGACCAGCGTGATGGCGAGCACGGGGGTACCGAGCACCATTAGGATGGATGCGGCGTAGTTGGACCAGACAAACAGCGGCAGACGGAACCAGGTCATACCGGGCGCGCGCATACGGTGGATCGTCACGATGAAGTTGAGCCCGGTGAAGATGGACGCAAAGCCCGCGATGAAGATCGCCGTGGCAGCCGTCACCACATGGGTGTTCAGGTAATGCGTGGAGAGCGGCGTAGTGAAGGTCCAGCCGGTATCGACGCCGCCGAGCACCAGAGCAGCCAGGGTCAGAGCACCACCCACCATGTAGAGGTACCAGCTGAGCAGGTTGATCTTGGGGAAGGCGAGGTCCTTCGCGCCGATCATGATCGGGATCAGGAAGTTCCCAAGGGTCGCCGGGACCGACGGCACCAGGAACAGGAAGATCATGATGATGCCGTGCATGGTGAAGAACTTGTTGTACGTGTCGGACGCGACCAGGTCCGGCTGCGGCGTCAGGAGCTCAAGCCGGATCAGACCCGCAAACACCCCGCCTAGCACGAAGAAGAACGTGATTGAGATGAGATACAGGATCGCGATGCGCTTGTGGTCGCCGGTGGTGAGCCACGACATGAGGCCGTCCTCGTTGTTGAGGTAGCTGCGGCGCGGCATGGTTGCGGTGGAGGGATCGGGAAGATTGACGATCGAATTTGGCATTGTGCTCATTACTTCACCATCCCGGGCGTGGTCGGCGCCGTCAGCTGTGTTTGTGTCGTCTGGGTGGGATCCGTGGTCTGCTGGATCCGGAAGTTCGTGTTCAACGTCTTGATATATTCGACGAGGTCGATCAGGCCGTCTTCCGAGATTTGGCCCTGATAGGTTGGCATGATGGGGGCGTATCCCGCCGTGACGTGCTGCGACGGATTGAGGATGGAATCGCGGAGGTAAGCGTCATTGACCAGTACGTCGCCGCCAGAGACAAGCTGCAGCTTCGAGCCGTACACGTTGTTGAGATTCGGGCCGCGGGCCGCAGCGTTGCCGGAGTGACATGCGTTGCAGCCCATGGATGCGAACAAACGCTCGCCATTCTGAGCCAACGACATGCCGGAGGTCGAAGTCTCGGTCCAGCGCTGGTAGTCCTCCGGGGTCATCGCCGTCACTTCTCCGATCATGCCGGAGTGCTTGGTGCCGCAATACTGCGTGCAGAAGATATGGTAGACGCCCGGGTCGGTAGCCTGAAACCAGACAGTTGAATAGCGCCCGGGGATGACCTCGCGCTTGACACGGAAGTCTGGGATCGAAAAGGAATGGAAGACGTCCTGCGAGATCATCGTGAGCTGAACGGGGCGACCGATCGGCACATGGAGCGCATTGATCTCGTGCTGGCCGCCGGGATGCTCGGCCTTCCACATCCACTGCTTGCCGACGACGTAGATGTTCATCGAGTTGGCGGGCGGGTTGTAGATGCGGAAGTAGAGCAGCGCGCCCCAAACAAAAGTAACCAGGAAGATGGCGAGCGGGATGATGGTCCAGGTGGCCTCGAGCAGCGTGGAGCCTTCGACCTGGGTGGCTACCGGCGAACGAGCCTTGCGGTAACGGACGGAAAAGCCGATGACCAGGGCCCCGACCAGCAGGAGGCCGATAAGCGTCATGCCAATCAGAAAGAAGTAGAGGGCGTCGGCCCAGGGGGCCATGGTGGACGCTTCCCGGGGGAAGAGCGCCGAGGCGGCCAGCCATTTTGTCAGAAACTGCCACAGAACTGGACTAATATGCATCGTTACCCTTTGTCGGTCTTGTTATTGCTGTCGCTGCTGAGCAAGTCGTGGTCGCGCCCAAGCTTCAGGTCCTTGCGAAACATGAGAAACATGAACCCACCGAGCGAGGCCATGGTGAGCATTCCGCCGACCTGCACGACGCGCGCGACGATGATGGAGTGTTTGTTCGTCTGCGGATCGTAGTGGTAGCAGTAGGTGAGGATGTTGGCCACCGGCGAGCCAATCTTATTTCCGGAGGCTTCGATCAGGCCGAGGAGGATGTCCTTCGGCGAGTATTCCACGCCGAGATAGTACTGGGCGAGCTTGCCCGAGGTAGTGACGACCTCGATGGAGCTCGCGTGGGCGAACTGTGACAAGGTCCCGTCAGGGCCCGGGACACGGACATAGCCAAAGCCGACGGCGGTCGAGACGGCATCGATGGCAGGCTTCTGACCGGTAAGGAAGTGCCAGCCGGCGGCCGTCTCCGGGTGCCCATAGCGCTTCAGGTAGAAGGCTTTCTTGCGGGCGGCGAGCTCCGGTGTCTCCGACGGATCAATGCTGATGACGATCACATCAAAGTCCTTGCCGGGGACGAGATGCACCATTTCGAGTGCGCCCGTGAGCCCGTCAAGCTCTTCCGAGCACAGCATGGGGCAGTTGTAGTAGACCAGCGAAACGATGGCGGGGTGCTTGCCGAAGTAGTCGCCGAGCTGCACCGTCTTGCCGGTATCGTCCACAAAGGTGGCGGTGAGGGGAAGTTGCTGGTCGAGGTGCTGGGTGACCGCGACCTTCTGTAGGACGTTCGGCAGCTCGTCTCCGCGGTTGTCGCCCTGCGATTTATCGCCGTACGACGAGACCTGGGCCGAGGCGGAAGGCAACACGAACCCGCAGAGGAGCGCGCAGCTGAAGGCGGCGAGTCCGAGAGCTTTGCGGATTGTGTTGGTCCACTTCATCTGGTTGGTCATGTCTCTATCTTACGGTGTGTTAGGTGCCTAGCTTACTTGATGGGCTTGAGTTCGGCGTGCTCTGGCTTTTCATTCTTGCCGTAATCGAGTTTCTGGCGACGGGCTTCGATGGTGTCCAACTCATACCCGGTCCGAGCGAAGCCGCTGGTCAGGGGCGCAGTGGTGACGTGCTTCTCGTCGCCCGCCATCAGGGTCGAGGACTGGTTGGCAGCTGACACCGGGAGACCCTTGGCGGCGATAAGCTCCATGGCGCGATTGATGGGAATCCGGATGCCGGGCTGCCCGGGGACGCTGCTGTAGTGGTCGAGCAGGAGGTCCTCGCGCGCGTGGAGATTGGCGGTGTCCTGGTTGCCGTCGTCGGTCTGAAGTTGCGGGGCGAGGAAAGCGCCGGTGACTTGTCCGAGCTCCTGCTGCTCGATGGCGGTGTTCGACTTGAGGTCCTCACGCTTGCCGCCGTTGTTCTTCGCACCGGCGAAGATGCCGTTGTTGTTATGCCAGCGATCCTTGGGTCCATCTTCCTTGCCGAGCTCGTTGTTGATGAGGCGGCCCATGGCAAAGCAGAAAAAGAAGAAGATGACGACAAAAAGGAAGAGTCCGCCGATGAACACCAGGACACCGCCGGCGTTGACGTCGGTCGTCTCGTAGCCGAGTTCACGGCTTCCAGGGCCGGAATTAGGATGGTCGACGAAGTCGCCGGTGGGTGGCTTGTGGTCGCCGGCATTTGTGGGGGGAAGATTAGTGGGCATGTTCGGGCTCCAGCATCTCCTCGAGGTGAGGATCGTTGATGTTGATGAGAGGGCGCTGCATCAGCTGCGTGGTGTACCAGGCAGTCCAGAGCGAGACGACGGCGACCGGCACGGTGAGATAGGCGAGGATGCCGAAGTTGTTGCCGAGGTGCAGGTTGCCTGCGGCGTCCTTGAAGTTAGGTTCGATGATCCAGAACAGGTCGATGGCGCGCGCGAGCAGCATGAAGACAACGATCGCGGTCAGCCGGCGCTTGTCGCGCTTGAGGTTGCGCGAGAGCAGCAGTGTGAAAGGAATGAGCCAGTGGCAGACGAAGTCCAGCGAACAGACAACCCACCAGCCGCCACGGATGCGGCTGAGATACCATGGGATCTCGTCGGGCACGTTGCCAGACCAGATGATGAGGAATTCGGCGAAGGTGAGATAGATGTTGAGCATGACGAAGGCGAAGATGAACTTTCCCAGGTCGTGCTGCTCGGTGGTGCGGAGCAGCGTGCGGATCGGCTCGACCTTTGACAGCTTGAGGACGGTGAAGATGCTGAGCGCGAGCACGGCGTAGCCCTGGCCGACGAGGAACTTCAAACCCCAGATGGAGCTGTACCAGGTGACGTCGAGCGACATTACCCAGAGTAGTGCGGCGTCAGTCAGCAGAACAACGTAGATGAAGATGCCGGGGCCCGAGAGGTTTTCGAAGCGGGTGCGCCAGCGATCGTAGCTCGCGAGCGTTCCGCGGCCCGGGTCGGCATCGCGCTCGAGCGACCACTTGTTCAACAACGTCATGATGAGGATGAGCACGCTGAAGATGATCGTGGTCTGGATGATGCAGCTGACGGGGTTGAACATGGCGTGCTTGGAGATGGCGGTGAGTGCCTGCTCCTTGTTGATCACGCCACGGGCGGCCGCATCGAGCTCCTGCTGCGGCGTAGTGTAGACGGCCCACTGATAGAGATGACGCGCGAGCAGGCCGATTGGAATAAAGAGCGCCGCAACCAGCCACAGGGTGCGGCTCATGGCCTCGAGCGGACGGCGGATGAGCATGCCCCACTTGCCGCCGGAGACGTACTGCAGCATCAGCAGCACGAGGCCGCCACCGGCGAAGCTGAAGGTGAGCATGAAGCCGAGCAGGTATGCGCGCAGCATGTGAGTCTTGCCGCCATACACGAAGAGGAAGGGCAGCGAGAGGACCGTCGCGACCGCGAAGGTAATGAGCGCGCGCGTGCGCCATGCGGCGAGGAGCTCGGGTGAGTTTAGCAGGGCCGGCAGCGTGCGCGGGCCGTGATGCGTGCCTCCGGCAGCTGCGGGCAGATCCGCCTCGTGGGGGTAGTGGCCGGCGTCGTGTTGGTTGTGTCCAGAGGTCATGCTTGTCAGGCCTTCGTCGAAGATCGGGTTGGGTCCAGCCGTGAAGAGAGATAGCTATTTGGTATTGCCAAGATTGAGAGGCGGAGTATTTGGATAACCGGTGCTGTTCTGGCCGGCGCTGCGCCCGTTGGTAGGGTCGCCCACGAACGGGTGGGTAGAGGGGTGCGGTAAGTTGGCGGCACCGGGGTGACTTCCTGGACCGGTCGGCAAGACATAATTCTCGCCGTTTGGGGTACCGGAGACAGCAGTCGGGGGCAGAACCCATTCCGCAGCGAAGTTGGCGGGGAAGCCTTCGTTGACGGAGATATCGGTGAGCGGCTCTACGTGCTGGCCCGCGGCGACATCGTCCTGCTGGGCGTTCTGGCTGAGTTGCAGCGCCTTGATATAAGCGACGACGGCCCAGCGCTCGCCCGGGGTGAGTTGCGAAGAGTAGTCCGGCATGGCGCCGTAGCCGTTGCTGATGACCGAGAAGAAGTGGCCCAGGGGCGCAGCTTCAAGTCGTGCAGTGTGGAAGTTGCCGGCTTTTGCATAGCCGCGCTGCACGATCATGCCGACGCCGTTGCCGACGCGGGAGTGGCATGGGGTGCAGTAGACGTTGTAGCGCTCCTGGCCGCGGGCGAGCACCGTCATATCGACCGGGAAGGGCATGGTCGTGCCCTCCTGACCGTTCTGCATGCCGGTGTAGAAGTAGCTATCTTCGTGTAGCTGGTCGCGGGCTACGGTTTCTTCGACCTGCGGGCGCGTGGAGCGGTTGTCGGCGAAGAAGGTGGTGCCGCGCTGCGGGTAGAACTTGGGCTGATTGTGCATGTCCTGGCGGCAGCCGGCGAGGACGGCGACCGACGCCAGCAGGCTGGCGGACAGCACGGGCTTGAATGAAGTGCGCATTAGTGGTCTACCTCCACCACGGAGACCGCGGGGAACTGCTCGAGGAAGGCGCGGGTGTCGTTGAGCGAGAACTTGGGGTCGTGCGCTTCGAGACACAGGAAGAACTTGTCGGTGGTGGCACCTGAGCGGAAGTTGGGCGCGTTGAAGACCGGATGATAGAGCTGCGGCAAGCCGTTCAACGCGATCATACCGAACGCGGCGGACAGGCCGGCGAAGAGGATCGTCCACTCGTACGCGGGAATGATGAACGCCGGCCAGGACCAGAGCGGGCGTCCGGCGATGTTGAGTGGGTAGCCCCAGACGTTGATCCAGGTCTGCATCAGAAATGCGGTGGTCACTCCCATCAGGCCGCCGAGCAGGCACACCAGGGGCACGCGCGTTTCGTGGAAGTTGAGAGCGGTCGCGGCTTCCTCAACCGGGTACGGGGTGTAGCACTCCATGCGGCGGTAGCCTGCCTTGTGCGCCGCCTCGGTGGCGACGACCAGGTCGGTGGGCGTATTGAACTCGGCCAGGTAGCCGTAGATTCCTTCACGAGGTGGCATTAGCTGGCCTCCTGGCTGACGACTTCGGCGTCGGTCGGGTTACGGCCGACCTTGGTCTGGGGAAGCATCATACGGATTTCGGACATTGGAATCATGGGCAGGAACCGGACGAAGCAGAAGAAGAGCACGGTGAACAAGCCCATCGTACCGACGTAGATCATGTAGTCCCACTTGGTCGCGCGGTAGGTGCCCCAGGATGAGGGCAGGTAGTCGCGGTAGAGCGAGGTGACGACGATGACGAAACGCTCAAACCACATACCAGTGTTGATGATGAGCGAGAGGATGAAGAGAAACGTCACGTTGACGCGCAGCTTGCGCGACCACAGCGTGGTGAGCGGGATGGCAATGTTAGTCAGGATGAGGATCCAGTACGCCCAGCCCATGGGGCCGAACATGCGGTTCCACATCATGAAGAACT
>CAXUDC010000062.1:0-5610 GCA_964249685.1 uncultured Acidobacteriaceae bacterium
TGGCGAAGCTGGGGTGGTTGGCGACGTCGAACGCGTCGACGCGCAGTTGCAGGTTCAGCCGCTCGGTCAGCCGGGTGTTCTTCTCGAGCGACAGGTCCAGGTTCGAGAAGCCCGGGCCGGTGATCGAGTTGCGCCGCGTGGTGCCGAAGCTGTTGGTCGTGTTCTGGAAGACGCAGGTTGCCGTCACCGTCGTGGTGCAGACCGGTGCCTGGAAGAAGGTGACGCCGCCCGTGGTTTCGATCTTGGTCTTCAACGGCCGGCCGACCTGGTTGGGGCGGATGATGCCGTTGACGCCCGAAAACGTCGACGTATTGGTGACGTTGACGGGGTTGCCGGTCTGCCACTGCTCGATGCCGGAGAGGCGGAAGCCGCCCAGGATGCGCTCGCTGGTGACATGGACGTACCGGCCGAAGTTGGGCAGATCGTAGATGGCGTTGGCCGCGATACGGTGACGCGTGTCGAAGTCCGAGAGGCCGTAGTTGGTCTGCGGGTTGTTGCTGTCCTGGAAGGTGTAGCCGCCCTGCGAGCCGAGCGAGTTGAGGTCCGTGGACTTGGACCAGTTATAGGTAAAGAGGAACTGCAGGCTGTGCGAGAGGCTCTTGGTGGCTGTCACCCACAGCGCGTTGTACATGGAGTGCGAGATGGCATCGGCCTGGGAGATGTTGGCGTTGACCAGCGACGTACCCGGCTTGTACAGGCTGTTGTTCGAGATCATCGTATAGGGCCGTGTGCCGTTGGCGAAGGGCTGGTTGGCGTTGATGCGCGCGCGCAGGTGCTTGCCCTCCGAGCCGTAGTAACCCACATTCAACAAGATGCCTTGAGGCATCTCCTGCTGCAGATTGAAGTTGTAGGTCTCGGTGTAGGCGTTCGAAAAGTTGGGCCGGACGTTCGACAGGGCGATGGCGGAGCCGCTGGACAGGGCGAAAATATTGGCGACCGGAAGCGGGTTCGCGGCGGAGCTGTAGGAGACGCCGGTGGCGAAGGGCGGATTGCCGGCCAGGCCGGAGACGACGCCCGAGACGGGCTGGTCGGCCATGATGCCGTAGCCGCTGCGGAAGACGGTCTTGCCGGAGTTGTACGGATCCCACGTGAGCCCGACGCGCGGCTCGTAGTTGTAGTTCTCGTTGTAGGGCTTGTGGACCCGCTCGAGCTGGGCGTTGCCGAGATTGAAGCGGACGAAGCGGTCCGCGCCTTCGGTCGGGGTGCCGTTCCACTCGAAGCGGAAGCCGATCTCGGCGGTAAAGTTGGCGGCGATCTTGTAGGTGTCGACGAGGAAGCCGGCGGCGGAGTTGGAAAAGATGCGGCTGTTGACCGCGGTGGGGGTCACGGAAAAGCCATTGGCCAGGCCGTTGTAGAAGCCGCCCACCTGCATCGGGGCCGTGGGAGGGTTTGTCACCGGAGGGGTGTTGTAGACCTTATTGCCAGCCACGTCGAAGCCGATGGAGTTGAAGGTAAGGGTGCCGGTATCGTCGGCGAAGGAGTTGTTGACGGAGCGGCGGTACTCGCCGCCGGTGCGCAGGGTGTGCTTGCCGATGAGGTAGGTGAGGGTGTCGTTGAAGAGGCCGAGGTTGTCCGTGCGGCCCTGCGGGAAGCCGGACGGTCCGCCGAAGTTGGTGCCGGCGTCAACCAGCGAGATCTGCGGCAGGCCGGCGTTGGTGTTGATGCCGTCACCGATGCCGACCGAGGTCGGATTGGTGGTGACGTTCGGGATAAACGCGATCGAAATGCGGTTGCCGCCGATGCGGGCCTCGTTCGACAGCGCGGGCGAGAAGATGTGGTAGTAGCTCAGCGTGGCGACCTGGCGGTGCGCGTTGCGGTGATCGCCAAAGCCGGGAATGTTGTTGCCCTGCAGCGTGGGCTCGGTGCGCACGTCCTTCTGGAACGCGTAGAAGCTGTGAAACTGGTCCTTCGCGCTCTTCTGGTAGAAGATATCGCCGGTGTACTGGTCCACGTTGACCGGGCCCGGCGCGGAGCCGACATACTTGTTCACATAGGAGCCGATCACGCCGTTGACCGTGACGTTCGAGGCGGTGTTCGCGACCGGGATCAGCGCGAGCAGGGCCAGCGCCGTCGGGTTGGCGGCGTTTGTTACCGCGGTCCGCTGCGCCGTAGTCAAGACGCCGGCGCTGGTCACGATGGTCTGGTGCTGGCGCAGGCCTTCATACGAGCCGAAGAAGAACGCCTTGTCCCGGAAGATGGGCCCGCCGAGCGCCGCGCCGAAGTTGTTGCGCTTGAGCGCGTTCTGCGCGGTGCCCTTCAGGTTGAAGAAGTTGCGGGTGTCAAAGGAGTTGTTGCGGTTGTAGTCGAAGACCTCGCCGTGAAAGTGGTTGGTGCCGGAGCGCGTGAGCACGTTGACGATCGAGCCGGAGGAGCGGCCGTACTCGGCCGAGTAGGTGGAGTTGTCGATCTTGAACTCGGACGTGGTGTTGATGGAGGGCTGGAAGGTGATCTGGTTCTGCGAATTGTCGTTCAGGTTGACCCCGTTGATCTGGAAGTTGGCGGAGTCCTCGCGGTTGCCGGCGGTGATGTAGGAGTTCGCGCCCAGGCCGCGGGAGGGCGCGGTCAGCGACCCGGCCGAAGGTGCGGTGACGCCGCCGGGCGTGAGCACGGTCAAGTCGAGAAAGTGGCGGCCGTTCAGCGGCAGCTCCTGCACCGTGCGCTGATCGAGCACCGAGCCCACCGTGACCGTGTCGGCCACGATGACCGACGCGGCGGCCGAGACCTCCACCGATTGCCCCTGGCTGTCGACAGAAAGCTTCGCGTCCAGGGTGATCTTCTGGTCGACATCGAGCTGCAGCTTCGGCACCGTGTAAAGGCCGAAGCCGGCCACCTGGATCGTAATGCGATAGTCGCCCGGAAGCAGGGACGGCACGAGGTAGACGCCCGCCCCATCCGTGACGGCGTTCCTCTCAATTCCGGTTGCGAGGCCCAGCACCTTGATCTGGGCCTGCGGGACCACAGCTCCGGTGGGATCGGTCACGATGCCGCTGATGGTGGCGGTGGTCTGCGCATGCGCGAGCGAGGCAACACAGAACAGCGCGGCGGGCGCAAGGAAGGCGAGGCGTGGGGCGATACGATTCATCGAAGTTCTCCAGATGTGGGGGGAGAGCTGCACCCACAGGGGGACAAGCATTTGCGCCTGCAGAGCATCTCGACGTGCGAGAAGACAGACGGAGCGGAAGGACGGTCGTATCGAGGCTAGCCCAGAGCTTTCGCCGAGGTGTGACTCTCGAAGGTCACGTGCATGTTTCAGTGCGGATAATCCAATCTCCCACGGTCCTACCAAAGTGTCAAGGTCTACGAACGAAGGTGGTATTGACCCGACTAATAGAAACGGCAAAACAAAGCGGCGAGCTCCAGGGAGCTCGCCGCTTTTACTTGCAGATAGGAGGCCGGATTAGCCAACGTCCTCAGTCCAGTTCTGCAGGTAGTTTTTGAAGTCCGTCATGAACTTGCCCGCGTCCGCCCCGTCCACGATGCGGTGGTCGAAGCCGAGCGTGAAGCGCTGCACGCTACGGATGGCGATCGTGTCCTGGCCGTCGGCGTCGGTTAGGACCAGCGCCTCCTTGTTCAGGCCGCCCACGCCGAGAATCGCGGCCTGCGGCTGATTGATGATCGGCGTGCCGAACTGCTCGCCGAAGATGCCTGCGTTGGTGACGGTGAAGGTGCCGCCCGAGACCTCGTCCGGGGCGAGCTTCTTGGACCGCGCGCGGTCGGCGAGATCGACGATCGAGCGAGCGACGCCGAGGAAGTTACGTTCTTCGCACTGCTTGATGACCGGCACGATCAGGCCCCAGTCGAGCGCGACCGCGATGCCGATGTTGATGTTCTTGTTGTAGAAGATGGCGTCGCCTTGAATGGCGGCGTTGACCACGGGGTGCTTGCGCAGCGCGGCTACCGCGGCCCGGACGATGTACGGCATGTAGGTCAGCTTGACGCCGTTGCGCTGCTCGTACTTGTTCTTTTCCTTCTCGCGCATGCGCACGATGCGGGTCATATCGACCTTGAAGACCGTGTGGACGTGCGGGCTGGTGTGCTTGGATTCGACCATGCGCTTGGCGATGATCGAGCGCATCTTGGACATCGGCACAAGCTCGCCGAGCTGCTGGACGCCGGCCGCGGCCTTTGCCGGAGCAGTGGTGGCGGCAGCGGACTGCACGGCGGACATCGAAGTGGAGATGGTGGTGGGAGTTCCGGCGTGGGTCGCGGCTTTTGCTGCCTCCTGCGCCGGGCTCGTCTGCGCGCCGGCAGCCGCGGCGGCGATGCCCGGAGTCGTCGGTTGGCTGGTGGCTGCAGGCTTGGCGCCGCCGCCTTCCATGTGCGACGTAATGTCCTGCTTGGTGATGCGGCCCGCCGAACCGGTGCCGGAGACCTGCTGCAGATCGATGTTGTTATCGCCCGCGATCTTGCGGACGAGCGGCGAAGAACGCGGTGTCTCACCCTGAGATGCCGAGGAGGCAGGCGCGGCGGGAGCGGGAGCCGCAGCCTTGGCCGGCGCCGCGGCGCCTCCGCCGATCACGGCCACGATCGAGTTGACCGTTACAGTCGCGCCTTCCTTGACGCGGATCTCGGTCAGGGTGCCGGCGACGGGCGACGGAATCTCCGCGTCCACCTTGTCGGTCGAGATCTCGAACAGCGGCTCGTCGCGCGCGACCGTGTCGCCGATGTTCTTGAGCCACTTGGTGATCGTGCCCTCGGTAATGGACTCGCCCATTTGGGGCATGGGGATCTCGGTGCCGGGCTGGCTTGCGGCGGGCGCGGGCTGGTCTGCCTGGCTCTCCGGTTGCGGCGCGGGGATGCTCGCTTCCTGCGCGGCGCTTACCTCGGCAGCCGGCCGGGTCGAATCGGTCTTCAAGTCTTCTGCCGTGCCCGACGCCGGTGCAGCCGACGCGGAGCCGGCCTCGACGATCGTGCAGACGATGCTGTTCACCTGCACGGTCGAGCCTTCTTCGGCCTTGATCTCACCCATCACGCCGGCGGCCGGCGAAGGGATCTCGGCATCGACCTTGTCGGTCGAGATCTCGAACAGCGGCTCGTCGCGCTCGACGGCGTCGCCCGGCTTCTTGAGCCACTTGGTGAGGGTACCTTCGGTGATCGATTCACCCATCTGGGGCATGACTACTTCGGTCGGCATATCTGTCCTTCGTCCTGCTTGAGAGTGTTGCTGGCTCTGCTAAACGCTGCGCCACTGGATTATAAGTCTCGCATAGCACCCTTGGCGCGGCGTGGGCGATTATGGGACGGGAAAGGCTAAACGCAAAGGTTGCAGAGGGTTACGCGGAGGTCGCTGAGGAAGGCTCCGCGACCTCTGCGGAACCTTTTGCGTTTAAGCTTTTGTCTCAAGCACGGCTTCGAGCGATTCCGCCCAAATCATCTGCCGGCCGAAGATGCGACCGAAGTTCCGCGAGGTCGCATGCAGCACTTCCTCCATCGCCGGCGCGGGCTCACGCGGGCTCTCGAGCTCAAGCGAGGTCACCTGCCGGTCCGCTATCCCGCAGGGCACGACGAATGAGTAGTCGCGCAGGTCGGTCGTCACATTCAGCGCGAAGCCGTGCGAGGTGATGCCGCCCGAAACATGCACGCCGATCGCGGCCAGCTTCTTCTCGAGCC
>CAXUDC010000062.1:5710-17619 GCA_964249685.1 uncultured Acidobacteriaceae bacterium
CCCCTGGCAGCCAGCACCTCGTCGGTCGCGAGCACGTTCTCCCGCCGCGCATTGCGCCCCAGCGTCAACACGGGCGGGTGCTCCAGCAGCAGCAGCGTATCGCCGATCGCACCGGCCTTGCGCAGCGCCACCACACGCTCCTGCAGCGCAAGCGCGTCGGGGTAGGGCACCCTTCCGAGAGAGAGTAAATGGACGAACACTTTACGTACCTGCCAGCGGGGCGCGCGACCGTACACCAGCAAAACGGCGGAAATCCTTGTCTATGCTCTGAACTTCTCCGGCAGATTCAAGAGCCGCAACCGCGATCTGCGCGTCGGAGATCAAGGCTCCGGTGACGTGATCTGCAAGCAACATCGCACGCAGCAGCAACCAGTGTCTTTCCCCGGGGAGCAACAGTTTGACCTGCGGTGATTCGAACCAGTGGTCGACAATGGCGATCGCCTGCTCTATCGACATCCTCATGCGGAGGCGGTGGTCGGTCATGATCCGCAGAAACGCCGCGATACTTTGCAGGGGAATCCCTACCGGTTCAGGTGAGGAGAGCAACGTCTCGAACCATGCCGTAGCCCTCTCATTTTGAGGGCTGCCGAGATCATAAACGTAGATGAGCAGATTAGCGTCAAGAACCTTCATTGCTTGTCTCTGACTGATCAAGAAGGTCGAGCAGCTCCTGTACGCATCCCGAGGTCCACTCCCTAGGGACACCTGCATGGATTGCTCCACGAACCTTGAATGGTTTTGGAGCTGCAGGTTCCTCCGCCCCACGCAGGCCTGCCCGGAGTACGCGATTTACCGTTTGCTTGAACAGCTCACCCGAGCGACGGACCTCACTTTGCAGCAGGTCCGCCACATCGTCGTCGAGGGTGAGGGTCGTTCGCACCTCATGATGCTCCCACCAGCGCACCTTGATGTCAAGCGGCAGCTCTACAGCGATACGTTGATGGCCATGCTCTCCACGCTCGACAAGCCATCCAGCAGGCTTCCGCCGACGTGGGGTGCGAACGAAATGATGAACATCATCTCCGAAGAGGCGAAATTCGATCTTAGCTTGGTCAAAGCAGTTCTGCTACCGTTATACGCTGAAAGTCTTACTGGTTCATCTCTAGGTAACGGGTCTTCTGCGATCTGGAGCCAGAAAGCAAATCTCCGCATGAGCCATCTTCGTTCGACCATGTTCGACAATAAAGATATAAATCTCGCCTGGAGAATACTCAGAGCAGGTCAGCATGAACTCCGCGAGTTCTGCAACGACTTTGTTCATAAGTATCCTCGTTCTTGTCTAACCAGAACATGAAACCTTTAAAGGCGATCGAACATAGAGAAGTTTGTCGAAATCTTCTTTAAGCTTATTTACCCACGACTTCGAGATATTCGTGAATGGCATCCTGCATATTCGCCATGGCCTCCCCGGCTGTATCACCTTCGGTGATACAGCCGGGGAGCTCGGGGCAGAGAATGGTATAACCCTCGTCGGAGTGAATCAAAGCAACTTTGTAAGTCATGCTGCCTCCTGTTTTTTATACGTTGATGGCCATGCCTTCCACGCTCGAAAATCCATCGAGCAGGCTTTCCGCCAGCGTCGGGTGCGCGTGGATGGTGAACATCATCTCTTCGACCGTCGCCTCGAGCTCGATCGCCGTCACGCACTCCGCGATCAGCTCTGTGGCCTGCGGGCCGATGATGTGCACACCCAGGATCTCGCCGTATTTCGCGTCTGAGACGATCTTGACGAAGCCGTCGTGCGAGTCCACGATCGTGGCTTTCGAGTTGCCGACGAAGGGGAACTTGCCGATTTTGACCTGGTAGCCGGCCTCCTTGGCCTGCGCCTCCGTCATGCCGACCGAGCCGATTTGAGGATCACAATAGGTGCAGCCCGGGATGCGCTTGCGGTTGACCGGACGCGCGTACTTGCCGGCCAGCTTCGCCGCGACGACGAGACCGCTCATCGCGCCCACGTGCGCCAGTTGCGGCAGCCCGCCGACGATGTCGCCGATTGCGTACACGCCGGGTTCGGTCGTCTCCATCCACTCGTTGGTCATGAGGAAGCCGCGGTCGGGCGTGACCTTGATCTTGTCGAGGCCGCAATCGTACGTGCGCGGCGCGCGGCCCACGGCGACCAGAACTTTTTCGGCCGTCTTGGTCTGGGCCTTGCCGGTGGAATCGGTAAACGAGACCACTGCGCCGCCGTCCTGCTTCTCGATCTTGTCGACCTTGGCGCCGACGAAGACCTCGAATCCGCGCTTCTTGTACAGGCGCAGCAGCTCCTTCGAGACCTCCTCGTCCTCGGCGTTCACGATGCGCGGCAGCGCTTCGATAATCGTCACCTCGGCCCCAAAGCTCTTCATCACGGAGGCGAACTCCACCCCCACCGCGCCCGAGCCGATGACGACCATCGACTTCGGCATCGCGGGCAGCGTCAGCACCTCCATGTTGGTCATGATAGTGTCGTCGGACTTGTAGCCCGGCAGCATGCGCGCGTCCGACCCGGTGGCCAGCACGACCTTCTTCGCCTTCACGTCGGTAATCTTCTGCGCGTCGTAGCCTTCGGCCTGCGCGTCCTTGGGCTTGCCCTTGTCCTCGTCGGTGACGTGGATGGTGAAGACGCCTTCGATCGCCGGCCCGGTGAGCCGGCCGTGGCCGCGGAAGACGGTGATCTTGTTCTTCTTCATCAGGAAATCAAGCCCCTTGGTGTGCTTGATGGTGATGTCGTTTTTGCGCTTGATCAGGTTGTCCCAGTTGAGCCGGGGCGCCTCGACGCCGTCGATGCCATAGCTCGCTGCATGCTTCAGATGGTCCCAGATCTCGGCCGAGAACAGCATGGCCTTGGTCGGGATGCAGCCCCAGTGCAGGCACGTGCCGCCCAGCTTGTCGGTCTTTTCAATCAGCGCGACCTTCAGGCCGTACTGTGCGGCGCGAATCGCGCAGGTGTACCCGGCGGGCCCGCCGCCGACGAGGACTACGTCAAATACCTGATCTGTCGAGATTGCCGAGATTGCCAAAGGAAACTCTCCGTTACGGGGCTACACTTTCCGCGCACCCCATCTACTCAAGTTTACGCTTTGCCGTCAAGTCGCCGTGCTTGCGTTGCGGTAAACGCACGCGCATACTACCGGCATGGCTCCCTGGAACAACGTTTCACTTGAGACCTACCTGAACACCCGTTACCGCCCGGACTGCGACTTTGTGGACGGCGAATTGCAGGGCAGGAACAACTGTCTTCAGCCCCACTCGGCAGCGATGGC
Source organism: uncultured Acidobacteriaceae bacterium (assembly GCA_964249685.1). GTDB lineage: Bacteria > Acidobacteriota > Terriglobia > Terriglobales > Acidobacteriaceae > Edaphobacter. The sequence continues at coordinate 8,953 of CAXUDC010000062.1, forward strand.
CATGCTGGGCGGGATGTTGTTTCCGGACGCCCAGTCCGCAGGGATGCGGGCCGCGTTGTCGTGCCGCGTCAAAATCCACGAAACCCGCTACCGCGTCGCGGATATCTGCGTGTACAAACCGATGCCGGCAGACACGGAAGCGGAGGTCGTTCCCGCGCTCTGCGTGGAAGTGGTCTCAGTCGAGCAGAGCGTGACGGACATGACGGAGCGGGTCGCGGACTACCTCATGCTGGGCGTGGCAGATGTCTGGCTTTGGGATCCGGCACGGCGGCAGGCCTGGGTAGCGACGGAAGATGGCATAAAACAGGAGCTGGAGGTGCTGAGCGCCCTTTCTGGAAAGCTACAGGTAAGCGTCGCTCGCCTGGTTGAAGATGCTGAGGAATCCTGGCCGGCCGAGGGTGCGGCACAGCGTACGGCTGAAACATTGGCCATGCTCGCTACGGAACGAGAGCGCCGGCCCGCAGGATGGTTCTTCTCCGAAGAGAATCAGGAAGTGTTCGCCTAGGGAGTCTCTAATTAAATACTTCGGTGGAAGCGTGGGACTTTAGTCCCACGACAAGTCCGATGGAATGAGGGGGCTTTAGCCCGGCGCTTAGGGGAAGGGCGATGAATAGACTTGATCAGACCGTCCCTAGAAGCATTCTCCTCTGGCTGTAGCGCAGCCCAGGCGAAAGCAAGGGATTTGCTTCTGATCGGCTACTCCAGCTACAGCCCCGTATCTGTTGGGGACACCCACTTATCGCGGTGAGGCTGCGATGAATGGGGCACCCGGCTGAAGGGAGGTAGTCCTCGACTGCTTGCGGCGGACCTATCGTTGGTACTGCTCCTCCGTTACCTTTTCGAGCCAGTCGACGACCTTGCCGTCGACACCCTCCTGCACGGCCAGGTGCGACATCGCGACGGTCGGCGAGGCCCCGTGCCAGTGCTTCTCCCCCGGCGCGAACCAGACTGTGTCACCCGGGCGAATCTCCTCCACCGGGCCGCCCTCCTGCTGGGCCCAGCCGAGGCCGCTCAGGATCAGGATCGTCTGTCCCAGCGGATGCGTGTGCCACGCGGTGCGGGCACCGGGCTCGAACGTGACGGTCGCGCCCTGGATGCTTGAAGGCGCTTCCCCCTGGAAGGGCGCGTCGATCCGGACGGTTCGTGTGAACCAGTCGGCCGGCCCGGCTTTTGAGGGCTTGCTGCCTACGCGATGGATCTGCATGGTTGTTCTCCTCGTGAGTGCGGGGTGGTCCGCGGACTTGTCGGAGTTAAAATCACGACTCGATCAGCTTATCCTGTTGTGTCCGAAGAGGTTCCGCACGCGAGGTTTGCCTTTAGGGAGACACCCCACTCATCGCGGTGAGGCTGCGATGAATGGGGCACCCAGACACTCTCTCAAGTAAATTCCCACAATATAGAGTTTTTACTCCTTTGTTTGTCATTTCCCGCAGGGAATCTGCGTTTGGAGCGCCACTAACCGATGGGCGATGGGCTATAGAATCTGCTCTCGTGCTGTTGGTGCGTACCCCGCGGGCACTGTGCGCGTCCAACGTTCTATGAAAGCTTTTGCAGCTCCCGTGGCCTTCGCCGCGCTGTTTTGTTTCGCCGGCCCACACCTCTTTGCCCAGGCACCCGCCGCCGCTATGGCTCCGTCCGCGCCGCTGCGGCCAGCGCTCGTTCTGCTGGGGCGCAACCTGGACCAGGTTCATCCCGAGCGCTGGAAGCTGAACGCGGTCGTCCGCGACCAGACCGGCTCCGACGTCAAGTCGATCCACCACGATCTCGAGACCACGCTGCCGCCGCTGCTAGCGGCCGCGGACGCGACGCCTACGCTCGTCTCCGCGCAACTGCCGGTTTCGCGCAACGTTACCGCGCTCTACGACGTGCTGGTGCGCCTGGTCGAACGCGGCCGGCCCGCCGCGCCGCAGGAGCAGGAGGCCGCGCTCGAGCAGGCCCGGCAGAGCCTGGACAGCGCCCGCCGCACGTTCGACGCCAGCCTGCAGACGGCCGCTACCACTCAGGAAAGCTTGTTGAAGCAGCTGCAGTCGCCGCCACCCCCCGCTCCAGCCCCGCCCGCACCGGCTCCGGCAAAGAAGAAGACCAAGGCGAAACCCAAGCCCGCGCCCCAGCCCTAAGCATTCCCCTTTGAACGCAGTACAGCACCCGTCAAACCGCAGATCCTTACGGATGACAACAAACTACCAGTGCCGCTTTTTGTTGTCATTCCGTAGCATAGCGGAAAAATCTGCGGTTCAAACCAGCACTCCACCTTACCCGAAATGGTCTGAGTCACCCGAAAAGACTAACCGGCTACTTTGCTGCCGGACGCGCGTCGGCCGCAGCCAAGTCGCACGCCCGCCACAGGTACCAGCTCGCCACCGAGCACCACGGATGCCACTTCTTCGCGCGCTTCTCCATCACGTCCGGCTTCGGCAGGTCGGCCGGCGTTACCTTGTCGGCCGGCTTCAGCTTGCCGAACGTGAGCGCAAAACCCTTGCGTACACCGTAGTCGTTGGTCGGCAGCACGTCCGGCCGGCCCAGCCGGAAGATGAGCATCATCTGCACGGTCCACACGCCGATTCCGCGCACCTGGGTCAGGTGCTCGATGATGGCCGCGTCCGTCATGCGCTGGATGCGCGCCAGCGAGGGGACGGTGCCGTCCAGCGTCTTTGCCGCCAGGTCGCGCACCGCAAGCGCTTTGTTATGTGACAGCCCGGCGGCTCGCAGCTGCTCGTTCGGAGCTTCCAAGATGTGCTGCGCGGTCGGGTGGATGCCCAGCTCCGCCGGCAGCCCAGCCTCGTTGAAGCTCGCGAGCAGCTTCGCGTGGATCGCCGCGGCGGCCTTGCCGTGCAGCTGCTGGTAGATGATTGACCGCAGCAGGGCCTCAAACGGCGACCGCGCCCCGGCCAGCTTCATCGTAAACGGCCCGGCACGCTCAATCAGCCGGCCTAGCTTCGGGTCCCGCGCGGCAAGCTCCGCCAAGGCGAGCACGCGGTCGTACCGGGGTGGGCGCGTGCCATCAGTCATCGGTGGGTCACCGACGGCGGTCGAGCGCAGCGAACAGGTCGGAGAGGATGAGGTAGACGGGCGACCCCGGCAGCTCCAGCCGGTCTTCCTCGACCGGCCGCAGCCCCTGGGCGTCGTAGACAAAGGCCTCGCGTCGGAGCGGATCGATCAGCCAGGATTGCGGCACGCCCATCGCGGCATAATCCTCCAGCATCTTCTTCGCCCGGCTGATGCGGTCCTCGGGCGACATGATCTCGATACAGAGGACAGGCGGCGTTTTGGCGATGTCCTCCTGCGGAGCACCTGCCCTTAGCAGGACCACATCGCAGACCCGGTACCGAGAGGAAGAGATATTGATCCGTTGCTCTGGAATCACTTCAACCTTCCATTCCTCTTCATGCCCGCCGAACCAGAGAATCAGCTTTGCCTGCATCTTGCCGTGCGGATACTCGCCCACATTCCTTTCCTCAAGCTCCCCGTCCACGTAGTCGCAATCCGGGTGGTAGCTGGTGTGCAGGTACTCTTCGACAGAGATCAGCGTAGGGTTTGTGGCCATGGCAGGATACCTCTCAACCCTATTATGCCTCCCTCCGCGCCCCGCAGCCACGCGACTTGCGTGCGATCTTCGCGCAGAGAACTCGGACCGGACTAGCCGTATTTACAGGAGTGGTGCGGCCGTCCCTTGCGGTTCCCGCCAATAAAGTCCCACCATCTTGTGCATCGGCCAAATGCCTCCACCGATAATCGGAGCACCGTCCGAAAAAATGAACAACCGGTCGTCTGGACCACTTGTGCAGCCGTTTCGGGCTGCTATATTGAGAAGTCTTAGGACACGTTTTCCACGACCGGTAAAACGCGAGACGGAACGCAGTCCGTATTCACCAGTGGTCAGCAAAGTTTCAAACGCTTCAGGAACAGGAAAGTACTCCATGGCGCAAGTTTTTGACCGCAGTTCGAACGCATTGGCCCGCGCGAGCCTGGTGCTCACCGGCCTCATCGTGATCGCGCTCGGCGTTGGCCTGAACTCGCTGCAGCGCTCGCCGTGGGTGACACGGCAGGGCCAGCGGCCCGACCAGCCGGTCCCGTTCTCCCATAAACATCACGTCGAAGGTCTCGGCCTGCAGTGCCAGTACTGCCACCAGCAGGTAGAAAAAGCCGCGTACGCCGGCATTCCTCCCACCAAGACCTGCATCAACTGCCACGCGCAGATCTGGACCAACGCCGAGCTGCTCGAGCCCGTGCGCCACTCCTGGGCCACCGGGGAGTCCATCAACTGGATCCGCGTCCATGACCTGCCCGACTACGTCTACTTCAATCACGAGATCCATGTGAACAAGGGCATCGGCTGCGCCAGCTGTCACGGCCGCGTCGACCAGATGCCGCTCATGTACATGCAGAACTCGCTCCAGATGGAGTGGTGCCTGAACTGCCATCGCAACCCGGCCGTCAACCTGCGCCCGACCAGCGAGATCTACAACATGGCATGGGCCGGCCCCAGCTCCGACAAGCCCGTCTGGTGCGCCGAGCAGCCCAATAAGAACGTCAACGGCACCAGCGGCATGCGCACCCCCACCGCTCAGGGCCTGACCTGCACCACGAACAATCCGGAGGGCGACAACCCGACCGAGGCCTTCCTTCAGACGGTCAAGAGCCCCGGCGGCAACGGCCGCGGCCAGGCCGGCACCCAGCTCGAACCGCACCCCACCCTGGGCGACAGCAAGACCTACAGCGACGTTCCCCCGGCCACCATCGTTCCGGCCAGCGAGCTGCACTACCAGCGCTTCAACAGCCAGATCGACCTGGGCAAGTACCTCACCAGCCAGTACCACATCCGCACCCCGAACGAGCTTTCCAGCTGCGAGGTGTGCCACCGATGAGTGATCCGACACGCATGATGAATGATGGAACCGAAAACACGGCAGCAGCCCAGGTGGTCACGACCATCGGGCAGGCACCCGCACCCAAGATGACGCTCGACGCTGTTCGCCAGAAGCTCGACGGGCAGACCGGCCGCCGCTTCTGGAAGAACCTCGACGAGCTCGCCGCCACGCCGGAGTTCAACGACCTGATGGCCGAGGAGTTCCCGCGCCAGGCCATGCAGGGCGAGTGGGTGGACGCAGTCAGCCGTCGCGGCTTCCTTAAAGTGATGGGTGCTTCGCTTGCACTCGCCGGCCTCGCCGGCTGCACCAAGCAGCCAGATGAGCCGATTTATCCCTACATCAAGCAGCCCGAGGACCTCGTCCTCGGCCAGGCCAAATACTTCGCCACCGCGCACCCGTTCCCCACCGGCGCCGTGCCGATCCTCGTCAAGTCCGACGCCTTCCGGCCCATCAAGATCGAGGGCAACCCCGAGCACCCGATGGCCAAGGGCAAGTCCGACGCCATCACCCAGGGCACGCTGCTCGGCCTCTACGACCCCGACCGCGCGACCACCGTCCACTACAAGGGCGAGGTCTCCGATTTCGGCAAGTTCCAGACCGCGCTCCTCACCGGCGCCAAGCAGACCCAGGGCGGGCAGGGCCTCTACTTCCTGTCCGAGACCATCACCTCGCCCACCCTCGCGGCGCAGTGGCAGGCCGTCCAGAAGACCTATCCAAACGCGAAGCTCGTTCAGTGGGATCCGATCAATCGCGACTCCTCCCGCGCCGTGCTCGGCTCGGTCGACGCGCAGTACAAGCTCGAAGACGCCGACGTGATTGTCTCGCTCGACGCCGACTTCCTCGGCGGCATCCATCACCCCGGCTTCCTGCCGCTTGCTGCTGCCTACGCGGAGCGCCACCGCTTCGAAGCTGAAGAGCCGAACAAGGTCATGAACCGGCTCTATGTCGTCGAGTCCATGCCGACCGTTACCGGCTACAAGGCCGAGCATCGTCTTGCGCTCAAGCCCAGCGAGATTGCTGGCTTCGCCCAGGCGCTCGCCGGCGGAACCGCCCCGACGTTCTCAAACCCTGAAGCCACGCAGTTCCTGCAGGCTCTGGCAGCCGACCTCAAGGCCTCTGGCGGCAAGTGCGTCGTTATCCCCGGCGAGCAGGCCACCCCGGCGGTTCACGCCGCAGCGCTGACCCTCAATACCCAACTCGGCTCCAAGTGCGTCACCTACACGGACAGCATCCAGCCCATGCCCACGGTCCAGCTGCCGGAGCTCAAGGCCCTGGTCGCCGACATGAACGCGGGCAAGGTGCAGTGGCTCGTCATCCTGGGCGGCAATCCGGTCTACAGCGCGCCCGCCGACCTGGATTTCGCTTCCGCCCTCGCCAAGGTCCCCATGTCCGCGCAGCTCGGCATGTACATGGACGAGACCGGCAGCCGCACCCTCTGGCACCTCAACCAGGCCCACTATCTCGAGTCCTGGTCCGATGCTCGCGCGTACGACGGCCAGATCACGATCATCCAGCCCATGATCGACCCACTCTACAACGGCGTGACCGCGCACGAGGTCCTGCAGGGCCTGCTCGACAATGCGCAGACCTCCGCCCGCGACGCCGTCCTCGCCAACGCCCGGACTTACATCAAGGGCGACTTCAACGCCGGCTGGCGCAAGGCGCTGCACGACGGCTGGGTCGAAGGCACTGCCTTCAGCGCAAAGGCCGGCAGCCCGACCGCCGCCGCTTTGCCGGCCACCGCCGCCGTCGCCGGCATGGAGATTCAGTTCCGCGCCGATCCGTCCATCTTCGACGGTCGCTACGCCAACGTAGGCTGGCTGCAGGAGCTGCCCAAGCAGGTCACCAGCATGAGCTGGGATAACGCCGCGCTCATGTCGCTCGACACCCTGGGCAAGCTGGGGATCGCCGAGAACGAAGCGGTAGAGCTTGAACTGAACGGCCGCAAGGTCATCGCGCCGTGCCTCGCTGTCCCCGGCCATCCGGACGATTGCGTCACGGTCCACCTCGGCTTCGGCCGCGGCATCGAAGTCGGCCGCGTGGGCGCGGGCGTAGGCTTCGACGCGTACCCGCTTCGCACCTCGGACGCGCCGCTCATGTCCTCCGGGCTCAAGGTCAACCGGGGCAAGGGCACGTACGATCTTTGCGTGACCAAGGTCCACTCGATCGAGCACCGTGGTGCTTACGCCCAGCACGACCTGCAGCACCCGGAAGATGATAAGAAGGGCGAGTACTCGCTCCCGGGTCACGAAGCCGCCGAGCGTGGCATCATCCGCTACACCACCCTCGAACAGGCCAGAAAGCAGCCCGACTATGCCCACCAGGGCACCGAACACGGCTCGCTGGTCGACAAGGTAGGCTACGGCGTCATTGGCGAAACTCCTGAAAAGCAGGAGAGCATGTTCGCTTACGCGTGGGACTACGGAAAAACCGACCGCACCACGCAGCAGCTCCAGAACAAGTGGGGCATGGCGATTGACCTCAATAGCTGCATCGGCTGCAACGCCTGCATCGTCGCCTGCTATGCGGAAAACAACATCGCCGTCGTAGGCCGCGAGCAGGTCAAGATCGGCCGCAACATGCAGTGGCTGCGCATCGATACGTACTTTGAAGGCGACCTGCACGCACCGCGCGCGCACTTTCAACCCATGATGTGCCAGCACTGCGAGAACGCCGGCTGCGAACAGGTCTGTCCGGTTGGCGCCACCGTGCACACGCCCGAAGGCATCAATACGATGGTCTACAACCGCTGCGTCGGCACGCGCTACTGTTCGAACAACTGCCCGTACAAGGTGCGTCGCTTCAACTTCCTGCTCTACTCGGACTACGACACCGAGAGCCTCAAGTTCATGCGCAACCCGGACGTCAGCGTGCGTTCGCGCGGTGTGATGGAGAAGTGCAGCTACTGCATCCAGCGCATCGAGTCGGCCAAGATCATGGCCGACAAGGAAAACCGCCCCGTGCGCGACGGCGACATCATCACCGCCTGCCAGCAGGCCTGCCCGACGACGGCGATCGTCTTCGGCAACATCAACGACAAGAACTCGAACGTGTACAAGGCCAAGAACAAGGAACGCGACTACCCTGTCCTGGCCGACCTCAACTTCCGCCCCCGTACCACCTACACGGCCGGCGTCATCAACCCGAACCCAACCCTAACGCCGGAGCTTGCATAAATGGCGACCAAAGGTCCAATCCTCGACCCCCGCGGACAGGCCGTCGACCCCATGATCGATCCGATCACGGGGGAATACGCCGTCATCGCGCCCGGCCACAGCTTTAAGTCGGTCACGCAGAAGATCGCCGGCATCGTGCTCACGTCGAACACGCCGCTCGGCTGGTTTTTCGGCTTGATCGTCGGCGCGGGCGTCGCGACCGGCGTCGTCGTCGGCATCACCTGGCTCTTCCTGAAGGGCGTCGGCATCTGGGGCGTCACGATCCCCGGCGCCTGGGGCTTCGCCATCATCAACTTCGTTTGGTGGATCGGCATCGGCCACGCCGGCACGCTGATCTCGGCTATCCTGCTGCTGTTCAAGCAGACCTGGCGCAACTCGATCAACCGTTTTGCCGAGGCCATGACGATCTTCGCCGTCGTCTGCGCCGGCACCTTCCCGCTTATTCACGTCGGCCGCCCATGGCTCGCGTACTGGCTCTTCCCCTATCCCAACACGATGAACGTGTGGCCGCAGTTCCGAAGCCCTCTCGCCTGGGACGTCTTTGCCGTCTCGACCTACGCGACCATCTCGATCGTGTTCTGGTACATCGGCATGATTCCGGACTTCGGCACGCTGCGCGACCG
>CAXUDC010000063.1:0-11461 GCA_964249685.1 uncultured Acidobacteriaceae bacterium
GTCTAGGGCGTCTCTGATTAGTACTTGGGTGGAAGCGTGGGACTTTAGTCCCACGAACAAGCTCAATGATTTTAGGGGGCTTTAGCCCCGGCGCTCTAATGGGTAGGCGATGGATAAACTTAATCAGACTTTCCCTAGTGCCCAATCTTATAACTCAGCCCAACAGAAACAATCGGATAAAAGCGCAGCCCTGCAATATCGTGGTTCAGCATCTGCACCTCCGACGCCAGGTTCTGCGGGCCGTCATTCGCGTTGATGTCTCCGCAACCTGTGTTGTCGCACACATTGCCGCCCAGGTGCAGATCGAGCGAAGGGCTGCTGATGTACTGGAATCCAACCTCGAACGGCACGCTGAACTTGCTGCCCGACTTCGGCAGCATATTGCCCCAGCCCACCGTCAGCCGCGGAGCATAGGTGCCGCCCAGCCGAAAGCGTGAAAGGCCATAGATGGGCTGGCTCGGATCGCTGACATAATCGGCATCGCCCAGTGAAAACGATGCGCCTCCCGGGACCGAGATCACCGAAAACAGGTGATTGTCGTTATGCACCGTCATCCCCGGCGAGACATGAAACGAAGACCGCTTAAAAGGAAACAGATCCACGCTCACCTGCACGTTCTGCAGCGTCAGGTCGCCCACCGTGTGCAGCCCGTCGGCGTTCGGGTTCAGGCTGTGGTCGAAGAACTGCGCGCCCGCCCGCAGGTTGGCAAACCGGCAAAGCGGCGTGCCCACGTCGAAGCCGATACCCTCGACCCCCACCTTGAACTCAAACGCAATCGACCGGAACGGGCGGTTGGCCTCCCGCACCACCTGTTCCCGCGCGCCCTGGGGCGGGCCCACCAGCACCGGGCCCGCCACGTCCGCAGACGAAGAATACGCCATGCCGTCGCTCTGCGCGACCGCCAACCCCGTCCCCAACCACGCCAGCATCAGCCACACAAATCGTCGCAAACGGCCCCCAAGACACATCTGCGACCATTCAACTACGTCTCGGTGCCCGCGCGATATAACCAAATAGAGGGAGAAGCCAACCCGTAACGGCCCAGTCCGAACCCTGCCTCTTTATCCGTCCTCTATCCACCTTATCCGTGCACGTACTTGCAAACCACTACCTCGCACTCGCCGGCGGCGTAATCCCGTTCATCCGCAGGTACTCCACCAGCTGCCCGTAGTGGTCAAACCCATGCGCCACCAGCCCACCCGCCAGCGACGCCCGCGTATCCGTCTCGTGGATGCTCTCAAACGCGTTCGTCGCGGTCAGGTTCGCCATCGCCTTATGCGCAAACGCGAACGACGCCTGCAGCGCGGCCAGGATCTGTTCCTTGTCCGTCATTCCCTTCAGCGCCTTCGTGTCCGCATCGACCTTCAGCCCGCCCAGCATGCCGCCGTAGTAGTAGTTGGCCTCCGCGATGTGTGTCAGCTGCTGCGCAAACGTGCGCACGCCGCTGAACTTCTCGGGCGACCCCGCCACAAACAAGGCCGCGTTCGGCGCAAAGCTGTACTTGTCCGCCGGCATCGCACGCGCCGCGCCCATCAGCTCTTTCTCCAGCCCCGTCAGCGACCCGTCGAAGCTCTTCGAAGGCTCCACGATCGTGCCGGGACCGATCTTAGGCGTGACCCCCTCCTGCGCCTGCACGAACCCAGCCAACGACGAAACCGCCACCAACACCATTCCACGCATCTTCATACCGTCTCCTGTACTCTCTCAAAATCATACCCGCAGAAAACTAGAAACTAACAACTAGAAACTAGACAGAAAGGCCTTTGTCCTTACGCCCACCGTCCAGACTCGAACCCCTTCGTTTCACCTCTTTTATCCGTTCTTTATCCGTCTTATCCGTGCACGTACTTGCAAACCACTCCTTGGCAATCCCGCCCGGTTGAACGCCACCGTAAAATAGACCGAATGGACCTGCAGCAAAAATCCGCCCTCCTCCACAAAATGCTGGCCGACCTGGGCTCCGTCCTCGTCGCCTACTCCGGCGGCACCGACTCCGCCTATCTCGCCTGGGCCGCCCACCAGGCTCTCGGCAGCAGCATGTTAGCCGTCATCGCCGACTCCGCCTCGCTGCCCCGCAAGGAGCTCGCCGACGCCCTCGCCTTCACCGCCGCCCACCGCATTCCCACCCACATCCTCCACACCGAAGAGCTCGCCAACCCCGACTACGCCCGCAACGACGCCCAGCGCTGCTTCCACTGCAAGGACGAGCTCTTCACCCGCATGGAGGCCTTCCGCGCCGAGCGGGGCTACCGACACCTCGCCTACGGGATGAACCTCGACGACCGCGGCGACTATCGCCCCGGCCAGCAGGCCGCCGCGCTCCACGGCGCGCTCGCCCCGCTCGTCACCGCCGAGCTCACCAAGCCCGAGGTCCGCGCCCTCGCCCGCCACGCCGGCCTCGCCCTCGCCGACAAGCCCGCCAGCGCCTGCCTCTCCTCGCGCATCGAGTACGGCCGCCCCGTCACCGCCGAAAACCTCGCCCAGGTCGAGCAGGCCGAAGCCGCCCTCCACGCCCTCGGCTTCCCCCGCGTCCGCGTCCGCCATCACGGCGACCTCGCCCGCATCGAGATCGCCCGCGAGGACCTCCCCCGCGCCCTCTCGCTCGAGATCCTCGATCGCATTACCACCCACACCCGCGCCGCCGGCTTCCAATACACCACCCTCGACACCCAGGGCTACCGCGCCGGCTCCATGAACGAAGCCCTGATCACCATCACCAAAACCTAGCCAATCACGCGCCCGGGTGCCCCATTCATCGCAGTTTCATCGCGATGAGTGGGTGGGCTCACTCCAAAGCCCCCATCCGCATCACACCCACCAGGAATAACGCATGCGAACAGCCTACCTAGATCTCTTCGCCGGCATCTCCGGCGACATGTTCCTCGGAGCCCTCCTCGAAGCCGGAGTTCCCCAAGAAGTCCTACAGCAAGCCACACAATCCCTGAACCTCAACGCCACCCTCCAGGCAGCAACCGTAGACCGCAGCGGCATCTCCTCCACTAAAGTCCACGTCCTAGAAGCCGGCCACCTGGCCGAAACTCCCCAACCCATTCCCCCGCAGCCAGCACACATCCACCCCCACCCGCAGCCACAGGAAGAACCCGACCCATACCAGCACCCCCACGGCCGCTCCCTCACCGCGATCCGCCAGCTCCTCTCTGCCGCCCCACTCGACCCCGCCGTCAAGCACTTCGCGCTCCGCACCTTCGAGCTCCTCGGCGCCTCGGAAGCCCGCATCCATAACGTCCCCGTCGACGAGATCCACTTTCACGAAATCGGCGCGGTCGATGCCATCGTCGACATCGTCGCCGCGAGCGCCGGCATCCACCACCTGCGCGTCGGCGCCTGGCACGCCTCCCCGGTCAACGTCGGCGGAGGCATGGTGCGTTGCGCCCACGGCACCTTCCCGGTCCCCGCGCCTGCTACCGCGGACCTTCTGCGCGGCCTGCCCACCTATTCGGCGCACATCCAGAAGGAGCTCGTCACGCCCACCGGCGCGGCAATCCTCAAGGCCCTCGCCCCCACGTTCGGCCCGCAGCCCGCCATGGTGATCGACAAAATCGGCTACGGCGCCGGCACGCGCAACCCGGAAGGCTTCCCCAATGTCCTGCGCCTCTCGCTCGGCAATACCGCCGAAACCAACCAGCCCGGCACCGTTACGGTCCTGGAAACCGCCCTCGACGACCTCTCCCCCCAGGTCCTCGCCTACGTCTGCGAGCGCGCCCTCTCCGCCGGCGCGCTCGACGTCATGCAGACGCCGGTCGTCATGAAAAAGGGCCGCGCCGCCACCCTCCTCACCGTCCTCTGCGACGCCGCCACCGCCCCCGCGCTCGAGCGCCTCCTCCTCACCGAGACCAGCACGCTCGGCCTCCGCATCCGCCAGGAGCGCCGCTCCTGCCTCGACCGCAGCCTTCAGGCAGTCACCACCCAGTACGGGGAAATCCGCATCAAGCGCGGCACCCTCAATGGCGAAGAGCTCAACGCCGCACCCGAGTTCGAGGACTGCCGCCGCGCCTCCGCCGAGCACGCCGTCCCCCTCAAAACCGTGCAGCAGGCCGCGATCACCGCCTATCGGAACGGTCTCCCTCAATGACGCCAGACGCCCTCCTCGCCCTCCTCGCCCAGGTAGAACGCGGCCAGCTCGCCCCCGCCGCCGCCGCTCAGCGCCTCGCCGAGCTGCCCTTCGAGGACCTCGGCCACACCCGCGTCGACCACCACCGCAGCCTGCGCACCGGCCTGCCGGAGGTCATCTACGCGGCCGGCAAAACCACCCCGCAGACCCTCGAAATCTTCGCCAGCCTGCGCGCCTCCGGCGTCGACGTCCTCGCCACGCGCGTCCCCGCCGAGACCGCCGCGGCACTCCTCACCGCGCATCCTGACGCGACCCACAGCGAGCTCGCCCGCACCATCGCCCTGCGCCAATCGCCGGCGCAAACCCACGGCCGCATCGCCGTCCTTTGCGCCGGCACCAGCGACCTCCCCGTCGCGGAAGAAGCCGCCGTCACCGCGGAGGCCTTCGGCGTCGCCGTCACCCGGCTCTACGACGTCGGCGTCGCCGGCCTGCATCGCCTGCTCGCCGTGCGTGAGCAGCTCGCCGCCGCCCAGGCCGTCATCGTCTGCGCGGGCATGGAAGGCGCGCTGCCGTCCGTCGTCGGCGGCCTCGTCGGTGTGCCGGTGCTCGCCGTGCCTACCTCGATCGGCTACGGAGCGTCGTTCGCCGGCGCCGCCGCACTTCTGGGCATGCTCAACTCCTGCAGCCCCAACGTGAGCGTCGTCAACATCGATAACGGCTTCGGTGCCGCGTACTCCGCGACGCTGATTGCACGCGCCGCCAGCCGCTGAAACTGCATCACAACCGCTACGCCCGAAGGAGAACCCCCGCATGGAACGCCGAGACTTCCTGAAATCCGCCGCAGCCGCCGCAGTCGTCGCCGGTTCCGCCAGCGCCGCTTCCAACACCCAGCCCAGCGCCCCCACCCCGCGCCCGCAGTCGCCCGACATGATCTACCGCCAGCTCGGCACCACCGGCGAGACCGTCTCCGCCATCGGCATGGGCGGCTTCCATCTCGGCAAGCAGAAGGAAGCCTCCGAGAGCATCAACCTCATCCACTCCGGCATCGACCGCGGGATCACCTTCATGGACAACTCCTGGGACTATAACGACGGCATCTCCGAAGTTCGCATGGGCCAGGCCCTGCGCAACGGCTACCGCGACAAGGTCTTCCTCATGACCAAGATCGACGGCCGCACCGCGAAGGAGTACGACAAGCAACTCGAGCAATCCATGGGCCGGCTCCAGACCGAGGTCGTCGACCTGGTGCAGTTCCACGAGTGCATCCGGCTCGAAGATCCCGACCGCATCTTCGCCGTCGGCGGCGCGGCCGAGGCGGCGCTCAAGGCGAAGGCCGAAGGCAAGATCCGCTATATCGGCTTCACCGGCCACAAGGACCCGGCGGTCCACCTGCGCATGTTCGAGATGGCTGCCAAGCACGGCTTCCACTTCGACACGGTGCAGATGCCCGTCAACGTCATGGACTGGCACTTCCGCTCCTTTACCCAGCAGGTCCTGCCGGTCGCGCTCAAAGCCGGCACAGGCGTGCTCGGGATGAAGACCTTCGGCGACAACTTCATCCTCTCGAGCAACACCGTGCAGCCGATCGAAGCGCTGCACTACGGGCTCACGCAGCCGGTCTCGGTCCTCATCACGGGCATCGACACGATGCCGATCCTGGAGCAGGCCCTGACCGCAGCCAAGACGTTCAAGCCATTCACCGCCGCGCAACTCACGGACATCCGCAATCGCACCGCGACCGCCGCCAGCGAGGGCAAGTTCGAGCTATTCAAGACGACCCCACACTTCGATTCCACAGCGCAAAACCCAAAGTGGCTCGGATAGTACAATTACCCAGCAATAGAGAGTCATTGCCTTTTTGTTTGTCATTCTCGCAGGGAATCTGCGTTTGGACCGCCTTACACCTAAAGGCAATCGGCGATCGCGCAGTCTAGCCCCTTCTTACTCAGAATATAGATGCCGTTCCTTCTTTTCGCCGTCATTCTGAGCGAAGCGAAGGACCCTGGCATGGTCGCTATGGCTACACTTCAAGGAAACGGGACTAGCCGGACCGTTTCTCGTAGGGGTAGACTTTGTTTTCAGGGCTGAAGGCCCGGCTTATACCAGCCTGGGGCGCAAGCCCCAGGTAAAGCGCCAGACAGGACCAAGCCCTGAAGGGGCAACTCATCGATGTGGCTACACTTCCAGGTAAACTGGTCTAAAATCCACCCTACCGCGCATCATTCTTAAACACCTGCTCCGCAAAAAAATTCTCCACCTTGGCCTGGTCCCGCAGCATTTCAAAAAACGCCCCCTTCAACAACTGCGAGCGGCCGTCGCGCAGATCCTGCCGAATCCGCTGCTGCACCTGCGGCTCCGTCACCGTATGCTGGCCCGCCGGGTCGTGCGAGATCAGCTGAAAGATCGCATACCCCCCAATCTTCTTACCGGTAGGGTCGCCCGGGTCGGGGAAGGGCAGAATATCCGTCGTCTGCCCCGGCTTCAGCGCGGCCAGCAGGTTGAACAGCGGCCCCGCCGACTGCTTCAGCTTCGACTCCGAAATCGACCCCATATCGCCACCGTTCGGTGCCGTCGTGCAGTTCTCGCTCAGGTTCATCGCCGCCGTGCCGAAGTCCATGCCGGAGTCGACCGAGTTCTTGATCTGCAGGATCTTCTTCTTGGCCTCCGCGTCGTTCTGCGCCTTCGAGTTCTGCAGGTTGCACGGCTGGGCGGTAACGTCCGTAACCAGGATCTGCGCAATGTGGTACTGCGGCTCGATGATGTTGAAGTCGGCCTTGTGCGCGTTGAAGTACGTGTTGATGTCCGCGTCCGAAATCGTGATCTTCTGGTTGATCTCCTTGTTCAGCAGCTTGTTCACCGTCAGCGAGCGGCGCAGATCGCGCTTGATCTCGTCCACCGACGTGTGGTGCTCCGCAAGCCGCGCCGCGAACTGCTCCTCCGTATAGGGCTGCTTCATCTCGTTGAGCTTCGCGTCCACCTCTTCGGGCGTCGCGGTCAGGTTCATCTTGGCGGCGCGCTGCTGGATGGTCTCCTCGCTGATCAGCTGCGAGAGCAGGTTCAGCCGCAGCGAATCGGCCTGCTCGGGCGAAGGCTGCGGCTGGTTGGCCGCGTCGCCCAACTGGTCCGTGTAGGCCTTGTCCAGATCGGCGCGCAGAATCGGATGCCCGTTCACCGTCGCGACCACGTCCGCCGCGGGTTGGGTCTTGCAGCCCGCCAGCGCCAGGGCGCAGGCAGCAAACAGCAGTGCGGATTTGTTCTGCGACAAAGGCAAGTCCTCGGAAACTCCAGTACATCTATTGTCGAATATTTTCCTGGTTGTGTCGCGCGCAGACTCCGTGCAGCTCCCCACCCTACTTGGTCGAGGGAACCACGAGCGGCGGCACCGGCGCGACATACGGCGGCGGCGGGGTCTTACCGGCGGCTGTCAGCGCCTCGTCGATCATGCGAAACGCGTCCTGCGGGTAGAACCCTTCGAGCTTTTCGCCGTTGATGAACAGGATCGGCGTAGCCCCGATGTCGAGCCCTTCGCCCAGCTTGATCGACGCCCGGATGGCCGTGTCATCCTGCTTCTTGACACACTCGCCCAACACGGTCAGGTTCAGCTTGTCCTTCTTCGCCTGATCGGTGGCCATCTGGTCCAGCTGGTCGTCGGCCCGCGCAATCGTCTTCTCCGGCAGGCCGATCTCCGCCGCCTTGGCGTGGATGGCATCGACCAGGCTCCAGTACGACGAACCCGATTGCGCCGCGACGCAGTTGACGTCGATGGCGGCGCGCATCGCCCAGGGATGGATCTCCGTCAGCGGAAAGTCGCGGTAGACGATGTGGACGAGCGCGCCGTAGTGGTCCGTCAACGCGGGAAAAAGCGCCGCATGCATGCGCGTGCAGAACGGGCACTCCAGGTCGTCGAACGCGACAATTTCGACCGGCGCCGACTCCGGCCCGCCGCGCGCCGGACGCCCACCATCCGGGATCAGCGACCGCGGATCTTTCGAGATGTCGTACTTATTAAGCTGTGCGAGCGTCTTACCGTCACTCGAGAGCAGAAACGTAAGCGGCGGCGAGACCTGCCCGTCGGCCGTGAAACTGACGGCAATCTTGTCGAAGCCGGGAATGTCGGACGACTCGCGCCCGCCGATCTTGATCAGGTAGTCGGGCGAGAGCTTGGTGCGCTGCCGAATGAGGACCTCGACGCGCCGCGCGAGCTCCGGCGAAAGCTGCCTGCCGGCGGGAACCTGGGCGCGGCAACCCGAGGTTGCGGCCAGGGCCGCGACAAGGGCAAGGAGGAGAACCGACTTGTGGAAAATTCGCACGATACTGGATTATCTCACCTGTTTGGACGATCCAGAAGGAGCATGGCGAGTGAGGGCGCAGGCTTGACATGCAAGCCCGCCCACGATCTTTCCTTCAGGTGCAACACAGCGCTAGCCAAACCGCAGATCCCTACGGGATGACAACAAAATACAAATATAAGCGCTTTTTGTTATCATTCTGCAGCGAAGCGGAGGAATCTGCGGCTCGAACCAGCGCCATCCCTTCGGGGGAACGGTCTCGCTCGCATAGAATAGCCGCATGTCCTTTTTTGCTGATGATGTCGCGCGCAAGACGTCCTCCGCCGCCTCCAACTGGGTGCACGCGCACTGCGATGGCGGCTCCCGCGGCAACCCCGGGCCGGCCGGCTACGGGGCCGTGGTCACGGATGGCGCGGGTGCCAAGCTCGCGGAGCTGTCGGAGTTTCTGGGCAGGCGCACCAACAACTTCGCGGAGTACAGCGGTCTGCTCGCCGTGCTCGACTGGGCGCTTGCGCACGGGCACCGCCGCGTCAAGGTCGTCTCCGATTCCGAGCTCATGGTCAAGCAGATCCAGGGCAAGTACAAAGTCAATTCGGTCGACCTGAAGCCGCTGTGGCAGCAAGCGCGGGACCGCGTCGCGCAGCTCGACGGCTTCGAGATCACCCACGCCCTGCGCCACAAGAACAAGGACGCGGACGCGCTCGCCAACCAGGCAATGGACCGCGGCACAGGACGCGGGAACGGCACCGCAGGGGTAGATTCGCTGCCTCTGCGCCCCGCGCCACCCGCTCCTCCCGCTCCCCCTACCATGCTGCGGGGCTTTACCAAAGCCGGCACCGTACACCTGCTAGGCGGCGCAACCCTACCAGAAGGCATCTTCGTGAAAATTATCCCCGAATAGGGTGCCCCATGATCCCCTGAGCCGCAGGCGAAGGTGATCGTGGGGCACTCCGCCGTCTTTTCCGGTCCAACATGGGGCACCCGCCTCAGCCGTCCTTCCCCAGCGCATACCGCCGGCAATGCTCCAGGTACGCCGCCTCATGCAGCGCCGTCAAATCCAGCACACCGCTCCAAAGCCAGCGCGGCGCGTCCAGACCCTTGCTGTGCCGGCTCTGCAACTCCTTCTTCCACGCCTGCCGTGCCGTCGGCTTCATCTGCCGGCCGTGCGCGCGGCCCACCACGCTCGCCATCACATGGGCAATCGCGACCGCCTCCGGCTGCGACAGCCCGGTCAGCTCGAACTTGAGATCCTGCGGCCGCAGCTCGCGCACAAACGCCTTGCGGCCCGCAATCGCGACCGCCACCGTCCGGTCCCCCAGAAAGGGCGACAGCGCCCGGGCCCCAGTCACGACGCGCTCGGCATCGTTCGCAGGCATCTCGCTCGCCGCTGACGACGACGACGGCGCCGCCGCCGTCACCGCCTGCTTGATATCCAAAAGATGATAGCGAAAGTCCTTCCTGCCGCCGGCGCGCAGCAGCACCGCATAGCGCAGCAGCCCCAGCGAGCTGCAGCCCTTCATCCAGTAAGCCGCGTCGACCACCTTTACCTGCCGCTTGCCGCCACCATCCATCTGATCCAGCAGCGCATCCAGCTGCTTGCTGTTGAACAGCTCGTCGACCCCCGCGCGCTCCTCTTCCGTCAGCGCCCAGAAGCGCCGGCCCAGCGGAATGTTCGGCCGCACATCCTCGATCCGCTCCCGCGCCAGGTGCCTCCAACGCCGCGTCTTCGCCTGCCGCATCACGCGCGTAATCGGCTCAATCGCCTCAGGCGGCGTGCGGTCCTTGTGCCCCGCCAGGCCGTCCAGGTAGCCCGTCACCAGCTCCTCGAGCATCAGCGCCGTCGTCACCCCCGGCAGGTCGGAGCTGCGCGCCGCCATCGCCAGCGACAGCCCCAGCCGCAGCAGGTCGTGCGCCGGGTTGCCGATCACCGTCTGGTCCAGGTCGCGGATCTGGATGTCGATCTTCCCGTCGACATCGGCCACCGGCCCCAGGTTGCCGGTATGGCAATCCCCGCAGATCCATACATCGGGCCCGGCGGGGATCGTCGCTTTCACGGCATCGCTGCGCAGCCACTCGTAAAAGCGAACGGTGTTGCCGCGCACGTACGCATGGGCGGATTCCGCCATCTTGCTGTGCTGGCGCGCCCCGAGCACGGCCTTGCGGTCCTCGGGCGAGGTATGGAGCTTGTGCGGAACAAAATTCTTCAAGAATTCATACTACTCCCGTTCCGCGGCTCCCGGACCTATCGCGCCAGCTCCGCTTTCACCAGATCACTCACCATCCTGCCCTCCGCGCGCAGCCCGCTGGCCAGGATGCGCTGCTGCACCACCCGCATCACCGGGCCGATATCCTTCATCCCGGGACGCGCGTCGCCGCCGCCGCCCGCCATATGCGAGATCGCGCCGACGACCACCGCACGCACCTCCTCCTCGCTCGCGGCCTGCGGCAGATAGCCTTCGATCATCGCGATCTCGGCCTTCTCCTTCTCGGCCAGCTCCGTCCGTCCGCCCTTGGTAAAGCTCTCCACCGACTCGCGCCGCTGCTTGATCAGCGTGGTCAGAATCTGCGTCTCTTCGGCGTCGGTCAGGACCTCGCGCTTGTCGATCTCCTTGTTGCGCATCGCAGACTTGACCATGCGCAGCGTGGTCAGCACGTGCTCGTTCTTGGCCTTCATGGCCGTGATAATGTCTTGCCCGATACGGGCGGAGATCGCCACCGGCTTGGCGCCCGTCTCCGCGCTGATGGCCGCGCTGTTCAGCTCTTCGTGCTCGCTCATGGATGAACCTCTTCGAGCCTCATTCTAACGCCTGCCCGCAGCCCACCCCGCAGCCTCCTACATCGATCAAAAAGGGCACTTGTATTTTGGTTGTCATCCCGCAGGGATCTGCGTTTCGACCGTAGCCGCACTATCCCTGAAAGAAACGCCTTAGCCCAGGCAGTTTCTAACCCAAGCAGGCCGCAACGCATACAGCCGCGGCAAGACGTGCAAAGATCATCGAAAAACCTCACTGGAAGATCGGAATGCACTCACCATAGCGCAGAGCGCCGGCGCCCCGCATCCCTCATTTGAGGAATAGCCCGACGACGCCGTACTTGGGGA
>CAXUDC010000063.1:11561-17451 GCA_964249685.1 uncultured Acidobacteriaceae bacterium
AAGCACTTGGGTGGAAGCGTGGGACTTTAGTCCCACGAACAAACCAAACGAAGGGAAGGGGCTTTAGCCCCGGCGCTCAGAAGCAGTACGGCGGAACAGACTTGACCCGACCCTCTCCAGCGCCCGTCCCGCACGCATACAATGAAGCCATGATCCGCAAAACCCGCCTCTTCACCCCCGGCCCCACCCCCCTGCTGCCCGCCGCCCAGTTCGCCATGGCCGCCGCCGACATCCACCACCGCACTGCCGAGTTCCGCGCGCTCTACAGCCGCGTCCTCGTGCAGCTCAAGCACTTCGTCGGCACCACCGCCGGCGACATCATCGTCCTCTCCTCCTCCGGCACCGGTGCCATGGAGGCCGCCGTCTCGAACCTCACCTCCCCCGGCGACCGCGTCCTCGTCCTCACCGCCGGCAAGTTCGGCGAGCGCTGGACCGCGCTGGCCAAGGCCTTCGGCTGCGAGGTCGACGTCGTCTCCGCCCCCTACGGCCACACCTTCTCGCTCGACGAGGTCAAGGCCGCGCTCCGGCTCGAGACCCGCTGCGTCTTCATGCAGGCCACCGAAACCTCCACCGGCGTTCGCCACTGCGTCCCCGGCGTCGCCGAGTTGCTCAAATCCGAAGGCTCCGAAGCCCTGCTCGTCGTCGACGCCATCACCGGCCTCGGCACCACGCACCTCGACATGGATTCCTGGGGCATCGACTGCCTCATCGGGGGCTCGCAAAAGGCGGTCATGATCCCCCCCGGGCTCTCGTACCTCGCCGTCGGCCCCCGGGCGTGGGACCGCATGGAGGCCAGCTACAACCCGCGCTACTACTTTGACCTGCGCAAGGAGCGCAAGAACGCCCGCGGCGGCGAGAGCGCCTACACGCCCGCCGTCGCGCTCATCGCCGCATTGGGCGCCGCGCTCGACTGGATCGCCGCGCAGGCCGGCACCCCCGAAAACCCCGCCGGCGACATCGCCGAAGGCCGCCGCAAGCTGGTCGACAACGCCGAGACGATCGCCGCCATGACCCGCGCCGCCGTCCTCGCCATGGGCTGCACGCTGTTCGCGCCGGACGCCCCCGCAGCCGCCGCCACCGCCGTGCTCCCGCCCCCGGGCGTAGACTCCGGCCTCTTCGTCAAAGAGCTCAAGAGCCGTTTCGGCGCCATCATCACCAACGGCCAGGGCGAGATGAAGGGCCAGATCTTCCGCATCGCGCATCTAGGCTTCTTCGACTACATGGACACCATCGCGCTCATCGGCGCGCTCGAGCAGATCGTCGTCAAGAGCGTCCCACAAGCAGGCATCCAGTTCGGCGACGGCCTCATCGCCGCCCAGCAAACCTACGCCCAGGCCACCCACCCCGACGCCGAAACCCGCAAGTGCATCTGCGGCCGCACCGACGCCTGCTGCTCCCTCCAAAACCCCACCGCAAAATAACACCCCGGGGGTGCCCCATGATGTACCGCGGGCTTTATCGCGGTCATCGTGGGCGCAATCCTCTTAGGAACGGTCTAATCAAATCACGTTTTAAAAAGGGCGGGACTTCAGTCCCGCCGCCAAGCCAAACAATTGCTTCGCGGCTTTAGACCCGTTCCCCTCCAAGCGTAGCTACTGTTCTTTGTCTTACCCGTTGCCGTCCACGGCGAGCCCGGTGTAAGACAGGCCGGCACCGGTGTCGAGCGCCTGGACGAACGTGCCGGAGTTGGTGAACTCCGCAATTTGCTTCAGCGTGCTTTGCGCCTCGAAGATCCTGCCCGTGCCATCGCTGGCCAGGGCCGACCCAATCGAGCTGTTGCTGGTTTCGGCAGAGTAGGTCACGGCCCCACTCGTCGTATTCACGCGGACCAACGCCCTCTCGCCGCCGGTGTAGCCAGGATTGTAAAAACGCTGCCCACGAGCCACGCATCGCCGGAAGGATTGATCGTCACGCCCAGCGGAGAGAAGATGTAGTAGTCCGGGCCACTCGCGGGTTGGCTCACCACAATCGGCGCGCCCAGGTTCGTAAGCGAAACCAGCGTCCCCTCGCCATCATCGCCGGCAATTACAACCCTTCCGCTGGCATCAAGTGCAGGAGTCGCTGGCCGGTTTGAACTCCGCTCGGGTCCGGAAACGGAAACGTGACAGCCAGCGTCAGGTCATTGGGCTGCGTCGCTACGCTAGGCTGGAATGGCCCGTTGGTGGCCGCGAGCATCGCGCCGAACAATACTGCGATCGCAGAGATGGCGCCGCTGGGCACCTGCACAGGGGCCTATCCGGCAACGTTTTCAAGCTCGCTGACGATCAACGTGACGGAGGCCACGACGGTGGCGAGCGCGTACGCGATGGCCGGCTACCTGACGGGCCCGCAGGCGATTGCGAACAACACCAGCGCGCTGGCGCACACCGGGGTCGCGAACGCGTTTGCGACCGCGCAGAGCCTGGTCGGGCTGGCGAGCGGGCTGCCGCTGGCGACCACCGCCGCGGGCGGGACCGTGCCGGTGGCGAAGATCGTGAAGGTCTGCGCGGTCGGGGTCGCGGCCGGCGAAAGCGCACAGCCGGTCAACAGGGCACAGGCGGAAAACAGGGCAGCGGCAGAGAACAGCACGGCAGGCAGACCGAACCGGCGGAGCGGAGCTAGCATCGGGGCCTCGGGCACGCGGAAAGTTTCGACAAACTGTTTTGCTGGGACGCCCTCAAGTTTACAGAGGAATTTTTCAGACGCAAGCCTTTTCCTGGGCCATCCCTGCCCTGTCCGCGTCCCTGCCCGCCTTACAATTAAGCAAGGATGCCCAAGCAGGACAAGCAGAACCCGCAAGACGAGACCCGGACCGACCCGCTGAGCGATGCAGCCCTCCTCCGCCTCATCGAGCGCAGCCCCTCCGCGCGCGCCGGCTACAAGCAGCTCGTCCGCGAGCTCGGCCTCGGCGGCGGCCGCGAGCGCCGGCTGCTGCTCGAGCAACTCGCCCGCCTCACCCTGCGCGGCGACCTGGTAAAACTTGACACAGGCCAGTGGTCCCGGCCCCACACCACGCCGGAAAAGACCGCGCGCCCAAGCTCCATCTCTGGATCGAGCTCTGGATCTAACCCTAATGCATCGAATATCTTAGGATCAAACCCGGGGAGGGGGGCCCCCGCCCGCATCACCCGCGACCGCCTCCTCACCGGCCGGCTCGACCTGCACCGCGATGGCTTCGGCTTCGTCCGGCCCAACGGTTCGACCTCGCGCGAGGACGATCTCTTCATCCCGCCCTTCCAGCTCAACGGTGCCATGCAGGGCGACGAAGTCCTCGTAGACGAAGCGCCCCCGGGCAGCGACGGTCGCCGCTCCGGCCGCATCGCCCGCGTGCTCACGCGCCGCAATCCCACCGTCGTCGGCATCTTCCACTACGCCCGCGGCCAGCGCCGTCGTGACGACACCGACCTGACCACCCGCCACAACTACATCACCCCGCTCGATGAGCGCATGACCCAGCCGATCCTGATCCCCGACGGCGCAGACGGTCAGCCCGTGCTGCCTGCGCCGTCGACGCAACACCGCGTCATCGGCGAAGAAGCGCGCACCACTTACGCGCTTGATCCCGTTAGGCACGACCCCCTCGAAGGCCTCGCCGTCGATGTCGAGATTACCGAGTTCCCCTCGACCACGCGTCCCGCGCAGGGCCGCATCCTCGAAGTCCTCGGCCATCCCGACGACTTCGGCGTCGACGTCGAAATCGTCATCCGCAAGCATCACCTGCCCTATGCCTTCCCCGCCAACGTCCTCGCCGAGGCCGACGACTCCGCCTCGCTGCCGATCGAAGAGGACGAGTTCAGGCAAGACTTCCGCGGCCTCCCCATCGTCACGATCGACGGCGAAACGGCCCGCGACTTCGACGACGCCGTCCTCGTCACCGCACTCGCCAATGGAAACTGGCAGCTCCAGGTCCACATCGCCGATGTCAGCCACTACGTCCAGCCCGGCACCGCGCTCGATTTGGAAGCACGCCTGCGCGGCACCAGCGTCTACTTCCCCGACCGCGCCGTGCCCATGCTGCCGCCCGCGCTGTCCTCCGGCATGTGCTCGCTGCGCCCGGACGAGGACCGCCTCGTCCTCTCCTGCCTGGCCGAGATCGACGGCGAAGGCGAGGTCGTGGGCTACGAGCTGTGCGAGGGCATCCTCCGCAGCGCGCGCCGCATGACCTACACGGCTGTGCAGAAGATCCTCGACGGCGACCCGGAAACGTTGCAGCAATATACAGAGCTGGTGCCGGCGTTCCAGCAGATGCACGCGCTCGCGCTGCTGCTCAACAAGAAGCGCCAGCGCCGCGGCTCCATCGATTTCGACCTGCCCGAGGCCGTCATCCAGTTCGACCCGCAGGGCAACATGGCCGCCATCACGCGCTCCGAGCGCGGCTGGTCCAACCGCCTCATCGAAGAGTTCATGCTCACCGCCAACGAGTGCGTCGCGCACTGGCTCGAAGCCCGGGGCGACAGCATTTACCGGATCCACGAGCTGCCCGACCCTAAGCGCATCCTCGATTTCGAGGAGGTCGCGAGCACCTACGGCCAATCCCTCGGCTTCGCGTCGCTGCCCGTCAAAAGCTTCACCATGAAGTCCGACCGGCGCAGTGCGCAAGCCAAGGCTTCGCGCTTCGGCGGCAAGGCTCGCGCGCCGCAACAGCACGACGTCCCCGAAAAGATCCCGGTCACACCGCAGATGTACCAGCGCCTGACCGCCAGGATCGCCGGCACGCCGGAGGAGCGAATCCTCAGCTTCCTCATGCTGCGGTCGTTGAAGCAGGCGCGCTACAGCGAGAAAAACGAAGGCCACTTCGCCCTCGCCAGCCCCAGCTATACGCACTTCACCTCGCCCATCCGCCGCTACCCGGACCTGATCGTCCACCGCCTGCTGCGCGCCGCTCTGCGCTCCGGAGCGAACCCTCACGGTCAGCCCATCCTAAGTACCGACCCGCAACCGTGGTCCTCCCCCAACCGCCGTCATCCTGAGCGCAGCGAAGGACCCCCGCATTTTGCCGACGACGGCGACCACTTCCATCTCCCGCTTGAAGAACTCGCCGCCATCGCCCTCGAATCCTCGCAGGCTGAGCGCCGCGCCGACGATGCCGAGCGCGAGCTCATGGAAGGCAAAAAGATCAAGTTCATGCAGGACCGCATCGGCGAGGACTTCTACGCCACCGTGCTCTCCTGCACCAAATACGGCTTCTTCGTCGAGCTCGACGAGCTCTTCATCGAAGGCCTGGTCCCGATCCAGAGCCTCGCCAACGCCCTGCCCTTCGGGAGCCAGGACCACTTCTTTTTCCGCGAGACCGACCGCGCCATCGTCGGTTCGGACTCCGGCCGCGTCTTCAAGCTGGGCCAGCGTGTCCATGTCCTGCTCGACCGCATCGACCGCCCTGCCCGCCGCCTGCAGTTCGCCCTGGTCCCGAGCGAGTCTCCGCAAGGCGAGTCCCCGCGCAGCCTCCGCAAACCCCGCACCGCCAAGGCAGATCATCCCAGCCCCACCCGTACCGGCAAGCCGAAACCCGGCAAGACCAAGTCCAAAACCCGCGCCCGCACCAAGAAAGCCAAAGGGAAACGCAAGTAAGCGGGGCGCCATGATCAGCGCGGCGAAGCCGATGGTATAGCTCCCTATTTAGGGCTGAAGGCCCGACTTATACCAGCCTGGGGCGCAAGCCCCAAGTTTCCGTCAAACACGCGCGAAGCCCTGAAGGGGCGACTTATAGGCCACGGCTACATTTCAACGGAATGGTATGGAGCATTTCATTCGGGATCTAGTGCAGCGCCAGTCGAACCGCAGGTCCCTACGGGGATGACAAACAAAATACAGGGCCACTCTTTCGTTGCGGTACTACAGCTATAGGCAAGCTGGTCTAAAACTCCAGCCGCACACGAAACTGAAGCTGACGCTCGCGGGAGATGCTGGACCC
>CAXUDC010000064.1:0-17415 GCA_964249685.1 uncultured Acidobacteriaceae bacterium
CCCGTAGGGATCTGCGGTTCGCCTGTCGATGCACTCCACGCGTAAAGCAAAAACCCTAGTTGAACCCACGCCGCGAACGCGACTTAGGATCCTGTCCACCACCAAACTCACGCTCCCGAATCCGCTCCGCAAACTCACTCGCATCCTGGTTCCGCTGCTTCTTCTCCCCGGCGGTAAACGCCCGCTCCTCGCTGCGGCTGATGCGCTTGTGCGCCGTCATGCCTTCGAGCAGGAACTCGGCCGCCGAGACCGCAATCTCCGGCTTCGACTTCGCCGTGATGTGAAACGGCGCCAGCTTCTCGAACAAGCCCTGGATCTGCTTCAGCTCGCCCAGCGACGCGGCCGCCGGCTGCGCGTCGTTCAACTGCACGCTGCCGCCCAGATTGAACCACTGCTCGATCTGCTGCGTGTTGACGCCCGGAAAGTGCTGGTCGTACACACTCGCCACCGATTGCCGAATAATCTCGCGCACCACCGTGTCCGCGCCACGCATCTCGCCCTCGTACTCCAGCTCGATCTTGCCCGTGATGCCCGGCAGCGCCGCGTAGATATCGCCCACGCGCGGGACGACCGTGTCCTCACCATGGATCAGCGCGCGCCGCTCGGCGTTTGAAACAACCAATTCCAGCGTCGAGATCGGCAGCCGCTGCGACACGCCCGAGCGCTTGTCCACCTTCTTGTCCTCGCGCGCCGTAAATGCAATCTGCTCAACGATTTGCCGGATGTAGTGGGGAATTTCAATCGCCTGAATCGTCTGGTCGGAAGCATAGCTGCGCGCGGTCCACGACTCCTGCTCCGTAATTGAAATGCCCTCATCAACCGACTCCGGATAGTGCGTCCGAATCTCGGACCCGATGCGATCCTTCAACGGCGTCACAATCTTGCCACGCGCCGTGTAATCCTCCGGGTTGGCCGAAAACACGATCGCCACATCCAGCTCCAGCCGCACCGGGTAGCCCTTGATCTGAACGTCGCCCTCCTGCATGATGTTGAACAGCGCCACCTGGATCTTGCCGGCCAGGTCCGGCACCTCGTTGATGGCGAAGATGCCGCGGTTGGCGCGCGGCAGCAGCCCGTAGTGCATGGTCAGCTCGGAGCCCAGCTCCTCGCCCGAGCGCGCGGCCTTGATCGGGTCCACGTCGCCGATCAGGTCGGCCACGGTCACATCCGGCGTCGCCAGCTTTTCGACATAGCGCTCCTGCGGGCTCATCCACGCGATCGGCGTCTGTTCCCCCATCTTCGCGATCAGGTTCTTCGAAAACTTCGACAGCGGCGCGTACGGATCGTCGCGCAGCTCGGAGCCCGCAACATACGGCACCTGTGCGTCGAGCAGGTGCGTCAGCGCGCGCAGAATGCGTGACTTCGCCTGTCCGCGCAGCCCCAGCAAAATGAAATTATGTCGCGACAAAACCGCGTTCACAATCTGCGGCAGCACGGTATCGTCATACCCGACGATGCCGGGAAACAGCGGTTCCTTTGATTTTGCAACCACGCGCAGCCGCGCGATCAGGTTATCCCGCAGCTCATCCTTCACTGACCGGGAGACGCGTTCAGGGGTGTACTCAGATGCGCGCAACGCGCCAAGGGTCGAGGGCAGAACGGGGGTAGCCATACGAAGAGTATAGATGTTTCGCAAGCTCCCCTGGGCGTCGCATTGGACCGTCTGTTTCTGTCATCAATAGTTGGGTGTCCGAAGCCACCGGCTACTCCCCCGCCAGGTCGTCCCGCAGCGCTTCCATCTCGTCCCGCGCATGCTGGTTGCCCATCCGCATCGCCGCCACGATCCCGTGATGCAGCCTCGCGACCGCACCCGCCTTGTCACCTTGGGCGGCCATCGTCTGCGCCGACATCTGGTACGCGGGCACATAGTCCGGGCTCAGCGCAATGCACCTGTCGAACTCCGCCAGACCATCGGCCACGCGGCCCTCGCCCACCAGCGCCATCGCGAGCCCATACCGCGCAAACGCATCGTTCGGGTGCTCGGCCAAAATCTGCGTCAACATCGCAACCTTATCCATGCCCCCATTCTAGTTGCCAAATTCACGACGGATAAGAGGGATCAAAGACGGATCAGAAGTGATAAGCCAAGTCTGCGTACTATCCGTCTTTGATCCGTCCTATCCGTGGTAAGGTTTGTCTTCCGCCCGGAGTAAACTGTATCCATGTCCGAAACCACCCTGACCCGTCGCGTAAGCGAGTCCCAATCCGAACGCATCGAGATCATCTTCCCGGGCGACGCCAACGCGCTCGGCAATCTCTTCGGCGGACGCCTCATGCAGTTCATGGACCTCGCCGGCGCGGTCGCCGCCAGCCGCCACGCGCGCGCCATCACCGTCACCGCCAGCATGGACCATCTGGACTTCGTCGCCCCCGTCCATGTCGGCGACCTGCTCATCCTCAAAGCCAGCGTCAACCGCGCCTTCCGCACCTCGATGGAGGTCGGCGTCAAGGCCATGGTGGAGGATGTCCGCAAGCAGCAGCTCCGCCACGTCTCCTCGGCGTACATCACCTTCGTCGCGGTCGGCATGGACGGCAAGGGAATCGAAGTTCCCCAACTGGAGTTCGAAACCGATCACCAGCGCCGCCGCTGGGAAGACGCCGGCCGCCGCCGCGACATGCGCGCCGGCGAAACCCTCCGGCGCAAACGCCTCCGCGAAGAACTCACCGCCGACTGGCACCTGTAAAGACCGGAAGAGTAAACTAGAGCTGAGGTCATGTAAGTGGCAGCCAGGACGTGGAGGTGCGAAGCGGTAGGCAATTTGCAGCCCATCGGCAAGACCAAGCTGCCCTTTAAGCGGGTCTACGGTATCGGTTCCGGTCCAACAGAGCGCGATGCCTGCGACGCAGCGAGGAGCAATGCCACAAGCAAATCGCCTCCTGGAACGTATGCCAGGCACATCAGGTGCAAAGGGTGCTCTCAATGAAACGCTGTGTGCAGACCGATATCGTCTTCCAAGTGATGGAACTGCTGACCGGAGAAGAGTTCCGCGCCATTGAAGCGGCCAAACGGCTCATCGCCGATTCCACGCACGTGGATCCGGATCTCCTGTCGAGGGTCATGCTCGACGCCCAGTACAAACCCTGGTCGAAGATTATGTCGGCCTACGTTCTGGGCTTTCTACCACCGTCTGCCGACTCCAGCCACCAAGTCGCTTTGCGGCAGGTCCTCGCCAACTCCGCGCTCGGAACCCGGCTTCGCGATCACGCAGCGGAAGCACTCGGAAACTTACGGGACGAAGAAGCGGCTACCTTGCTCTCAGAGCGTCTGGAAGATGAGCGGGAAGCTACTTCGGTCAGGAAGTCCTGTATCTTCGCTCTTTCTCAACTAACGTCATCCGTAGCTGTAGCGACCCTGCAACGCTTCGCGGCAACAAACCCTCGCGGAGCGCTCAGACGTGAATTGACCGCTGCCGCTTCCATAGAAAACTAAGCAGGAGCAAAATGGCACCCCAGCAACCCCAAGCCCCCACCCCCCAGCCCCTCCCCGGCGTCGCCCACGTCATCGCCGTCGGCTCCGGCAAAGGCGGCGTCGGCAAGACCACCGTCTCCGTCAACCTCGCCGTCGCGCTCGCCAAATCCGGCTACCAGGTCGGCCTGATCGACGCCGACATCTACGGCCCCAACGTACCCATGATGCTCGGCGTCATGCGCCAGCCCAACGTCGTCGGCGAGAATCGCATCGAGCCCATCTTCTCGCACGGCGTCAAGTTCATCTCCGTCGGCCTCATCTCCCCCGGCGACAAGCCCATGGTCATGCGCGGCCCCATGCTCCACCAGATCATCCGCCAGTTCCTCCAGCAGGTCGAGTGGGGCACCCTCGACTACCTCCTCATCGACCTCCCCCCCGGCACCGGCGACGTCGTCATCTCGCTCGTCCAGACCGTCCCGCTCACCGGCGCCGTCGTCGTCTCGACCGGCTCAGCAGTAGCCTTGCAGGACGCCCGCAAGGCCCTCGAGATGTTCCACCAGGTCCACGTCGAGGTCCTCGGCCTTGTAGAAAACATGAGCCAGATGCGCCTGCCCGACGGCACCCTGCTGGACGTCTTCGGCGCTGGCAACACCGAGCAGACCGCCCGCCAGTTCGGCCTGCCCTTCCTGGGCTCGGTCGATCTCGACCCCGCCGTCCGCAAGGGCGGAGACACCGGCCTGCCCGTAGCCCTCGCCGGCCGCGGCAGCACGCTCGGCGGAGCCTACTACGACGTAGCCGACAAGATAGTAGCCGCCGCCGAAGCCATCGCCGGCACTGAGCAGGACGTCCTCGAAATCAGCTAACCACCCGGGGTGCCCCATTTTGTCCGCGGTTTCATCGCGGCAACGTGGGCGCAATCCTTGAACCCTTACGAATCCACCCCCTTGACGACCAGCGTATCCTTATCCCAGGAGGCCACGCCGATGCCCGAAATCACTCCCCGTCAGCGCGCCATCCTCACCACCATCGTCGAGCGCTACATCGCCACCGGCGAGCCCGTCGGCTCCGCCACCATCGCCGCCTCACTCTCGGCCACCAGCCCCGCCACCATCCGCAACGAGATGGTCGCCCTTACAGACGCCGGCCTCCTCGAGCAGCCCCACACCTCCGCCGGCCGCATCCCCACCGCCGCCGCCTTCCGCCTCTACGTCGCCAACATCGACTCGCCCATCCTCCAGCACACCCGCGACGCCATCGATGCTCGCTTTCACGGCGTAGCCGGCACCCAGGCGGTGTTGGAGCGCACTAGCCACGTCCTCGCCACCCTCACCTCCGGCGTAGGCGTCGCCATCGCGTCGGTCCCTGGCGGCGACCAACTCGAGCACGTCCACTTCTCCCATCTCGCCGCCTCCCGCGTCCTCGCCGTCGTCGTCACCCGGGGCGGCATGGTCCGGGACCGCGTCCTCGCTCTCGACCACGACCTGTCCTTGACCGAGCTCACCACCGCCGCCAACTTCCTCAACGAAAACTTCCGCGGCTGGGAGATCGAGCGCATCCGCGTCGAGCTCGCCCACCGCGTCGAAACCGAGCGCCGCGAGTACCACCGCCTCCTCACCGCTGTCCAGCAGCTCTGGGCCGGCGCCGTCCCGCCCACCCTCGGCCAGAGCATCTACGTCGAAGGCGTTGCCAACCTCGTCGGCGCACAAACCGACCCCGCAGACCGCGACCGTCTCCGTGAGATCCTCTCCGCGCTCGAGGCCAAACAGAAGCTCGTCGACCTCCTCAACGCCTACATCGACACCCGCCAGGAGTCCGTCCGCGTCATCTTCGACCTCGAAGAGCAGGCCCCCGAGATGGCCGGCCTCGTCCTCATCGCTGCCCCCGCCCGGTTCGCCGGCGAGCAGCACGGTACTGTCGGCGTCCTCGGCTCGCGCCGCATGCAGTACGAGCAGACCGTCAACGCCGTAGCCTACATCGCTCAGGTCCTCGAGCGTCAGAACCTCGGCCACCGCTAGCGACTCCACGCCATGTCTGCCGTGACTCGATTTTCGCCGTCATTCTGAGCGAAGCGAAGGACCGCCGCATTTCGAAGCGCCTACAAGCTAAAATAAACCTGAGGCAACAATGGCAAACGCCTGGGACAAAGTAACCCGCTGGGCCGGCATCACCCCGGACCCCGCCCAAGAAGGAAGGGAACACCCAATGCAGGAAGAGCAACTCGAAGCAACCGAGCCCGATCACGCCACCCCCGAAACCCTCGCCGAGCCCCTCGCCGAGCACCCCGAACTCCTCCAGCTCACCGCCGAGCGCGACCAGCTCAAGGATCGCCTCGCCCGCCTGCAGGCCGAGTTCGACAACGCCCGCAAGCGCGCTGAAAAAGAGCGCCAGGACGCCCGCGAGTACACCATCGGCTCCACCGTCGAGCCCTTTCTCGCCGTCATGGACAACTTCCTTCTCGCGCTCAAGGCCCAGGGCTCAGCCGACCAGCTCCGCTCCGGCGTCGAGCTCATCCTCAAGCAGATGGAAGACGCGCTCAAAAACATGCAGGTCGTCTCCGTCGAAACCATCGGCGCCCAGTTTGACCCGCGCATCCACGAGGCCCTCGGCAGCATCGAAACGGCTGAGTTCCCCGACCACCAGGTCGTAGAAGAGATCCGCCGCGGCTACAAGATCCGCGAGCGCCTCCTGCGCCCCGCCATGGTCCGCATCGCCAGCAACCCCGCCCAAATCAACGACTAACCTGTCGGGATAATCGTTTTCATCCCGCCCTTTTGGTCCCACAATGCTGCTTTTGCTCCTGAGATAGGTCCAGGCTTTAGCCTGGACAACTACCAACCCCCCGCAATACGGGGCTTTAGCCCCCGGGACTCGACATCGACCAGGTACCACCCCGGAGAACCATGGCCACCGCGACCAAATCCGACTACTACGAACTGCTCGGCGTCATCAAATCCGCCTCCGACGGCGAGATCAAGACCGCCTACCGCAAGCTCGCCATGCAGTACCACCCCGACCGCAACCCCGACAACCCGGCCGCCGAGGCCAAGTTCAAGGACTGCTCGGAGGCCTACTCCATCCTGTCCGACCCCGAAAAGCGCGCCGCCTACGACCGCTTCGGCCACGCCGCCTTCCAGGGCGGCTCAGGCCCGGCCGGCGGCGGCAACCCCTTCCAGGGCGCCGGCGGTGCACAGGACATGGGGGACATCTTCGGCGACATCTTCGGCGAGATGTTCAACATGGGCGGCCAGCGCAAGGCCTCCCGTGTCCAGCGCGGCCGCGACCTCCGCTACGACATGACCCTTGAGTTCACCGAGGCTGTCTTCGGCGCCGAAAAGGAAGTCACCATCCGCCGCCAGGAGACCTGCGACGACTGCAACGGCACCGGCGCCGCCCGCGGCAAGCAGCCCCAGACCTGCCCCCAGTGCAAGGGTGCCGGCCAGGTCCGCTACCAGCAGGGCTTCTTCTCGGTCGCCCGCGCCTGTCCGCAGTGCAACGGCACCGGCACGCTCATCACGGACCCCTGCAAGACCTGCCACGGCCAGACCACGGTGGAAAAAGAGCACAAGCTCCTCGTCAAGGTCCCGGCCGGCGTCGAGCAGGACACCCGCATCCGCTATCAGGGCGAAGGCGAATCCGGCCGCTACGGCGGACCGAATGGCGACCTCTACGTCGTGCTCTCGGTCAAAAAGCATAAATTCTTCGAGCGCGATGGCGACGACCTCCACTGCGTCATCCCCATCTCCTTCCCGCAGGCTGCGCTCGGCACCGAGCTCGAGATCGAAACGCTCGAAGGTAAGGAATCCATCAAGGTAGCTGAAGGCACCCAGAGCGGACGCGAGTTCCGCCTACGCGGCAAGGGCGTCCCGCACCTGAACGAGCGCGGCAAGGGCGACCTGGTCGTAGAGATCCGCGTCGCCACCCCCACCAGGCTCAGCAAGGATCAAAGATCGCTCCTCAAGCAGCTAAGCGAGACCATGGTAGAAGAAAACGAGCCCCACTCCCGCGGCCTCTTCGACAAAATGAAAGATATCTTCACCTAACTCAGAAGTAATCACAAGGGGTGTCACCTACCCCCGAGGGGGTGTCACCTAATCCTGAGGGGTGCCCCATGATCACCGCGGCTTCATCGCGGTTATCGTGGGATTAGTCTCCCAAATGCCCAACCAACACAGAACCGCAATTTGCATTTTGTTGTCATCCCGTAGGGATCTGCGTTTCGACCGGCACCGCACTACACCCAAAAGCGAAACACCACACCACAAACAAACGGGACCAGCCCAAAGCCAGTCCCGCAAAAAACCCAACCCACAACCTATAACGCAGCCCGAAACCGAGTTACATTATCCGCCTGTGGCCCCTGGTTCCCCTGGATAATATCAAATTCCACCGCGTCACCCTCCTTCAGCGACTTGTACCCATCCAGCTGAATCGAGCTATAGTGCACGAACACATCCGGACCATCAGGACGTCCAAGGAAGCCGAATCCCTTGGCATTGTTGAACCATTTCACTTCGCCTTTGTAAACTGACATTTCTTCCTTCCTTCTGGCCGTTGGGCGGCCGATCCTTAGTGAGAGCAGCCATCGGCCCTCTCCTTCCATAGTAGTAGGCCTTCCGGCAAAACTCTTCTGTCGCGTACCTGACACTAGATTCCCAAATCTTTGCCATTTCGTCCTACTAACAAATTAGTCTGAAAAAGTAAAACAGAGAGGATAGTTTTGCCATCGCGAATCTTACCCTCAGTAATCTGCGCCACTAAGTCGGAGAGCGGCACCTGCAGCAGTTCTATCTTCTCGTCTTCCTCTGGCTCCGCCACACCTGCCTGAAGATCCTCGGCCAGAAACACATGGAAGTACTCCGAAAGAAACCCGGGACTGGCATAGTACTGCACCAGCCGGCTCCACTTCTTCGCGCGAAATCCCGTCTCTTCGATCAGCTCCCGCTTCGCCGCCGCCAGCGGAGCCTCCCCCGGCTCCATGCGCCCGGCCGGCAGCTCCAAGAGGAACTGCCCCGCCGCATGGCGATACTGCCGCTCCAGCAGGATCGTCGGGTCGGCCGGGTTCGCGGACGCATCCACCGCCAGCACCACCACCGAGCCGTTATGCCGGATCACGTCGCGCGTCCCCCGGACCCCGCCCGGCTCGGTCACATCGTCCGTCGTCACCGAAAACACCCTGCCCTGAAACGAGACCGTGGAAGAGTGCACCACGGCCTTGCCCCGCAGCCGTGCCGGCGCTGCCGCCTGGTCTTTGCTGCCCGCCGCTTTCTTCACCAAACCTTTCATCGCCATCGCATCTCCTTTGCCTAACCTATCATTCTGCGTCGGCCGGGTGAAACAGTGCATCCAACCGCTTGTCCCGGTACAGTAGAGTGGGAGCTGTCGAGAATCTATGAGCGCTGAATGTTACCCCATGTCGGTCCTGCCGCACGTTACCCGCCTCTACGGCGAGTACCTCGCACTGGACCATGCCGCCGAGGGGTCCCCGCTCCGCTCCTGGTACCCCGTCCCCCCCGCCTCCAGCGCCTGGATGAGCCGCGACGTGGCCGTCCCCCACACCGCCCGCCTGGCAGACCTGCTCACCGCTCAGAACCGCACCTTTGAGGCCTCGGCAGCCGCCTTCGCCAACATCGAAAAGCTCCGCGCCGGGGCCCGCGCCGTTGTCACCGGGCAGCAGGTAGGCCTCTTCGGCGGACCGCTCCTGACGCTGCTCAAGGCCGCGACCGCGATCGCACGCGCCGCGGAAGCGACCCGCGCCACCGGCATCGAGCACGTCCCCATCTTCTGGCTCGCCACCGAGGATCACGACCTGGCCGAAGTCGACCAGGCCCATCTGCTCAGCAAGCATGCGGTAGAAACTCTGAAGCTGAACCTCGCCGGCACCGGCGTGGAGGTCGGCGGCGTGCCCCTCGGCGCGGGCGTCGCGGCGTTGCTCGAGCAGGCCGCGGAGCTCCTCTCCTACGCGCCTATCTGCGACCTGCTGGCCCGCTGCTACCGCCCGGAAGCGACCCTGGGCAGCGCCTTCGCGCAGCTCATGTCCGCTCTCTTCGCGGACCACGGCCTGATCGTTCTCGACGCAGCCACCCGCGATTTCCATGCGCTTGGTACCCCCACGCTGCGCGCCGCACTGGAGCGCGCGCCGGAGCTCGAACAGGCCCTGCTGGCCCGTACCACGCAGCTCGAGGCGGCCGGCTACCACGCGCAGGTGCTGGTCAAACCGGGCGCATCGCTGCTGTTTCTCCTTGAAGAAACGACCGGCCGTCGCGATCCTCTGCGACGCGTCGGCGAGCAGTGGAAGGCAGGCTCGCACACCTACACCCAGGCGGAACTGCTTTCAATTCTAGAGCTTACGCCTGAGCGCCTGAGCCCCAACGCGCTGCTGCGGCCGCTCTTTCAGGACACCATCCTGCCCACAGCGGCCTACGTGGGTGGTCCGGCGGAGATCGCCTACTTTGCGCAGTCCGCGGTGCTCTACCAGGCGATCCTTGGGCGCATCACGCCGGTGCTCCCGCGTTTTTCGGCCACGCTGCTTGAGCCCGCCATCGCCAGTGTGATGCAAAAGCACGAGGTATCGCTCGACCAGGTTTTCGAGGCAAAGACCGCCGAAAACCTCGGCCAGCGGCTCGGTGCCCGCGCGATACCGATCGAGGGCAAGCGCAGGCTGGCGGCCGCAGGCAACGCGATGGACGTTGAATTGACGGCACTTACAAGCTACCTGACGGCGATGGATGCGAGCCTCGGCCGCTCGGCCGAGGTCTCTGCCAGCAAGATGCGCTACCAGATGAACCGTCTGCGGCGCATGGCTGCCACGTTCGAGGTGCAGAAGCAGGCAAGCCTCCGCAAGCACGCCGACGCCTTGATGCTTCACCTGTTTCCGGACGGCCACCCCCAGGAGCGGCTCTTGGCGGGGGTTTGGTTTCTCGCCCAGGGTGACGGGCTGATCGACCTGCTGGTGAAGGAAGCGGGCGAGATGTGCGTGGGGCATACTGTGGTTCGGCTATAAGGGTGAGGTTTAATGGTGTCAAAATGACTTGACATTTTGTAAAGTCTACTTGTCGCTTTTAGGTGCACAACCGCACTTTGAGATGCAAAAAGCTTCATTTCGCGAGCCTTAAAATGGCGATTTTTACACTTAACCTGCGGACTTCATGTGAACCGAGTAGAACCGCAGATCCCCGCGGAATGACAACAAATACAGCAGACGTCTTTTGTCGTCATTCCGTAGCGTAGCGGGGGAGTCCGCGGCTCGACCTGCCCGTACCCTTGAGGAGTCGCACGAGCGCCGATCTAAGCGTCCGGCGTTTCGGCTTTGAGCTGGCTCTGAATTTTGTCCCAGACGTTGTCGCTTGGCTCCTCGGCGGCGGGCTCGAAGAGCATGCGGGCCTGCTTGGCGATGTACTCCAGGTCGCGGATCAGCGCCGAGTAGTTGGGGTCGTTGCGCAGCGCGGCGAGGGGATCTTCCTCGGCCGGGCCGTCGTAGTTGGGGTTGACGGCGAAGAGGTCGTGCAGATCGTCCGGTTTGCCGCTATAGGCTTCGGGCGACATACCGTTCGGCGGGGTCTTGATGGGATCGTTCATGCCTGCGCCTCCTTGCCGGCGACGGCGGCCATCTGGCTTTGCAGGCGCAGGAGCTCGCGCAGCTTCAGCCGGGCCTTGTGGAGCTGTGACTTGCTGTTGCCGGTGGAGCACTCGAGCATGGTCGCGATCTCGTTGTGCTCGAAGCCTTCGACATCGTGCAGAACGAAGACCATGCGGTAGCCCGGGGGCAGGGAGGCGACGGCGCGCTCGAGCGCCACGCGGTCGACCGAGCCGGCCAGCATGGGGTCGCGCGAGCCGAAGTCGCGCTTGGGCGCGTCTTCCTCGGACGGGCTGATGGTTTCTTCAAGCGAGACCAGGTTCAGGCCCTTCTTGCGCAGGTGCATCAGCACGAGGTTGACCGTGAGCCGGTGCAGCCAGGTGGAAAAGGCGCTCTCACCGCGGAAGCTGCCGAGCTTGCGGAAGAGGTGTAGAAAGGCCTCCTGGGTCATGTCTTCGGCTTCGGAGACGTTGCCGAGCATGCGCAGGCACAGGGTGTAAACGCGGCGCTTGTGCAGGGCGTAGAGCTTCGAGAAGGCGTCGGCGTCGCCGTTCTTGGCGGCTTCGATGGCCTCGGCTTCACCCGCGATGGGAGGGTTCCGCTTGAACAAGCCGGGATTTGCTTTTACTTGCGTCATCAATGGGCCTTGAAGGTTCATTTTGGCTCGCTTCCCGGGTCAGTGATGTTGGTGTCGTGCTCGCTCGCCGGTAGCGCCTCTACAAGGGTAACGCAAACGGGAGAAGTCTGTTGGTGTCGTGCGGCTCTCTTGTGGATTTGGAGCGGGATGAGGGCGGAATGGTTGTGTGTGTAGGAAGGGATTGGGGTTTGTGGGGCGAGTTAGGGCTGTGAGAGACTGCGCCCACGATCACCGCGATGAAGCTGCGGTGATCATGGGGCACCCCGTTCTATTTGGTTAGGGGCGCTCGGGCCAGGGGTGGCGGGGGTAGCGGCGCATGAGCTCCTTGCGGACCTGCGGGTAGAGCCGCTGCCAGAAGCCGGCGAGGTCGGTGGTGGTCTGGACAGCGCGCTGGTTGGGGGCGAGGAGGTGGACGACGACGGGCTCGCGCCGTGGGCCGATGCGTGGGGTCTCGGCCATGCCGAAGAAGTCCTGCAGGCGCGAGGCGATCCAGGGTGGTTTGCCCTGGTCGTAGTGGACCCGGGTGGTGCGGCCGGTGGGCAGCTTCAGGGTGGCGGGGGCAAGCTCGTGCAGGCGCGGGACGGATTGCTCGAGGAGGGGGAGGAGGTTTTTGGTGGCGGATTTTAGCTCGGCGAAGGTGCGGAGACCGGTGGCCAAGCTGCGGAGGAGGTGATAGGCGTCGATCTGGGTTGGTGGGTGGTCCGGTCCCACCTGGCTGGGTTGCCAAGACAGGGGCGGGAGGTTGGCGAAGGCGAGGCGGGCTTCCAGGGTTTCGAGGGCTTCCGGATCGAGGAAGCGGGGCAGGCCAGCTTCGAGGGCCTTCTGGGTGAGGAGTTCTGCGGCTTGTTCGGGGTCGGGATGGTGGTCTACGGACTCCTCAAGGATGAGCTGGTCGTAGCGGAGAGTGGAGACGGCTTCGACGCGCTCGGCGATGCGGTTCCAGGTGAGGGTGGTGGCCTCGTGGAGGCGCTCGGGGAAGAGGTCGAGGAGCCAGTCGGGCTCGACGCGGCACCAGGTGCGGATGAGGGGCAGGGGTTTGTCGGTGCGGTCTTCGGCGTCCACGGCGAGGAGGAGGTCGTAGGGGGGTGGGTCGGCGGCCAGCTCCGCGGAGAGGCCGCCGGCGAGGAGGACCTCGCGGCCGGCGCGGCGGCGGGCGACGCGGTCGGGGAAGCCGGTGAGGAGGGCCTGGAGGAGGGTGTCGTCGTGGTAGGTGGTTTGCTTTGGCGGGTGGGCGAGGCGGAGGAGTTGCTTGAGGATGCGGGCGGTGGCTGGGTCGGGGATGGCGTCGAGCTGGGTGAGGAGGTCGCCGGCGGTCTGGAGGGTGGAGCTGAGGTGGGCGGCGGCCTGGCAGCCGGACTCGCCGATGCCGTGGTCGAGCGCGGCGATGAGCACGCGGGCGAGCCGTGGGGGGAGCGGGTAGCGGGCGAGCCGGGCGGCCATGGGCCCGGTGGCGCCGAGGCTGTCGAGGAGGGACTCGGCCTGGAGGATGGCCTGGGGTGGGGGTGGGGTTAGCCAGGCCAGGGGGGCTAGCGGCGGATTGGGCTTGGCTGCAGAGGGAAGAACCCAGGTCTCAGATGCGAGACCTGGGGCACCCGGTGAAATGAATGGTGTGGGGACCCACTCCTCGCGGTGAGACTGCGATGAATGGGGCACGGTGGGGGGTGGTGTATTTGGTTGGGTTAGGACGCGGAGGGTTAGGCAGAGTTGGGCCAGGTCGGCGCGGAGGATTTCGGGGGTGTCGTGGGCGGGACGCTGGTCGTAGTCCTGCTGGGGGTAGAGGCGCAGGACCTGGCCGGGGGCGGTGCGTCCGGCGCGGCCGGCGCGCTGGGTGGCAGAGGCCTGGCTGATGCGGGCGATGTTGAGGGTGGGGAGACCGGAGTGCGTGCCGGGCTGGGCCGACCAGGTGGCCTGGCGGGCGAGGCCGGAGTCGATGACGGCGGTGACGCCGGGGACGGTGACGGAGGACTCGGCTACGTTGGTGGCGAGGATGAGTTTGGGCTGGGGGGTGGGGGTGAGGACGCGGTCCTGCTCGGCGGGGGTAAGTCCGCCGTGGAGGGGCAGGACGAGGAGGCCGTGGGCGCGGGCGAGCGGCTCGCAGGCGCGGGCGGTGCGGTGGATCTCGGCGATGCCGGGCAGGAAGGCGAGGAGGTTTCCCTGGTGCTTTTCCGCCAGGAGCAGGGCTACGGCGGAGGCGACCTGCGCTGGCAGCGGCGCGGGCGAGTACGGCAGGTGGCGGATGGTGAGGGGGAAGACTCGGCCTTCGGAGCGCAGGGTGGGAGCGTTGAGGAAGGCGGCGACCGGGCCGGTATCGAGCGTGGCGGACATGACGATGAGGTGGAGCGAAGGACGGCTTTGCTGCAGGCGCTTGAGGAGGGCGAGGGCGAGGTCGGTTTCGAGATGACGCTCGTGAAACTCGTCCAGCAGGACGGCGTCTACGCCCTGGAGGGTGGGGTCGGAGAGGAGGCGGCGCGTGAGGATGCCCTCGGTGACGAAGCGGAGACGGGTTTGGGGGGAGGTGACTTCTTCAAAGCGGACCTGGTAGCCGACGGTCTGGCCGAGGGGTTCGCCGAGCTCTTCGGCGACGCGGCGCGCGGCCAGGCGGGCGGCGATGCGGCGCGGCTCGAGGACTATGATCTGCCCCGGGACGACGGACAGGAGCGCCGGGGGGACGCGGGTGGTCTTGCCGGCACCGGGAGCGGCTTCGAGGATGAGGTTGGGGGTGCGGGCGAGCGAGGCGAGGAGGCCGGGGAGGAGGGCGTCGATGGGGAGGGGGATCATTTTTACGGGAGCTTTGGTGAGGGTAGCATTAGATGTAGTGGTGTCCGAGATGGGCCAAGGATAGCGCCCACGATACCGCGATGAAGCTGCGGATATCATGGGGCACCCGCTGTGTTGATTTGAGGAGGGTTATGAAGAGGTTGAGTGCGGGGTTGCTGATGTATCGCCGGGGCGGGGCGGGGCTAGAGGTGCTGCTGGTGCATCCGGGCGGGCCGTTCTGGGCGAAGAAGGACAAGGGGTTCTGGACGATCCCGAAGGGCGGCGCGGACAAGGGCGAGGACCTGCTGACAGCGGCGCGGCGTGAGTTCGGGGAAGAGACCGGCTTCCTGGCGGCGGAACCGTTTCTGGAGCTGGGCCGGATTGTGCAGGCGGGCGGCAAGGAGGTGGTGGCGTGGGCGTTTGCCGGCGATTGCGACCCGCGGCAGCTGCGCAGTAACGAGTGCGAGGTGGAGTGGCCGCCACGATCGGGCCGGCGCTTGAGGGTGCCGGAGGTGGATCGCGGGGCGTGGTTCTCGCTGGCGCAGGCGGGGGAGTACGTGCTGGCTTCGCAGCGGCCGTTTCTGGATCGGCTGCGGGAGGTAATGGGGTGAACCCACTTATCGCGGTGAAACTGCGATGAATGGGGCACGGCTAGGTTTAGTCATCACTTCATGTGGGTTGGATTTTGCTGCATCCTGCGTGGTTCCGGAACATCGAACAAAGGTTACGGACAGGCTGCCTGAGGCTTGAGACCGGCGGAGGAGTGAGCCATGTTTTTCGTTGTGGGCATTACGGGCAAGGTGGGCGGGGCTACGGCGAAGTATTTGCTGGAACAGGGGCACACGGTGCGGGGGCTGGCGCGCGACCCGCAGAAGGCTGCGGCGTGGGCGGCGCAGGGGGTAGAGGTTCGCCAGGGAGACCTGACCGACGCGGCTGCGGTAGCGTCTGCGCTTGAGGGAGTGGAGGGCGCGTTTGTGATGGTGCCGCCGATGATTGCGCCGGAGCCAGGGTATCCGGAGTCGCAGGTGGTGATCGACAGCCTGGTGAAGGCTCTGGGCGGGGTGCCGCCGCCGAGGGTGGTCGTGTTGTCGTCGATCGGGTCCGAAAAGACGGGCGGCCTGGGGCTGATTACGCCGGCCCACACGATGGAAGTGGCGTTGGAGCGGGTGCCGTTTCCGCTCGCGTTGGTGCGGGCAGGATCGTTTCTCGAGAACTTTCTGGGCGGGATGGCGGGTGCGGAGGCCTCCGGCGTGTTCCATACGATGTATGCGCCGGTCGAGCGCGCGGTCCCGATGATCGCAACGCAGGATATTGGCAGGCTGGTGGCGCGGTTGCTGGTGGAGGGTTGGGCTGGCAAGAAGATCGTGGAGCTGGGGTCGCGGATAAGTTCAGAGGCGCTGGCCCAGGCGATGGGTGAGGTGCTGGGGAAGCCAGTGGTGGCGCAGTCGGTGCCGCGGGAGCGCTGGAGCGGAGTGCTGGAGTCGTTCGGGATTCCGGCCGGCAGGACCGGGGCGTATGAAGAGATGATGGACGGGGTGAACTCGGGCTGGATCGACTTTGGAGTTGCGGGGACGGAGCAGGTGGCGGGAACGACGACCGCGGCCGAGGTGTTCCGGCAGGCGCGGCAGGGCTGATGAATCGGATTGAAGGAGGAAGTATGAGCGCGAAGAAGTTAGGTGGGCGGTTTACCTTTCCAGGGACCGGGCTGACGGTCAACCGGGTTGGCTATGGGGCCATGCAGTTGGCGGGGCCGGGGGTATTTGGCCCGCCGAAGGAT
Organism: uncultured Acidobacteriaceae bacterium; assembly: GCA_964249685.1. GTDB lineage: Bacteria > Acidobacteriota > Terriglobia > Terriglobales > Acidobacteriaceae > Edaphobacter. Next base: position 16,154 of record CAXUDC010000064.1, read on the forward strand.
CGCGAGGCCGCGCTGGCGGTGCTGCGGGAGGCGGTTGCGGCCGGGGTCGATCACCTGGATACGTCGGACTTCTATGGGCCGCATGTGACCAACCAGATTATTCGCGAGGCGCTACACCCGTACCCTGCGGACCTGGTGATCGTGACCAAGCTGGGGGCCCGGCGGGGCGCAGATGCATCGTGGTTGCCGGCGTTTTCGTCGGCGGAGCTTGCAGCGGGGACCGAGGAGAATCTGCGTAATCTCGGCCGGGACGCGCTCGACATCGTCAATTACCGGCACATGGGGTCGGGCCATGGGACCGACGATGGGTTGATCGCGGAGCCGGTCAGCGCGCTGGCGGAGCTGCAGCAGAAGGGGCTGATCCGGCATATCGGGCTGAGCAATGTCACGTCGAAGCAGGTGAGAGAGGCGCAGGGGATCGCGAAGATCGTCTGCGTACAAAACAACTATAACCTGGCGCATCGCGAAGACGACGCGCTGCTCGACGAGCTGGCCGGGCAGGGGATTGCGTATGTGCCGTTCTTCCCGCTGGGTGGGTTTTCGCCGCTGCAGTCGTCTGTGCTGAACGCGGTGGCGGCCCGGCTGGGAGCGACACCCATGCAGGTTGCGCTGGCGTGGCTGCTGCACCGGTCGCCGAATATTCTGTTGATTCCGGGAACTTCTTCGCTGGCTCATCTGCGGGAGAATCTTGCGGTGGGGGAGTTGGTGCTGGCGGCGGAGGTGCTGAAAGAGCTGGACGGGATTGGGGCGGCTGCGGTGCATTAGACCCGTTTACCTTGAAATGCAGCCGCAGGGTCAATGCGGGGGTCCTTGGCTTCGCTCAGGATGACGGCGAAAAATAAAGAACAGCAGCTACATTTGGAGGTAAACAGGTTCTAAGCACTTTTGCTAGGTCTGGTGCCGCACTAGGCAAAACGCAGATCCCTACGGGATGACAACAAGAATGCAAAGGCAAGTGCTTGCCTTTTGTTGTCATTCCGTACAAGGAGGAGTCTGCGCTTGGTACTGGTCGCAGCGGCAGATCCCTGCGCAAGCGAAATAGCACCTCGGATGAGGTGCCATCTCAGTGCAAGATTGTGGTGCCGGGAGGGGGGCGAACCCCACGAGGTTGCCCTCGGCGGATTTTAAACCTTGCGATGCGTAACTTTGTCGATGTTGCATGGATATACATAGAGTGCAATGGGCCAATAACGGCGCGGCTTTGATTACTAGAGGCTGTTAGGGACTTTGTACCTGTTTAGGTTCTTTGCTTGGCTGTTTGG
>CAXUDC010000065.1:0-17408 GCA_964249685.1 uncultured Acidobacteriaceae bacterium
TTCCACATCCTCGCCCACATACCCGGCCTCGGTAAGCGTCGTCGCATCCACAATCGCAAAGGGCACATCCAGCACCTTCGCCAGCGTCTGCGCAAGCAGCGTCTTGCCCGACCCCGTCGGCCCCACCAGCAGGATATTCGACTTCGACAACTCCACCTCGTTGCCGCGCGTCTTGTTCATCTGAATCCGCTTGTAGTGGTTGTAAACCGCCACCGCCAGCTTCTTCTTCGTCTGGTCCTGCCCAATCACATACTCATCCAGGTACCCGCGAACCTCCTGCGGCTTCGGTAGATGCTGCGGCGACGCCCCCGGCGTAGCCTCCGACCGGTCATCCTCCAGGATCGAGTTGCACACCGCCACGCACTCATCGCAGATATAAGCCCGCGGGTAGTCCGAAGGCGAACTGATCAACTTCGCAACCGCGTCCTGCGATTTATGGCAAAAGGAACAGCGTAGCGACTCATCCGAGCCTCGCGAAGTCTTCATATCTTCAGCAACCCCTCCGGGCTTCAGCCGTACACCCGAATTCCAAGTTTACACCGGATTCAATTCCGCACGCACCTCGCACCACCCGGCGCAAGACTCACTTCAATCAACCCCACCTAAAGTGTTACCCCGCCCATCAGCAAATAGTCCATCCCCCATCCCGGCGTCACTCCCGCTTCGCGCACCAGCGTCGCAAGCTGCGCATAGTGGCGGATGGAGTGCATTAGCTCGTGCACGAAAATCACACGCCGGCTAGCCTTCATCTTGCCCCCGTTCCGCAGCACGAACTCAAGCTCCTCCTCCCAATCGACGCCTTCCTTCGCGAGCTGGTCTCGCAGCAGCCCCAGCGCCCGCGCGTGCGTAGCAAACAGCACCTCCGACTCCAGCCCTATAGCGGAATACTCCGTAATCGGCACGTCGTTGCCGCTCAGCCGCTCCGCAAACCGCAGCTCCACCGCCACGATATGCTGCAGCAGCTCCGCCACGTTGCTCGTCTCGCGCACGCTGCAAGGCAGCGCCAGCACCTCAGGATGCGCCGCCACCAGCTTTCGCCAACCGTCCGTCGTGCGCTCCACCCAAGCCATCAACTGCTCGCCCGTCAAAGCCTGCATGGCACCCTCCAAATCAAAAGGCCCCGGCCGAAGCCGAGGCCACCACGTTACGTCCGAGGCTTGTCGATAATATCGTCGATAATGCCGTATTCTCGAGCCTGCGGAGCCGTCATAATAAAGTCGCGCTCCACGTCCCGCTCGATCTGCGCTAGCGGCTGCCCGGTGCTCTTGGCCATCAGCGTGTTCGTGATCTCACGAATCCGCAAAATCTCCCGCGCATGGATATCGATGTCCGTCGCCTGCCCGCTCAGCCCGCCCATCGAAGGCTGGTGGATCAGGATCCGCGAATTCGGCAGCGCAAACCGCTTGCCCTTCTTGCCCGCCATCAGCAGGAACGCGCCCATCGACGCCGCCTGCCCGATGCAGAACGTGACCACATCGTTCTTGATGTACTGCATCGTGTCGTAGATCGCCAGCCCCGCCGTAATCGATCCACCGGGACTATTGATGTACATCTGGATGTCCTTCTCCGGGTCCTCGCCGCTTAAAAACAGCATCTGCGCAATGATCACGTTCGCCACATTGTCATCGATCGGCGTGCCCAGAAAGATGATATTGTCCCGCAGCAGACGGCTGTAGATGTCGTACGTCCGCTCCCCGCGGCTCGTCTGCTCGACTACATAAGGAATCAAACCCATCGTATTTCTCCCATTCTTATCGCACCACAAGTCTGGGTGCCCCAGGTCTCGCATCTGAGACCTGGGTTCTCACCACTCTCTACTTCGCCAGCTTCTCGTAAAGCATCGTCCCGGTCTTCTCCCGCCGCATCTGCTCGCGCATCCGCTCGATCGACCCATCCTTCGCCATCCGCTCCCGCAACGTCTCGAGCGGCTCCCGCGCCTGCAGCGAAGCTATCAGCAACTCGCGCTCCATCTCGTCCTCCGACACCTGCACGCCTTCGGCCTCGGCCACTCGGTCCAGAATCAGTGAAGCCTTCACCTCGTCGACCGCCTGGTCCCGCTGTGCCTCGCGCAGCCGCTGAAAGTCCAGCTTGCGCATATCGTCCGCCGTCATGCCCTGCTGCGCCAGCGCGCGCAGCCCGCGGTCCAGCCGCGCGTCGATCTGCTGCTGCACAAACGTCTCCGGAACAGGGAACTGGAACTTCGCAATCAGCTCCTCGACCATCTTTTCCTTCGCGCGATTCTCCACCTGGTCCTTCTTCCGACCCGTCGCCATCTCGCGCAGCTTCGTCTCGAAGTCGTCCCAGCTCTCATACTCCCCAAGCTGCTTGGCGAACTCTTCGTCCTTCTCCGGAAACGTCTTCTTTTTGATCGTCCTCAACGTCACGTCGTACTTGACCGTCTGGTTGGCCAGCCGCGGCTCGCCGAAGTCCGCCGGGTACGCGACCTCAAAGTCCATCTCCTGGCCGACCTTCTTGCCGCGCAACGCCTCCGAGAACGCCGGCAGCGTGTTCGCGCCACCCACCTCGATCAGCACGTCTTCCCCGATAATCGGCTCGTTCTCCGCTCCCGACTCAGAAACATTCTCCTGCATCACGCCCTTGAACTCGATCTCAGCCCAGTCTCCATCGACCAGCTCGCGCTCTTCCTCGACCGTCTCAACGGTCCCGTGCGCATCCATCACCCGCGCCAGCTCCGCCTGGTACTCGGCCTCGGTCAGCTCTGCCTCCGGCTTCTCCACCGCAAGCGAGTCGTACCCCGCCACGTCGATCTCCGGCAGCACCTCAAACGCAGCCTTGAACTGCAGCGGCTGCCCATCCACCAGCAACAGGTTCGTCAGCTGCGGCTGCGAGATCGGGTTCAGCTTTTGCTCCACCATCGCCTGGCGGAACCGATCCGCCACCAGCGACTCCATCACCTCTTCGCGCACTTCCTTCGCAAAGCGGCTCTTGATCACCGTCTCCGGCACCTTGCCCACGCGGAAGCCAGGAATACGCGCCAGCCGCTGATACTTCTTGACCACCGTCCGGAACGCCTTCGCCACGGTCTCCGCATCGGCCTCAACCGCAACCTCGCGCATCAGCTCAGGGTTCAGCGTCGGCTGCGGATGGGTATGGGTATGCCCGGCGTGATCGAGCGAGGGATCATGCTGCTCGGCAGCGGAAGGCTGCAATTCGTTCGCGTCTTCGACAGCGGGGGTCTCGGCAATCTCAACAACTTCGTTCTGGCTCAAAGTCAATCCTTCTCTTCCAAACAATATACGTGCGCGTCAACTGCCACCAGACCCACACGTCCGGGCACTGCAATGGCCATCGCCTCTCTTCCACTGTACGGTCCCACGTTGTGCAGGGTCAAACCGCCCCCTTTAAAACCCTCCCGACAACATCCCGTGCCCCACTCATCACAGCCTCACCGTGATGAGTGGGGCTCTCCACCACCCTCATCCCTAGCGCTTCGTTATCGCGAAAATCTCCAGCCGAACCTTCCACTCCAGGCTCTGCCCCGGAGCCAGCACCACGATCCCATCGCCATTCCACTCTTTCCCGAGCGCATCGTCGTAGTTGGTCTGCATCCCCAACGAAACATACTCACCATCGGCAGGGGAGAATACATGCAGCGCCTGGATGCTCGGCGAAGCCGACACCAGGCGCAGCCCAAAGCCACTCGCGGGATCGCGGAACTCAGCCGCCGCATCGGAGTCCAGCAGTCCCGGCTTCATGTGCACGAGTGTTTCATCGAACGCGGCGCTGCCCAGCAGCGCCGACCGGCCCTGAAACCTGCTGAGCGCCGGTCCCGCAGCCGTAAACTTCCCGCTCGGAAGATAGCGGCCCCGGTCCGCGATCTCCAGCTGCTCGCCATTTGGAAGCCGCAGCTCGAGCGTCTGCCGGTCCCCGCTCGGCACCGCGAAACGCGGCTGCCAGCCAATCCCCATCGGCTCCGCTTCATCCCCCACGTTCTTCGCCGAGACCGTCAACTCCAGCGCCCGCGGCTCCAGCTGCGCCGTCACCGTCACATCCGTCTTGCTCGGCCAGTGGGCCGAAAAGTCCGTCGCATGGAAAGACGCCGTCGCGGTTGACCCCGCCGAACCCGGCAGCAACTGCGTCCCATCCGCCGCCTGCCCTCCAAGCATGCCTCCTTCCGCTAGCCCCGACCGCTCCTGCGGATCGCGCGACACAGAAAGCGTGCGGCCCTTCCAGTTCGCCGTCAGGCTCGTCGCCAAAGGCGAGATCAACCCCGAGATCGTCCCGCCCCACGGCACCTCCAGGCTGCCATGGTCGTCCATCACGCCGCCTCGCTGACTGTTAGGATTATCCGCCAGCGCCTGCACCGACGGAGCCATCAGCAGCGGCAGTTCACCGCGCCCCGGAACGTTGGCCGTAATCTGCAACACGCCCATGCCCAGCCCTGGCAGCAGCGTCGCCGAAAGAAACTCGGGCATGGTGCCGTTCATCGTCTGCGCGCGCTTTAGCACGACAGGCTCGGAGCCGCCCGGTCGTGGGATGGACGGGCCGGACGGCACCGTCGTCACGCCAAGGTCGTTCTTGGCAGTGTGGAACTTCCCATGCAGGTGAAGGTACCAGCCCACGCTCGGCACCAGCACCAGCGCCGCCAGCCCCAGCAGAAAGAAGAGCGGCGAACGCAACAATCCTCGCGGGAAGATGTTCTCCCATGTACTGCGGAACCGACGCGTCACCAGATTCACATACATCTTGCCAATGCGCTGCTCTTCCAAGCGTTTCCTCTTCCACCTGCAATAAGTCTATGTACCGAAACTACTTGCGCCTTTTGTTCGGATGCATACTTCTCCGAACGCGCGAGTCTATGCTTCAGTTTTAGTCTATTGCAAGCTTCGAATCGCCATGCCAGCTAAAGCTGATTCTTCTTCTCAAAAAAGCTCATCGTAGCGAACGCAGGAACAACCACCATGGCCATGAACACAGCAGAAAGCAGCAGATTATGCATAAGGGGATTACCTCTGAGTTAACCCTAGCGCGCACATCCACCAAAGCCCGCGGATAATCCCAACCCAGGTAGCCTAGAAGCCGATAACCACCCAGGTTCCAACCCGTGCGCCATCCATTGCGCTTCTTGCGATGGATGGGACCCTGCACGACTCTACTCGGCGGACCCCAACGTCAGAGTGCATACAAGCTGAAGTGGTAGTGCAGCCATAAACGACAAGCGCACTTTCCTAAAAATTAAGTGCGCTTGTCAGGTCTGACCTCTTCGCAGGTCTAGACGGTCGTCAGTGCCAGCCCATCCGCCTTCACTTCCGTGTCCGCCAGGATCGGGCGATAGAACAGCTTGTCTCCGTCTAGGTAAACCTCGAGGAACGCGGGCCGCTCCTTGATGCCGCCCGCGATCAACGCTTCGGACAGCGGGTCTTCAACAAACCGCTGCAGTGCGCGACGCAGCGGACGGGCCCCGTACGAGCGGTCCGACGCCGTCTTCGCCAGGATGTAGCGCTTGGCGTCGTCATTCACTGAAATCGTGATCGACTTGTGCACCAGGTTCGTATTCAGCTGATTCACAAGCAGTTCCAGGATCTGCATCAGGTCCGCTTCCGACAGCGACGTGAAGATGATCACCTCGTCCAGGCGGTTGAGGAACTCCGGGTTGAAGGTCTTCTTGACCTCCGACCGGACCAGCTCTTCCATCTTGTCGAGCACCATGTTCTCGTCCGACGATTGGAACCCGAGCCCCTGCTGCTTCTGCAGGTGCTTCGCGCCGATGTTCGACGTCATGACGATAATCGTGTTCTTGAAGTCGACCGTGTTTCCGAGCCCGTCCGTAAGCTGCCCATCTTCAAACACTTGCAGCAAAAGGTTGTAGACATCCGGGTGCGCCTTTTCGATCTCGTCGAGCAGCACGACCGAGTACGGGTTGCGCTTGACGCGCTCCGTGAGCTGGCCGCCCTCCTCGTAGCCGACATAGCCCGGAGGCGAACCGATCAGCTTCGAGACCGAGTGCTTTTCCATGAACTCCGACATGTCGAAGCGGATCAGCGCCTTCTCGGACCCGAACAGGAACTGCGCCAGGGTCCGGGCCATCTCGGTCTTGCCGACGCCGGTCGGTCCCAGGAACAGGAACGAGCCGATGGGACGCGCGGGATTCTTTAGGCCGGCACGCGAGCGGCGAATGGCGCGGGACAGGGCAGAGATCGCCTTTTCCTGCGAGATCACGCGCTTGTGCAGCTCTTCCTCGACCCGCAGCAAGCGCTCCATCTCCTCTTCCTTGAGCGAGGTCATGGGCACGCCGGTCCAACGCGAGACGACATCCTCGATATCCTCGCGGGTGACGATGCCGGCTGACGAGTCGTCGAGGTGGTACTTATCACGCAGCGCGCGCAGGTTTTCGCGCTCCTTGCGCTCCTCGTCCGAGTAAAAGCGCGCTTTTTCGAACTCGTGGTTGGCAATGGCATTTTCCATGCGGTGCACGATGAACTTGATGCGCTTCTGAACCTCCGTCAGCTCTTCGGGCAGCGAGGTTTGGCGCAGCTTGACGCGCGCGCCGGCCTCGTCGATCAGGTCGATGGCCTTGTCGGGCAGAAAGCGGTCTGGAATGTACCGGGAGGAGTGCGAGACCGAGAACTGGATCGCGTCGTCGGTGTAGCTGACAGCGTGAAACTTTTCGTACTTCTCCTTGATGCCCATGATGATCTTGACCGCGTCCTCCTCGTTCGGAGGCGGGACTTTGACGGCCTGGAAGCGCCGCTCAAGCGACCGGTCCTTCTCAATTGACTTGCGGTACTCGGCCGGGGTGGTGGCGCCGATGCACTGGATCTCGCCGCGGCTGAGCGCGGGCTTAAGGATGTTGGCGGCATCAAGCGAGCCCTCGGCCGACCCGGCCCCAACCAGCGTGTGCAGCTCATCGATGAAAACAATAGAGTTCTGGTTCTCCATCAACTCCTTCATGATGGTCTTGAGCCGCTCTTCAAACTGCCCGCGGTACTTGGTGCCGGCGACGATCAGCGAGAGGTCGAGCGCCAGGACGCGTTTGTCGGCGAGGAACGACGGAACCTCGCCGTCGGCTATCTTCTGCGCGAGGCCCTCGACGATGGCCGTCTTGCCGACGCCGGGCTCGCCGATGAGCACGGGATTGTTCTTCGTACGGCGGCACAGGATCTGGATGACGCGATCGACCTCCGTGTCGCGGCCCACAAGTGGGTCAAGCTGCTGATCCATCGCGGATTGGGTGAGGTCGCGAGAGAACTCCGCGAGCATCGACTGCTCCGCGCGTCCGGCCTTTTGTGCTGCAGCAGGCTTCTCCTGCGTGGTGCGTTGGAGTTCCTCGCGGATGGCGGGCAGACGCAGCCCGCGCTCCTGCAGGATCTCCGCGGCAAAGCATTTTTCCTCGCGCAGCAGCCCCAGCAACAGGTGTTCGGTGCCGATATGCTTGTGCGAGAGGCGCTCGGCCTCTTCGGCCGCGTACGCGAGCACGCGCTTGCACTCGTTCGATAGCGGCAGGTCGACCGAGGTCGAGACCTTCTCGCGGATGGTGGTGTGGCCTTCGATCTGCTTGCGGATGGATTCGACCGAGGCGTGCGAGCGCAGGAAGCGGTTCGTCAGTGCCTTGTCCTCGCGCAGCAGTCCGAGCAGAAGGTGTTCCGTCTCGATATAGGGCGACCCAAACTGACTGGCCTCATAGCGTGCAAAAAAGATCACGCGCCGCGCCTTCTCTGTATAGCGTTCGAACATGTTCCCCCTTCAACTACCAGGCCCGACCGGTGTAGCGGCTCGCCCGAGTGCGGGCGCGTACACGGCGAAAGTTGTAACTACAGTATCAGCCTTTAGGGGTTAGACGCTGAGCTGTGAATATTTGATGCAGGGCAGAATGGTGCGGTTGTTGGTGGGATGGTGGTGGTGGGAGGGAGAATGAAGCGGAAAGGGAAGGTGGGGGAGAACTTTTCACTTGTGCTGAGCAAGACTTCCACCCGGTACTGATCAGGGAATTCTTATAGACGATTGCCTCTTGGTGTAGGGCGCCCCAAACGCAGATTCCGTATGGGAACGACAAACAAAGAGGTAAAGACTTTGATTGTCGGGTGAGTGGTTTGAAGCATTGTTCTTGAGGCCTAGTACAGCAGCAGGCGAAACGCAGATCGCTACGGGATGACAACAAAATACAAGGATGGCGCTTTTGTTGTCATTCCGTAGCGAAGCGGAGGAATCTGCGGTTCGGACCGGCACTGTACCCGGGGGCAGGGCATAGTATCCCGGTACAACTTACGCGGATCGCTTGCGTTCCTTGATCCTGACGGCCGGAGCACCGGCGTAGATCGTCCACGGTTCCAGACTGCGGGAGGTGACCGAGGCCAGGCCGAGCACGGCGCCTTCCCCTACCTGCACGCCAGGGCCTACACAGGCTTTGGCGCAGATCCAGGCATATGGGCCGATCTCCATGGCGTACGTCAGCAGGGGGAAGGCGGGGTCGTCGAAATCGTGCGTGGCGCCGCACACGTAGGCACCCTGCGAGAGGATGGCGTGGGAGCCGAGTTTGAGCGGGGCCGGGTTGTAGATCTCAACGCCATCGCCGGCCGTCACCTGGTCCGCGCAGAAGAGGTTCCACGGCGAGTGGACCCGGGACGCCGGGTAGAAGTGGCAGTTGGGCCCCATGGTCGCGCCAAACAGGCGCAGCCACATGGCGCGCCAGGCGTGGAACGGACGGGGGGAGGTGCGGTAGAAGAGCAGCCAGCAGGTATTCCACACCAGCCGCTGGAGGCGGTTGCGGAGCGAAAACGCGGGCCGCAGGTAGGGGTCCGCGGCGGTCTCGGCTGCGATGTGGTCGCCGGAGTTGTAGTGGATCTGCCGGCTCATACAGAGGACTCCGGCGTGCGTCGGCGGCTGGCGCTCGCATTTTCGAACAGCCTGATGATGGTCGCGGCGTTCTTCTTCATATCGTAGCGCGCGTGGAAGGTGCGCACGGCCTGCGCGCGCATGGCTTGGCGGTCGGGCTCGAGCATTTGCATCCACGTGCGGACCAGGGTGTCGGTGCCTTCCTGGGTGTCGAACTCCATCAGGCCGGCCTTGTCTTCGGCGATCTCGGGCGCGATGTTGACCTTGTCGGCGAGCAGCACGGGCAGGCCGCAGCCAAGCGCTTCAGCCACCGCGATGCCGAAATTTTCCTGGTGCGAGGGCAGGATGAAGACCTCGGCGGCGAAGAACGCGCCCCACTTAGCCTCGCCCTTGATCATGCCCGGCCAGTGGACGCGCTCGGTCAGCCCCGCGGCCGCGACCTCCTGCTGCAGGCTGGCGCTCCAGCCCTGCTGGTCGGGTCCGGCCATCATCAGGTGCAGCCCGGGGTCGAGCGTGGCGTACTTTATGAAGGACTGGATGAGCAGGTCGCAGCCCTTTTTGTGATGGATGCGGCCGAGAAAGAGCATAATGCGCTTGCCCTGCATCTCCGGGAACTGGGTGAAGAAGGCCGCGCGCAGGGTCTCGCCGTCGGCGGGCGGCCGACTGGCACCGTAGGGGACGACGTAGCCATCCCAGTGGTGCAGCCAGAAGCTCTGCTCGGCCAGGCGGCTCTCTTCGCGGGTGGTGAAGAGGACGCGGTAGGCACCACGCAGCACCCAGTACTCCGCAAGTACCCAGTAGACCCATTTTTTCAGGTGTTTGCGTGGGAACGCGCGCTTGAAGTAAGGGTCCAGCATGCCGTGCGAAAAGACGACGTACGGGATCTTTCCGCGCAGCGCCAGCCAAGCCGCCAGCCCGCAATACTGCCAGAGCCCGTTGACCACGACACCGTCGAAGCGGTCGCGATTTTCGCGGAGCCAGGTGTAGAGCTTGCGGTTGTAGCCGTAGACGGAGGTCTGCGGGCCGAGCGCGTGGACGGGGAACGGGATGTCCTTGTAGAAGTCCTCGTCCGGTCCGTCGAGCGTCACGACCTCGCCCGTGTAGCCGATGGGCCCGAAGCTGAGCAGGACGCGCACGGACTCCGACGGGCCGCCGGCGGCGGGGTCGAGGGTGCCGATGATGTGCAGGATTCTCATCGAGTGTGCGCGCCTTCGCGGTTCCGGGTGAGCGCGGCGGCGCGGAGTGCGTGGTCGCCCGGGCAGAGCACGCCCAGCGCATGTCGGAGGCCGGCGAGATCCTGCTCGAAGCTGAAGTGCTGCACGCGTTCGAAGGCGCGGCGACCCATCGCGACGGCCAGGCCGGGGGTTCCGAGGACCGTCTTGAGGGCCTGGGCCAGCGCTTCGATGTCGCGCGTCTTGTAGACGAGGCCCTCGACGCCGTCGGTGAGCAGGTCGGGGATGCAGCCGGTCTGGTCGGCCAGGATGAGGGCGCGGGCGGAGTTCATGACCTCGTTGACGACGAGGCCCCAGGGCTCGTCGCCGGCGGGCGAGACGAAGACGGTGGCGAGATCAAAGAAGCGGGGCAGCTCCTGCTGGTTGCGGAAGCCGCAGAAGCGAATGCTGCTGAAGCCCGTCGCTGCGGCCTGCCGCTCGAGGCTCTGCCGCTGTTCGCCATCGCCGACCAGCACGAGGTAGGGGTGCGGGTCCTGCCCGGGAGCAGGGGAGAGCCGGGCGTAGGCGGCGATCAGGTCGTCGAAGTGCTTGCGCGTCTGCATCTTGCCGGCAAACAGGATGACGGGGCGCGCGGGGTCGAAGGCGAGTTCGGCCTGCAGCTCTGCGCGTCGTGGGGCGGCGAGCCTTGCCTGCTGCTGGAACCACTCGTTGTCGACCGCGTAGGGCAGCAGGAAGAGCGGAAGGTCGTCGCCGAAGTAGAGCCGTATGTATTCGTGGTTGAGCTGGCCGACCGTGAGCGCACCGTCGAGCAGGCGACCCAGGAGGTGGAAGGCGAAGCGCTTGATGCCGTGCTTGAGCGCGCTGCGCGGCGGGCCCATAATGCGGGAGTCCGAGCGCGTGAGCACCGGGATGCCGGCCAGCTTGCCGCACGCGATGCCGTAGAGCTGCAGTGCGGTCGTGTAGCCGTGGACCCAGAGCACATCAAAGGCGGGGCCGTTTGCGGTGCCCGCAAGGCGCTTGTAGAGGCCGTGAACGATCGGGCTGAAGGTGCCCTCGGTGCCGGTATCGCGTAGCACGGGCAGGAACTCGTAACGGTAGCCTTCGAGCAGGGGCACGTCCCACTTGATGGCGACGCCGAAGCCCTCGTCGTGGTAGCCCTTGACGGAGGCGTCGGAGCCGAAGAAAACGGTCAGGTCGATCGTTGGGTCCTGCGCGATTCGTCGCAGCAGTGGCGCCTGGTACTGGATGGGATGGCTGACCAGGTAGGCGAGGCGAATCGGACGGCGCGCCGGCAGCGTGGCCTGTGCCGCCTCAGATGGCCCCTCAACGGAATTGGATAGGCTCATCTTCAGCGGGCACTCCTGCGGTCGGTGCTCGAAAGCTCGCCCGGGATAAAAGGGGGTTTGGGTCAGTTCAGATGTTGCTATCGGCTTTGCAGGGCCACGATGAGCAGTGAGACGATTCCGGAAAGGGTTCCGATGCCGCCACTCTTGATCGCGGCCTTGAACGGATTGCTGGGCAGGAAGACGATGTCGTCGGCCTGCAGGATCGGGTCCGGAGCCGTGCCCTTCTCGATCTTGCTGATGTCTACCTTGATCATCTTCCGCTCTGCACCCTCGGTGCGTATAATTCGCATGTCGTCGGAGCGGCCTTCGTAGCCGAGACCCTGGCTGAGGGCAGTGGCCTGCAGCAGGGTCAGCGGTGCGTTCTGCACCAGGGGGATCTGTCCCTGCAGCTTGAAAGCGCCCAGCACGTAGACCACGCCGACGCGCGAGATGAGGATGGTGTCACGCGGGAGGATGCGGATGTTTGAGGCCTGACTGCGCGCGGGATCCGTGCCGAGATCGATCACGATCGGCTTCTCTACCCCCGGACGCAGCACGGTGATGATGTGGCTCGCGCTGGGCGGCAGACTGCCGGCCGCGGCGAGAATCTCGAACAGCCGGCGATCGCCATTGACGGGGACGACCGCGTGCAACTCGCCGCTGACCGTGACAAATTGCCCGACCGCCTCCGAGAGCTGCACGGTGACCTGCGGATTGACGAACATGCCGGCAGAGATGAGTCGGTCGGTGATGACCTGCTGCACGCGCTCGACGGTCAGGCCGCCGACCTGCACGGCACCGATCAGCGGCAGCTGGATCAGCCCGTCACCGCTCACGCGCAAGGGCGGCGCAAAGTCCGGCTGGCCGAGGATGCGGACCGCGAGCACGTCGCCCGGATTGATCTGGATATCCTGCGCGACGGCGTTCAGAATGAGAGGGTCCGCAGTGACGGAGGGCAGCTGGCTGGTCTGCCCGGGAACCCCGAGCGCGGGCCCGGCGAACTGGGCCCGTGCTGCTATGGACGGGGCGCATAGCAGGATCGCGACCGCGAGCCCGCCAAGGATTTTCTTCGCTCTACCCATGGTCTTAGCTTTCATCGGACGACCTTTTCTTCCTGCTGCCGGCTTGACCCTGCGACTCCCAGCCGGCGGGATCGAGGCTGGAGTACGAGTACCCCGAGTAGCCGTAGTAGCCGTAGTACTCCGGCGCGTTGAGATCGACCGCGTTGAGCACGATGCCGGCCATCGGTGCGCCCGAGCGCACGAGCAGGTCGCGTCCGCGGCGGACGATGTGCTTGCTTGATTTGCCGTGCCGGACGACCAGCACGACGGCATCCACCAGCCGCGACAGCAGCACGCCGTCGGTGACGGACATAATCGGCGGGGAATCGAAGACGATGTGCGTGTACACGCTGTCCGCGCCGGTCAGCAACTCTTCCATGGCGGCCGAACTGAGCATCTCGGACGGGAACGGCGGGACTGGGCCGCTGGTTAGCACGTCCAGACCAGGCACTTCCTTCACCGTCTGGACGGCCGACGCGAGATTGGTCTGGCCGCTCAGCACGGTGCTCAATCCCAGCTTGCCGTTGAGCCCGAAGCGGTGGTGCACGTTGGGGCGGCGAAGGTCGGCGTCGATCAGCAGCACGCGGGTGCCGCGCTGCGCCAGGATGACCGCCAGGTTGCAGGCGGCGGTCGTCTTGCCTTCCGACGGCGTGGCGCTGGTGAACAGGATGCGACGCGGCTCGTGGCCCGGCGTCGAGAGCAGAAGGGCCGTGCGCAGCGAGCGGAAGGCCTCCGTAAACTGCGACTTGGGCTGCGTGAGCACGTTGACGTTGCGCTCGACGGTGGACATAGCCGCGAGCTGCTCGGCGGTGGCCCGCTTGGCACGCGGCACGATGGCGAGCGAAGGCAGCTCGGTGATCGCTTCGATCTCCGCGATGCTGCGCAGGCCGGTGTCCAGGCTCTCCAGCAGAAACGCGAGGAGCACCCCGGCGATCAGGCCGAGCGCGACAAACGGCAGGACCACAGAAAACGTCGGCTTGAGCAGCGCCGAGGCAGGCACCTCGGCCGGATCGACGATGTCGATCTCGAGCGACTCGAGGCCGGCTTCGACGCCCGCAGTCCGCAGCTTCTGCAATAGACCTTCATAGAGCGTGCGGCTGGACTCGAACTCGCGCTGACGGATGGTGTACTCGACCAAGTCGTCGCGCAGCTTGTACGCGTCGGTCTTCTGCGATTCCAGCGCGGCGACGGTCTGGTCCTCGTTGGACTTGGTGAGCAGATAATCTTCGCGCGCCTGCGTCAACAGCCGGTTCTGCTCGTCGGTGACCGCGCCCTTCAGGGTGGTGATCTGCTTCTGCAGCGCCTTGATTGTCGGATTGTTGGGACCAAGCGTGGCGGACTGCAGCGCCAGGTTGGCCTGCGCCGTGGCCAGGCTGCCCCGCAGCGTGTTCAGCTCCGGCTGCGGCTGGCCTGGCGCCATGTCGATCGAGCTTTCGATCGCGTCCGGGTTCATCCCGCTCAGCAGGCGGTAGCGCGATTCGGCCAAGATGCGGTTCAGCTTCGCCGTCGCCGAGGCCTTGGCGAGGTCGTCGAGCGAGGACGAAATCTGGTTGTGGGTCGAATCGAAGCCGAGCGTGCCGAGCTTTTTCTGCAGGTCCATCATCTGGTCCTGCGACGTCTTGACCTGCTCTTTCAGGTCGTCGAGCTGGCTGGATAGAAACTGTGAGACCTGCTGCGTGGCGGCGAAACGCGTCTCGTAGCTGCGCTGAATATAGTCGGCAATCAGCTTGTTGACGATATTGGCGGACAGCTTCGGGTCCAGGCTGGTATAGCTGATGCGGATCAGGTCTGTCTTCGGGACGGGCATCACCGTGATGGTGCCCTGCAGCTTGCTGACGACCTCCTGGCGCACACCTGGGTTGTCGAGGTTGCGATGGGGCACCGGACCCTTGACGCCGAGGAACTCCGGATTGTTGGCCAGGTTGAGGTCGCGCGCTACGGTTGCCAGCAGCGTATCGCTGGTCAGGATGGCGACTTCGGTCTGCAGCTTGCGCTGCGGATCGTCCTCAAACAGGCTGGACGCGTTCAATTTGAACTCATTCGAGGAGCCGGCGCGCACCTGGATGCGCCCGAAGGACTCGTACATCGGCACTTGTTTGACGGCACGGTAGAGGCCGAACAGGGTACCCAGCAGGACGGACGTGATCAACAGAGCGCGGCGCTTGCGGAGCGTAATCAAAGTTTCCGACAGCGTAGCGTCTGTGCCAGACAGGGGACTTTGCGTCTGGGGTGCGCCCGCGAGAGGCGCGTTCTTAGGGCTGTCCGTGCTCATTTCCCCTAGTCTAAACGACTTTCGGCAAATTGGAAAAAGAGAATGCATCGGCGGTGTCCGGGGACAGGACCGGGCTCTGCGTCTGATAAGATCACTGCCAGACATGCAAAAGCAAAGCTCTTCGCTGAGTACCAGCGCCCCTTCCTTCTCGCCCTCCCGTGCCGTCAAGATCGCCGTGGTGGGTTCCGGCTATGTAGGGTTGGTGGCCGCCGTCTGCTTCGCGGAGATGGGCCACGAGGTCATCTGCGTCGACAACGACGAGCGCAAGGTAAAGGCCCTGCAGGGCGGCGACACGCTCATCCACGAGGCCCACCTGCCCGAGCTGCTCAACCGCTACCGCAACACCCGCGTCCGCTTCATGACCGATCTCGGCGAGGCTACGCGCGAGTCCGAGGCCATCTTCATCGCCGTCGGCACACCGCAGTCCGACACCGGCGACGCCGATCTTTCCTATGTCGAGGCCGTCGCGTCCGAGATCGCGCGCTCCATCACCTCTTATAAGGTGATTGTGGAAAAGAGCACCGTTCCGGTCTACACCAACGAGTGGATCCGCCGGGTCATCGAGCGCAACGGCGTGGCCGGTGACATGTTCGACGTCGTCTCAAACCCCGAGTTCCTGCGCGAGGGAACGGCGATCATGGACTTCCTGCACCCGGACCGCATCGTCGTCGGGTCGAACACGCCGCGCGCCGCCGCGCTGCTGTCGGACGTGTACGCGCCGCTTACCTCGGGCAGCTACTACAACTCCTCCACCGCCATCGCCGGCTCATTCTCGCAGCAGGCGCCGCCGCCCCTGCTGCATACCTCGACCAAATCGTCCGAGATCATCAAGCACGCCTCGAACGCCTTCCTGGCGCTCAAGATCTCCTTTATCAACGCAGTCTCGAACCTCTGCGAGGCGACCGACGCTGACGTCGAGCAGGTCGCGCGAGGCATGGGTCTCGATCAACGGATCGGCTCGCGCTTTCTTCGCCCTGGCGTCGGCTACGGCGGCTCGTGCTTCCCGAAGGATGTCGCCGCCTTCCGCTCGGTGGCCGAGCAGCTTGGCATCGACTTTTCGCTCTTGACCGAGGTCGAAAAGATCAACTCCGCGCAGAAGCGCCGCTTCGTCTCGAAGGTCCGCGCCGCGCTGTGGACGCTGCGCGGCAAGCGCCTGGCCGTGCTCGGGCTGGCCTTCAAGGGAGAAACGGATGATATTCGAGACTCTCCGGCGATCGAGATCGTCAAAATCCTCATGGGAGAAGGCTGCTCCATCCGCGCGTTCGATCCGGCCGCCATGGCCAGGACCGAAGAGATCCTGCCCGCCGGCCCGGCGCTCTCCTATGCCCATGACAGCTACGACGCGGCGACCGACGCTGACGCCCTGCTGATCCTGACCGACTGGAAAGAATTTGCCGAACTCGACCTGCCTCGCCTCAATCAAACCCTGCGCTACCCCATCGTGGTAGACGGACGCAACCTCTACGATCCGTCCGCGATGCAGCAGCACGGCTTCACCTACGTCAGCGTCGGCCGCTCAGTCGCGTCGCCCGTCCGCGATCTCACCGCCGCCGCACGTTGACGCTCTCTCCTTCTGCACAGCGCACTGGGGAATCCGCGCGTCAAAATGCAATTCACACTGAGGTGATGTGGCTGCGCTACCCTCACAAAAGACTCCGGGAGCACCCATGATGAACAGACAAAAAGCGCTGGTAACTGGCGCCGCAGGTTTCTTAGGCTCGCACCTCTGTGACGCGCTACTGGGGCAGGGTTGGACTGTGGTCGGGGTCGATAATCTTTGCACGGGAAACCTCGCTAACCTGAAGCACCTGGAGCGCGAGCCCCGCTTTTCACTCGAGGAGCTCGATATCATCAAGCCCTTCGATGCAGGCCCGGTCGATTACATCTTCAACCTGGCCTCGCCGGCCAGCCCGGACGACTACCACCGGCTCGGCATCGAAACGCTCCTGGTCGGGTCCGCAGGCACGATCAACACGCTCGAGCTGGCGAAGAAGTACTCCGCCGGCTACCTGCACGCGTCCACATCGGAGTGCTATGGCGATCCCGAAGTGCATCCGCAGGTGGAGAGCTACTGGGGCAACGTCAACCCGGTCGGTCCGCGTTCGGTCTACGATGAGGCCAAGCGCTTTTCAGAAGCCGCCGTGACCGCGTACCACCGCTACCACGGCGTCGATACGCACCTGGTCCGCATCTTCAACACCTACGGCCCGCGCCTGCAGGCCAACGACGGACGCGTCATCTCGAACCTGATGACCCAGGCGCTGCGCGGTCTGCCCCTGACGATCTACGGCCAGGGCCTGCAGACACGCTCCTTCTGCTACGTCTCGGACCTGATCGAAGGCATCCTGCGCCTCTCGCGTTCGGCCGAGCATACTCCGGTCAACATCGGCAACGATGTGGAGTGGACGATTCTCGAGTGCGCGCGGGAGGTGCTCGCGGTCACGGGAGCGAAGGTCGACATCCTGTTCAAGCCGCTGCCGCAGGACGATCCCATGCGCCGCCGGCCGGACCTGACCCGGGCTCGCGCGCTGCTCGACTGGCAGCCGACGGTCATGCTGCATGAAGGGCTCGAGCGCTCGCTTGAGTACTTCCAGGCCTGCGTGGACTCGGAGTCGGGGGTTGTGGCTACGGTGTAAGCGGTGTCGTGTGAGCGGGAGCTATGCTGGGCTAAAGCACTCTCTGGTGTACGTACTTGGGTGGATGCGTGGGACTTCAGTCCCACGAACCAGCCCAATGCCACGAGGGGCTTTAGCCCTGGCGCTCTAAAGGGATCCCACGATAGGCC
>CAXUDC010000066.1:0-17032 GCA_964249685.1 uncultured Acidobacteriaceae bacterium
CGCGCTTACGGCCTTTATCGTGGTTCCCCTGCTCTATCCGGATACGTTGCCCAGTATGATTCACCCGGCAAAGATGACCCGGATCGAGCTGAAGCGGCCCGAGCTGAAGGTCATCTCAGTAAGGCCGCAGGTGGTTCCGGCAACCAACCAGGCCGCGGTGACGGCACCGGCCCGCTTCGTTCCGGCGGTGATTGAGACGCGTCGCGGCGGCATCCTCTCGCGCGCGCCGGTCGCAAGCGACGCCGAGCCCGTGCTGACGCTGGGCGGCGGCAACCAGATGGCGCCGGGCTTCAACCCGAACAGCGATTTCGGCAGTGCGCTGGGGACGGAGAGTTCGCCCGTAGTCGTGGTCACGAAGCCCGCGCCGGCAACCTCGGGCGCACCTGTGCGCGTCTCCTCCGGGGTCTCGGCAGGGCTGCTCCTGGATCCGATTGGGCCGGTCTACCCGATGGTCGCGAAGGCGGCGCACCAGCAAGGCAGCGTGCGGGTAACCGCCGTGATCGACCGCAGCGGACGCATCGTCAACGCGCAGGTTGTGGATGGGCCCATCATGCTGCGGGATGCGGCCATTACTGCCGTTCGCGATGCCCGCTATCGCCCGTACCTGCTAAACGGCCAGCCGACCGAGGTGGTAACGACCATCACGATCACGTTCACGATGTCGGCCTGAGTCAGGCGACGGCTTTCGCTTGCGGCAACGCGGTGGCAGCCGTCAGTTCCGTTGCCACCGCGGGCGCCACGTAGTCCACCAGCGGGTAGCCGGCGTCGCGCCAGCCTTCGAAACCGCCGCGCAGCGGGCGCACGCGGAGAATGCCGAACTTGTGCAGTTGCAGCGCGACCTTTGCGCTCGTCTCCTCCGACGGGCACGTGCAGTAAAGGATCACGTCGCGGTCGCGGGGCAGCCGGGACTGGTGCGCGGTCAGGTCGGCGGGACTCACCCGCACGGAGCCAGGCAGCACGCGTGGGTCGGGAAGGTAGTCCAGCGGGTGGCGCAGGTCAACGATAAAGGGCGCGATGTTGCCCTGGCGTTGCGCCGTTTCGATCATGTCGAGCAGCTGCGCCGGTTCCAGGCGCAGCTCACGCACGCTCATCAGGAACTTGCGCTGCTTCCACACCCGGTAAAACATCAGGCCGAGCACCATCAGGACGAAGAGCACTACGGCCGAGTGCCCGAGCAGCGAGAAGAACCTCTCGCTACGCTTCGCGACATCCCCAAAAAAGCGTCCAGCGAGCAGGTAGGCGAGCGCCCAGATCACGGAACCGGCCAGGTCGTAGGAGATAAAGCGGAAGTAGCGCATGCCTGTCTGCCCGGCGATCGGCGCGGCGACGGTCGACAGCCCCGGGACGAACTTGGCGAAGAGTAGCGTGACTGCGCCGCGCTTGTGGAAGTAGCCCTCCGTCTTGGTGACGCAGGTGTCCGCCTCAAACGAGAGCCGGCAGAGCAGCTTCAACACCGAGTTGCCATAGCGCCGGCCGAGCAGATACCACATCGTGTCCGCCACGGCACACGCGGCCAGCACGGACAGCAGGGCGAGCGGCGCGTTGACCTTGCCGGTCGCAGATAGCGTCCCGGCCGTGAGCAGCACAGGGATCGAGGGAATGGGCACACCCATCTGCTCCACCAGGACCCAAAAGAAGAGCAGTGCATATGAGTAATGGATGAAGAAGTTGAGAGCCGGCATAACGATCTATACCTATAGATGATGTCCGGGCACATTCGGTGCTGTCAAAAGTAACCCCCACGGCTGGCACCTGCATGCCTTGCTGTGGGGGAACTTCGCTTTACAAGGACTATCTTTCATTGTCGTCCCGTCGGTATCTGCGGTTCAACTGGTACCGTACCGCACCACAAGGCAAATACTTAGACCTTGGGGCCGTCTTCAATAAGCTTCATGTGCACCAGATGCTGGCCGATAAACCATGACTCCAACTCATTGGGACGCAGGATATCCGAGACCGCGAGGTCGTTGGTGCCGTCGTCGCCTGCGTCGTCCGCGGCCTTGGCGATGTCGCGGCATTGCTTCATGATGATCTTGTGGCCTTCGAGCAGACGCGAGATCTGCACCGGCACGTCTTCCTTGCCGATGGGCGGAGCAGGAATCGTAGCCAGCTTGGCCACATCGCCGCCCATGGCGACGGTTACGCCGCCCAGCAACTGGATGCGCTCGCCGATCAGGTCGGCAAACTCGGCCTGTTCTTCGTAAAATTTGTCGAACAGAAGGTGCAGCTCATAGAAGGTCGGCCCGGAGATCTGCCAATGATGCTTCTTGTACATATCGCGCATGCTGATCGTGTCCGCGAGCAAGACATTCAGCATCTTGACCATCTCGCCACGGGTCTTGGCGTCCAGGTAGTGCGGCATATCTTCGATTACGGAGCCGAATTGCTGAATCACCTGGTGCTCTGCGTGCCACTGCGGCGCTACATTCTCGTCGTTTGGTGCGTTCTTTGCCGGTGTTGCCATCATTTCACCTCTTCCACGCGATAGGATGCTGCGCCTGCGCGGTGGGTTGATTGCGGGAACTCGAAAACACCCTCGCGCTGCAAAGGAAGCTGCCCTAGGGAGCCGTCGGCAGGGCGACCACGGGCGTCTTCGTAGGCGCTGCCAAACCGACCACTTGCGTCACCGTACTGTTGGCAAAGTTCGAAAGCCACAGGTTCCCGCTTGCATCCACGGCAACCGAATACGGCTCGCCCAGACCCGCGTCGACGCCAAAGCCGGTCGCGGGCGAGCGCACCGGGCTGGCCGCGCCGCCACTGGCCGTGCCGAAACCTGAAAAGACGTTGCCGCGAAAGCTCGCCACCCACACCGTGCCCGCGCTGTCGATGGCGAGACCCTCCGGATACGTGATCCCGCCGACGCCCTTCAGCGTCTGCAGCACGGTGCCGGCCGCGTTCAGCTCCACTAGGGCTGAGCCCGCGTAGTCCGTCACCCACACATTTCCGGTTGGGTCGAGCTCGATGGCGACGGCCGCCTGGCAGCACCGGAACTGGTCGAATTGTCCCGTGCGCGTGCCCCGCACCGCGAAGTTGGACGCGGCGAACCAGCCGTTGTGGGCACCATCGAGCGCCACCCAGAGAGGCAGCGGCAGCGCAGAAGACTGGTAGCCCGGGTTGCCGTTGTAGGGGGTGCCATCGTTGTTCAGGATGGTTGCGCCGGAGTGGCCGAAGTCCGCCACCCAGATGGTCCCGTCCGTATCCGCGGCCACGTAGTAGGGGTAGTAAAGCCCGCCGCCCGAGATGCCGGAGCCGGAGAGCACCTGGCCGGTGGGGCTGAACTTGCTCAGGCTACCGGCATCGTTGTTGCCCAGATCGCCCTCCTGGTTGGACACCCAGACGTTGTTCGAGGGGTCGATCGTGAGCCCCCAGGACTCGTTCAGGACGGGGTCGGCGTAGCCAGTGGCGCTGGCCGGGGTGCCGTTCGGCAGCAGCTCGGTGACGACGCCGCCGTAGTAGTTCGCCACCCACAGGTCGCCCGAACCGTCCACACCAAGGGCTGTCGGCCGCAGCAGCCCCCCGCCGATGTAGGTGATGCTCATGGTCCAGTCGTTCGGCGCCTTGGTGAGCACGGGCTGAAAGGGCGCGTTGGCGGATGCCGCATTGAAGACCGCCGCGACATTGGCCGCCGGGTTCCGCACCACGTTCAACGCCGCGTCGAAGACGTTGGCCGGAGCCACGCCGCCAACGGTCGCCGCGCTGAACAGCGGCGTGCACGCGCTGCCGCCGTTCGAGTTGACGCAGTTGGCGAGCACGTCGGCCAGCGTGTTGATCTTGCCAGTTTCGACCCTGGCTCCGGCGGGCAGCGCGCTCCCGGGGGCCATGCCGTTGCCGGTATTCGCAAGGTTGTCCGCTACGCCGAACGCGTTGCGCAGGCCCGTGGCGTTGCCGCCCGTGGCCCCGACGAGGGCGCCCGTGCCGGTAAATTGCGAAAGCGCCCAGGCGGCGGCGACGGTCGTGACCTCGTCGATATCGATGAAGGTAGACGACGTGAGCTTGCCGCAATCGCCCAGCGCGGCCACCAGCACCAGCGCGGGATTGGTGGTGCCGGGCGCGAGCCCCGGGTTGCCGCCGCGCGCGACCAGGTAGACCTGCGTGGTCGACGACGGGCAGGTGTAGTCGCCCGTAATGCCGAAATAGCCGCTGTTGTCGGTCGTTACCGGCTGCACCAGCTGGTTGGTCGCACCCTGGCCCAAACCGCTGCTGCCGGCGGCGTAGAGCGAGATGGCCGCCCCGCTGACGGCCTGCTGACCGCCGTGCACGCGCCCCGTGAGCGCAGTCGCCGTCGTTGAGGGCGCGGGGCCTTCGGCATTGGTGCCGCAGCCGGCCAGCAGCAGCGAGCCGGCGGAAAAGAGGCAGAAGGCCAGGCGCTTCTTGAGTTTTGACGATACAAACATTATGGGCGGGATCCTACCTGGGCGACGATGGGGGTGAGGTCGAGCTGCGAGACGAAGCGCCGCGTGTCGGCCTCGAAGCGGCTGCGCAGCGCGTCGGTGGGCGCGGGGTCGCTATCCGGCCACTCGCGCTGCACGTAGAGAGGAAGGCGCTTACCCTGCGCGACGGTCAGCAGGTCCTTGAACGCGGGCGCCTGGAACATGATCGGGCTGGTCGCCGAACCGGCGACGTGGTCCGCACAACTGGTGGCGGAGCAGGAGGCCTCCGCGTCGAACTCGCGCGCGATGCCGTCGTCGTAAAAGCTGGTGGCGAGCTGCATCGGCTGGCCGCCGCGCGCGCGAGCCTTAAGCGAACCTGATTGAAGCAGCTGCGCGCCCTGCGTCATGCGGCTGAGCGCGAGCGTGTGGGTGGGGCCGGCGACGTAGAGCGACAGCGTCAGGTGCGAGCCGTCGCCGCCGGTGTAATCGCCCAGCACCAGCGCGGGCACGCCGTTACCGAACTGCTCGAAGTAGCTGCGCGTCAGCCGGTAGTCGCCGACCGTGGCCGGCAGCGCGCGCATGGCGGCGACGGCATCGGGCCGCGGCTCCCTGGGGCTCGCCAGCACGCGCAGTTGCGGCACCAGAAACAGCGAAACGACCAGCACAAAGCAGGCGACCCGCAGCCTGGCACGGGGCATGGGCGCTGCGGGCAGCCTGGGCCGGATCAGCGCCGGCGGCTCGAGCGAACGAATCAGCAGGCCGAGCGAGAGCGTCGCCAGCAGAAAGATGGTGCAGCCGATGCAGTAGTCGACGCCAACGCCGTAGTCCTGGATGACGGGAAAGCTGAGCCCCAGCCGGTAGTAAAGCACGAGCACGCTCAGCCGCAGCAGGTTGAGCGCATAACCCAGCACGAAGGCCGAAGCAGTCACCCACGCCAGGGTGCGCGGGCGCAGGCCGCGGGAGTAGCCGAAGATCAGCGCGAGATACGCGAACGTGACGGAGCCGCGAACGCCGTTGCAGCCGGGCACGATGAGCATGCCGAAGTCAGGCGCGAACATCATCCGCAGCTGCTCGCCCGTGGGGTGCAGGCCGATCAAGTGGGCGAAGCCCCGCGCGGTGTTGGCGGAGAGCTCCTGCAGGGGCAGGTCGACCAGCGCGTTATACGCGAAGGGCACCGGGTTGACCGCCAGCAGCAGCAGCAGCGGCACCAGCGACGCGCGCAGCAAGGGCCAGCCGCCAAACAGCAGCGTGGCCCCGGCCCCGTACACCAGGAAGACCATGCCAGGATGAACCAGGCCAAGGTGATGCCCGCGCACGATGAGCTCGAAGATGGTGCCTTCCGCGACGCGCGCCAGCGGCAGCGCCAGGGCGACCACCGGCAGGCCCCACCAGTTCCCTTCCTGCCGCCAGTCCAGGCGTCTCCACGCGGAGAGCACGCCGACAAAGGAGATAAGCGGGAAGGCCGCGCCGATTGAGCGCAGCGGGTCGGTCGACCAGAGCTCCGACAGCCGATGCCAGAGCGGATAGAACGCCAGGCTGCCGAACGCGACCATCGCCGCGATGCCCAGCGCACGCAACGCACCCGCGCTCAGGCGAGCCGAGCGCCAGGAGAGGCTCTGCATCTGCGGCTGCCGGGAGACGATCGCGGAGGACATTTTAAGTGGGCCTGCGATCTACATGGCTGTGAACCCATGCAAAGGTCCGGCCGAACTGTGCCTGCGTGCTGCTCATTTCCGGACTCCCGCGGTCGGCGTAGACGAAGAGAATCCAGGCATGGCGAGCCAGTCCTCCCCGCTATTTTGTACAAAGTACGTCCATCATACCCTGAGAGGTGCAAACAAGGTAGGGTCTCACAAGCAAATTCATCAGAATCGTTCAGTCGCGGCAGCGCTGGCGAGTCGATGCGATAGCATAAGTTCATCCGCAGACGCGCGGGCCCGAGTGGTGAAATCGGCAGACACAGCGGACTTAAAATCCGTCGCCCTTTAGGGAATGGGGGTTCAAGTCCCCCCTCGGGCACCATCATTGCATGCACCGCGGTCAGGCCGCGACGCCCTTCTACTTCGTCCCGTAGAGCGCGCGGTACATCTCGCGGTTGCGCAGGATGGCCTGCACGTACTCGCGAGTTTCGGTGTAGGGGATGGACTCGACGAACTCTGCGATGTCCTTGTAGTCGCCGCTCGCCATCCACTGCCGCACGGGGACGTCGCCGGCGTTGTAGGCGGCAAGCGCGTACTCGGGCTGGCCGCCGAAGCGCTCCATGACCTTGCGCAGGTTGTAGGTGCCGAGCTCGATGTTGGTCGACGGGTTGAGCAGCATGCTCTGGTTGAAGCCCTTCATGCCCTCCTGCTTGGCGTCCTGCTTGCCGACCGACGGCAGCAGCTGCATTAACCCGTAGGCGTGCGCGGGGCTGACGGCGCCGGCGTTGAACTCGGACTCCTGGCGGATAAGAGAGGCGACGAAATACGGGTCGAGGCCCTGCTTGGCGGCGTCGGTCTGGATATCCGACCAGTACGGGTGCGGGAACATGATCTCCCAGTAGCCAGTGGGCACCTGTGCGGTGGGCAGCGCGAAGAAGGAGATACCGGACTTCTTCATCGACTGTAGCGCGCGCGTGGTCTCGCCGAAGGAGGAGTAGATCTGGGCCTGGGCGAGCGCTCCCCATTGCGCCGAACCGGGGCTGGCCGCGATCTCGGGGCCGATGTACTCGTTCAGCGCCGCGTTGGCGAGCAGCCGCGCCTTGATGACGTGCGGATCGCTCTCCGGCACCACGCTGGCGAGGTCCGGAAGGATGAGCTTGCGGACCGACGCGAGCGCCACGGCCGGCGCGGCGGCCGGCTGATTGCCCAGAACCGCAAGCCGCTGTTTGGCCAGGATGCCGTAGTAGAAGTTGGGGTAGTTCGTCGTCAGCGAGCGGTAGTAGTTCGCGGCCTGGGCAAAGTTCTTGTCCTCGTCCTCGTAGATGCGGCCGCGCCAGTAGAGCGCGCTCGAAGCCTCGACCCCGGCGCCGTAGCGGACGATCTGCTCGTCCATCAGCCGCGCGGCCTCCGGGTAGTGGCGCAGGCGATAGTTCATCCAGGCGTCGCGCCAATGCGCGGACGGCGCATAGACACTGTTCGGAAAGCGCTCGACAAGCAGCTGATAGTGGTAGATCGCCTGCGTCATGTCATGCGTGAGCAGGTACATGTTGCCGCCAGAGTAGAGCGCCTCTTCGAGCCAACGGCTCTGCGGAAACTGCTCCACCATCTGCTGGATGATCTGCTGATGCTGCACGCGGTCCTTCTCCGTGCGCGAGATCTCAGCCAGCAGGTAGAGCTTCAGCGCGGCGGAGTCGTCGGTCGTCGCGGGCAGGTCCTGGGCGGTCTTGCGGTCGAGGTGCTTCAGCTTCAGGTCGCAGCCGGCCATGTAGATCTTGAGCGCGTCGCGATCGCCCTGGCTGAGGCTGGCGTCGTTGCGAATCGCCGCGTACTCGCTACTGGCCTCGTTGTAGTGCTTCGCGTTGAACATTGCGTCGGCGTGCACCTTGCGCTCGGCCGCCGTGGGCATCTGGCCCAGCGCCTGCAGTTGCGTCATCGCCTGGTTCGATTCGAACGCCAGAGGCTGCTGCGTAAAGATCGTGCGGTAAAACGTCACGGCCTGGGCATTACTGCCGGCGGCCTGGTACGCGCGCGCAAGGGCGTAGCGGTAGTCCGCGTGCTCCGCCACCGGCGTGCCCTGCAGGGGCTCGAGTGCCCGCACCGCCGCTGGCCCGTTCTTCTGCTGCAGATAGGCGTTCGCCAGCAGCAGCGGCGCGGAGCTATCGAAGATGCTCTCCGGGTGCCGCGCCGCAAAGCCGTCCAGCAGCGGAAACGCATCGTTCTGGCGATTCGCCTGCACCAGCGCCTGCGCGCCCAGGTAGTCGGCATAGTCGCTCAGCTCGCCGGCCGGACCCAGAGCCCCGGCCTGGCGAAACGCATCGCCCGCCTCGGCAAAACGATGGTCCAGCATATACGCATGGCCCAGGGTCAAGTAGGCCGTCGCCGCCTGCACGCCGGGATGCCCTTGAGCGTACGCCAGCACGCCCGCATAGCCGCCCGCCGACCGGGACGAAGCCAGCTGCTGCGCCATCGGCCGCAACTGCGACGTCGCCACGAACGCGCTGTTCAAGCGCACCGTGCGCTCGGTCGCGGCGGCTTTGGTCGCGGCCTCCGCCTTCGTCTCCGTGAACCTGCCTTTTACCGCGAGCTTGCCTTTCGCAGCCTTTCCCTTCGCAGCCGAAGCCCTGGCAGCCGAAGCCCTGCTCACCGACGCAGTCTTCAGCTTTACCGGCTTCTTGGTCGCAGCCTGAGCAAGCGGCGCCCCCAGCGCCAGCGCGATCAACGCCATCCTCCGTGCTCTCTCGAAACCTGTCACAGCCTACCTCATCCCCGGCGACCCGTTCCTTCGACCATACCGCCGAATCCCGCCGGCTCGACCGGTACGAATCAAATCAGATACCGCCTACACCCACACCCTGTAAGACGTAGCCCCTGCGAAACTAGACGTTGAACTTGAAGAAGAGAATATCGCCATCGCGCACGACATACTCCTTGCCCTCACTCTTCAACAAGCCCTTTTCCTTCACCGCCTGCTCGCTCCCATAGGTGAACAGGTCCTCGCAGGCATACGCATCGGCCTTGATGAACCCGCGCTCAAAATCCGAGTGGATCACCCCGGCCGCGCCCGGCGCCTTGGTACCGCGCTTGATCGTCCACGCCCTCACCTCCTGCACGCCGCTGGTAAAGTACGTAATCAGCCCCAGCAGCCGGTACGCCGCGTGGATCAGCCGGTTCAGTCCCGGCTCCTCGAGCCCCGCCGCCTCCAGAAACTCCTTCCGCTCCGCCGGCTCCAGCTGCGCGATCTCCGCCTCCATCGCCCCGCAGATCCGCACCACCTCGCTGGCTTCTTCGGCCGCGCGCTTCTCTACCAGCGCCGTGTACTCGTTGCCCGCCGCGATCCCCGCCTCATCCACGTTCGCGACATATAGCATCGGCTTCATGGTGATCAGAAACAGGTCCTTCGCCGCCGCGCGTTCATCGTCGGTCAGCTCCGCCACCCGCGCCGGCCTGCCCGCGCCGAGCACCACCTTCAGCTTCTGACACATCTCATGCTCGGTCTTCTGCAGCGCCGTTGCAGACTGGCTCTTCGCCGCCTTCTCCGCCTTCACACTGCGCTTCTCGACCGTATCCAGGTCCGCCAGCAGCAACTCCGTATTGATCACGTCGATATCATCGAGCGGCGAAACCTTCCCCGCCACGTGGATCACCTCATTGTCATGAAAGCACCGGACCACGTGCAGAATCGCATCGGTCGCGCGGATATGGCCCAGAAACTGGTTCCCCAGGCCCTCGCCCTTGCTCGCCCCCTCTACAATCCCGGCGATGTCGATAAACTCCATCGTCGTCGGCACAATCGAGTGCGGCTTCACCATCGTCACAATCCGGTCCATCCGCGCATCCGGCACCTGCACCACGCCCACGTTCGGGTCGATCGTGCAAAAAGGATAGTTCGCCGCCTGCGCCTCGGCGCTCGTCAACGCGTTGAAGATCGTGCTCTTCCCAACATTCGGCAATCCAACAATTCCCACATTCAAAGCCATAGCCTATTTTCTCACGCGAGCATGCGTTACCCTTTCCCCATGCGTCAACTCACGCTCTGTGCCCCTCTCCTGCTCGCCTTCCTGCCCCAGACTTCGGCCCCATCCGTGACCACCTACCGCAACGCCGCGCTCGGCTTCACCTACACCTACCCGGCCGATCTCCAGCCCAATGAGCAGCTTACCGCTTCCATCACCCGCGGCATGGCCGGCAGTCCCGGCGACTCCGACCACGATCAATGGGTCAAGTGCGCCACCATTCCGCTCGTCGCCGCCAAAGGCCTCGACCGCGCCCCCGGCACCAGCTTCGGCATGCTCGTCCTGCTCCGCGTCGACCACGCCTGCATGGGCGTCAGTAACTCCTTCGACAAGCTCGGCGAACTCGCCCAGATGCTCATGCAAGTCCTCAAGGGTTTTGGTCGCCCCCTCACCGAAGACGCCCATCCCTACAAGCTCGACGGCCACGACGCTTGGTTCGCCCAGGGCTCGGTCGCGGCCAAAGCTCTCGGCCAGGAACCAACCTGCACGCCGGCTCCACCTGCGCGCTCATCGCCGGCAGCTCCGTCTGCTGGCTCCTGCTCGACGCCAACCACAAGCTCATGCCCGCGCTCATTGCCAGCCCCGTCACCTTTGACGGCCACCCCGCCACCCCGCTCATCCCCGCCGACCTACCCCAACCCTGGTAGCGTTGACCTGAAACGAACAAGTAAGCGCTCCTTCTGTTTTCATCCCGCAGGGTTCTGCTTTCGATCAACCCCGGCAATCAGCCCGGGGTGCCCTATCATCACCGCTGCTTCGTCGCGGTTATGGTGGGGTTAGTCACTCACTCCCGCCGCGTGCACCACCCCAAGCGCCTTCTCCTCCGCCGCCACCTGCCCTTCAAACTTTCGCCGAGCCTCCGCCACCGCAGCCTTATACCCCATCGGATCCCGCCAGACCCCCGTCTCACTCGCCGACCGCTGCAGCTTTCCCAGCATCCCAAAATACACCCCGTGCCCACCCAGGAAGATGTCACAAGGCAACGCATCCCAAACCGCAAAGCTATGCACAAAGTCCTCCCGGATCCCCGGATAAGAAGCCGGCCGCGCCGAGGTAGCAATCAACCGGTAAGTATCCAAAGCCGTAAACCCACCCACAATCACGACATTCAGCACCTTCCCACCCTCGCTCACCTGCATCGTCCACGTCGTACAGCCGCGCGTATGCCCGGCCGTCTTGTGCGCCGTCAGCACCGTCCCGCCCAGCGAAACCGTATCCAGATCGTGCAGCACCCGGTCCACATGCACGGGAGCAAACGGCAGCAGCTCCGGCCCGCCAAAATCGTCCTTGTCGCCCGTCTCCATCGCGGCCACATCCCCATCCATCACCTCGACCTTCGCCCCGGTCTCGCGCACAATCTCCGCCGCACCCGCCGCATGATCGTAGTGCGCCTGGCTGCTCAGCAGCACCTTCGTATCCGCCCATCTGAACCCCAGCGCCTCCACCGCCGCCCTGATCTGCGGCAGCGACGAAGCCAGGTTGGCATTGATCAGAATGTTTCCCTTCGGCGTAGTCACCAGGTAAACCGCCAAGTCCCGGCTCCCCACATAGTAAAGGTTCCCCGCGATATGGAACGGCGTCAGAGCCGTAGTCCACTCCGGGTTGATCTGCGCCCAAAGCACCGACCCACCCACCAAAGCCAAACCATACACCACCCGCAAGAGTCGAGCAAACGTAATCATCACTCCTTCATACCACGACCGCCGAACCAAGGACACGCACTATTGTTCTTGAGCGCTGAAGGCGCGGCTTATACCAGCCCAGGGCGCAAGCCCTGGGTCCCCGCATCCAGACGGGCTGAGGGGGAAACGGTCTAACCCCTTTCCCTCAAAGTACAGCTGCTGTTCTTATCTTTCGCGTCATCCTGAGCGAAGCAAAGGACCCCCGCATTGCCGCTGCGGCTACATCTGAAGGGGATACAGTCTAATGCAGAATATTCTCTTCACTCCCCCGCAACCTGAGCACCCGATCCACCGCATACGGCGCCCGCCGGTCCCCCGTATGGTAATGCCGCACCTGCAACTCCCCCAGCAGCCCGATCCCCATCATCTGGATCCCACCCAAAATCAGCACCGCTGCAATAATAAACAGCGGTCCATGCTCCCACGCCACGTCATGGTGCGTCAGCAGCTTGTGCACCAGCAGCCACCACGCCAGCATGCCGCCCGAAAACATCCCGAAGACGCCAATCCCGCCAAAGAAATGCAGTGGCCGCGTCATGTACTTCAGCAAAAACCGGATCGTCAACAGGTCGAAGAACACCCGGAACGTGCGCCCCAGTCCGTAGTGCGACTTCCCCGCGGTGCGCTTCGGGTTCGAGATCGGGATCTCGCAGATGCTCGCGCCATACCAGCTCGCCAGCGCCGGAATAAACCGATGCATCTCTCCGTAAAGCGGGATATTCTGGATCACCTCGCGCCGGTAAGCCTTGTACGTCGTGCCGAAATCGTGAATGTTGACGCCGCTGAGCACGGCCATGATCCAGTTCGCCGCGCGCGAAGGGATCCTGCGCAGCAGCATGTTGTCCCCACGCTGCGAGCGCCAGCCGGACACCACGTCGTAGCCCTCTTCAAGCTTCGCCAGGAACGCAGGCACCTCCTGCGGATCGTGCTGCAGGTCGCCATCCATCGCCAGGATAAACTCGCCCTCGGCGTGGTCGAAGCCCGCCGCCAGCGCGCTCGTCTGCCCAAAGTTCCGGCGCAGCTTGATCACCAGCACCCGCGAGTCGACCGCGGCGATCTCCTCCAGCAGCCGGTACGTCCGGTCGCGCGAGCCGTCATCCACAAACACGAGCTCAAACGTGTTCCGCGACTCCCCCATCACCTGCTCCATCACGTCCTTCAACCGGTCATACAACGTCGTCACGTTGTCTTCCTCGTTGTGGAACGGCACGACAATGGAGTATTTCAGCACCCATCCATCATAACCCCACGTTCTCCTCCGCGACCTCCGCGCGCCCTTCCTCCGCGACCTCTGCGCTAAGCCCTACTCCAACCAGGCGAACCATGTTAGTCAATACCAACCCCACTCCTCCCCCGCAATTTCCCCCACGCTCGCCGCGCCCTCCGCCATAGTGGATTAAGCCTGCACTGAAACTGGAGCAACCGCGCCCCGCCAAGCACCCTTCGGGTGAAATCGATCGGCGGACACGACGGAGGAAGAACTGTATGGGAAAGCGAATTTTCTGGGCCTGTTTCATTGTGCTCCTCATCGTCGGGGGCATCTACGCGTACCGGCAGTGGAAGACCGAGCGCCAGGACACCGACGGCGCGGTCCAGTGCGTGCAGAACTGCGACACCCCTGAGCAGAAAGCCGCCTTCGCCCGCCTCAACAGCGGCGACACCCCGGACGGCGACAGCGAGCACAAGCAGCACACCGCCGCCCAGGACAACTCCGCCATCGCCGCCGGCTTCCCCGCTGGCACCGGCCCCGTGTCCAGCAACGACCCTGGCCAGCCTGTCCAGCCTGGCCAGGGCTACGGCAACAACCAGGTCGTGCCGGTCGTCGTGCCCGAAGGCCAGCGAGCCGGCAGCACCGGCAACCCGCTGCGCAACAACTCGATGTCCAGCAACCCCATGTCTTTCATGAGCAACAGCGCACCTGAAAACCAGATGACCTACCGTCAGCCCGCCGTCGCGCCAGTCGGCCTGCCGCTCACGGACAGCCGCAGCCCCAACGCGCCCAACGACCTCCGCTTCGCCGGCAGCGGCGCCTACCAGTGGTACCGCCAGGGCAATCTCACCTGGCGCATCGACACCAACACCGGCCACTCCTGCATCATCTACGCAACCATGGAAGAGTGGCAGAAGCAGATCGTCTCGAGCCACGGCTGCGGCCGCAACGCTTGACAAAAAGCAGCACCGAAGAGCCCGCTCCCGCGAGCGGGCCTCTTCTTTTTGGGTTTAGAGTTGTTCGCATCCAGGTGTAGTGCAACTTCAAACAAAATGCAGATCCCTACGGAATGAAAACAAAGCAGAACGCCTTCCTTTGTTTTCATCCTGTAGGGATCTGCTTCAATGCCAGTACTACAACTAGAGGCAAACTGCTCTAGATCCCTGCACAGCTTCTGGATCACCCATTGAATCTAGACCTTCTGTTTTGAAGATTTTAGGATCAACAGGGGGAGGGGGAGGCTAGACGCCCACCAAAACCTGCCCGTAACGCTTCTGCACATACTCATCCAGAATCACCTGGAACTCTTCCACAATGCGATCGCCCTTGAGCGTCGTAAAGAACTGCCCATCGACATAAACCGGCGCCTTCGGCTCCTCAAACGTCCCCGGCAACGAGATCCCGATGTTGGCATGCTTGCTCTCGCCCGGTCCATTCACGATGCAGCCCATCACCGCGAGCTTCAGCTCTTCGACGCCAGGATACTGCTTCTTCCACTCCGGCATCGACGCGACCAGGTAACTCTGGATTTCTTCTGCCAGCTTCTGGAAGTAGGTCGAAGTCGTACGTCCGCAGCCTGGGCAACTCGTCACCTGCGGCATGAAGCTGCGAATGCCGAGCGACTGCAGAATCTGCTGGCCGCAGCGCACCTCCTCCGAGCGGTCGCCGCCCGGAGTCGGCGTGAGACTAACGCGAATCGTATCGCCGATGCCCGCGAGCAGCAGCGGCGCAAGGCCCGCGGTCGAGGCCACAATTCCCTTCATCCCCATTCCAGCTTCGGTCAATCCCAGGTGCAGCGAGTGGTCGCAGCGGCGCGCGAGCTCCGTGTAAACGTCCACCAGATCGCGCACGCCCGAAACCTTCGCGGACAGCACAATCTGGTCGCGGCGCAGTCCATAGCGCTCCGCAGCCGCGGCGTTGTCGAGCGCGGAGACGACCATCGCCTCCATCATCACGTCGCGCGCCTCCATCGGGTGCGCGGAGGTGGAGTTCTCGTTCATCATCTTGGTCAGCAGCGCCTGGTCGAGCGAGCCCCAGTTGACGCCGATCCGCACCGGCTTCTGGAACTCGACTGCGGCCTCGACCATGGTGCGGAAGTTGTCGTCGTCCTTGCGCCCGATCGAGACGTTGCCGGGATTGATACGGTACTTGGCCAGCGTGCGGGCCATCTCGGGAAACTCACGCAGCAGCAGGTGGCCGTTGTAGTGGAAATCGCCGATGATGGGCGTCTTCCAGCCCTTTTCGCCGAGCTGGCGCACAATCTCGGGCACAGCCGCCGCTGCAGCCTCGTTGTTGACGGTGATCCGGACCATCTCCGAGCCCGCACGCGCGAGCGCCGCCACCTGCTGGACGGTGCTTTCGACGTCCGCGGTGTCGGTGTTGGTCATGGACTGGACGACAATGGGTCCGGTGGAGCCCACCAGGACTCCGCCGACGTTGACCGTAACTGACTTTCTGCGCGTGATGGAAGGCATAAGGTTAGCCTGATTTTACCACTCTGCCTGCGCTACACTGGAGCTACGTGGCCCAGTAGCTCAGTTGCATAGAGCAGCGCACTCCTAACGCGAAGGTCGCAGGTTGGACTCCTGCCTGGGTCACCATCCACCACACATATTTGATCAGCGCTCTGCACCAGGACTCCTGCCTGGGTCGCCACTTTACTTAAAATTCAGGACAGCAAACTTCTGAGACTAAATTGCCAGCGTGGAAGGTCGAGACGCAGATCCCTACGGGATGACAACCAAAATACAAAGCGGCTTTGCTTTTTATGACTTTCTGTTGTCATGACTCTGCCGAGGCTAGACCTGGTAAGGAGATCTCTGGATTATCTTCTCTTGGTTCCCTTTTCTTTGCTGTTCTTCGATTTGGGACAGGTTGGGCTTGAGCGTTTTCCTTCTGAGGGGTGCGGCGAGGGGCGAAAACGCAGATCCCTACGGGATGACAACCAAAATGCAAGTTGTCCTTGCGTAGAAAAGCGGAGGAAGCTGCGGCTTGAACGAGTTCTGAAGGTAGGGATATAAGAGCTGTCCGCTACTCTTCGGCGGGCTCGGCTTTCGGTTGTTCGGGAACCAGTCCGGCGCGGGTCAATTGCTCTTCGGTGAAGTAAAGATAGTCTGTGCGGCGGCCGCCATGAGCCATGCGATTGCCGCGCAGCAGCTGCTCGGTCTGGAGCGGCGTCGCGCCCGCCAGGGCCAGGGCTGCGCGGATCCCGGATTCTGGCAGCGGAGCCGAGACCAGTCGCACCCAGCGATCACGGCGCATGGCAGAAAGCAGCAGGGTCTGGCCGCCTTCCGCATAGCCGGAAGTCGGGACTACGACTACGTTGAAGAGATCACTGAAGAGAGTCTTGGAAGTCGTCATTTCGAAGTTTTGGATGCGCGTTTGGGGCGGCGCGGTAGCAAGGGTGCGGTGTTGCGGCGGAGCTCGGCCAGAGAGTAGAAGGTGCCGCGCCAGAGGACGCCGCGCTGGCGCAGCGTGATCCACGCGGAGCGCAGCATGGCGTAGATAAGTACCGTGGCTGCGAAGGGCGCGAAGAAGAAGTTTACGGCGCGCAGGCCGGAGTGGCGGCCCATGAGCACGTAGGCATACGCGATGCAGACGATGGCGACGCCTGCGGGGAGCGTGAGCCAGGGCCAGAGGACCGCGAAGAACGGTGAGACCGCGAACGCGAGCAGCCAGCCGCCCGTGAACAGGACCAGCGGCACGCGGAAGTTGAAGATGGAGAACATGTTTTTGGTGATGGTGTTGACCAGGCCGTTGACGCCCGCTGCCCAGTGGACGCTGACGAGGCCTTCTCCGAAGGCAAGGCGCTGGGTGAGGCCGGCCTGCTTGACGCGGCGGGCGAGGCCGACGTCTTCGACGATTTCCATGGGGAAGGCCGCGAAGCCGCCGATCTGCTCGTACGCCTGGCGCCGGATGAGGTTGAAGGCGCCTACGCCGAGGGCGTCGCGTGCGTTGGGGTCGGCGACCTTCCAGAGGCGCGCAGCCCAGAGGCCGAGGACCTGAAAGAAGGAGAGGAGGGCGGCCTCGTCCCAGCGGCGGATGAGGGTGGTGGGGAGGAGGACGAAGTGGTCCGCGCCGGTGGCGACCGCGTTAGCGAGGGCGAGACGTATGGCGG
>CAXUDC010000067.1:0-16814 GCA_964249685.1 uncultured Acidobacteriaceae bacterium
GGCAAGTAGCGCCGCGATCAGGGTTCGTATATCTTCTACCTATGACCATCACGGTAGAGCTCCCGGACGATGTTTCAACTCACTCCGCGCCAGGCCGCGAGGCGCTCGAAGCACTCGTCATCGCGGGCTACCGGACTGGGGCGCTTTCAACGAGAGACACCCGGATCCTCTTAGGCTTCAAGACCCGGTATGAACTCGACGGATTTCTCAAAGCGAACGAGGTCTGGGAACACGCCTACGGGATCGCCGATTTTGAGCAGGACATCGCAACCCTGGACGGCCTCCAAGCCGCAGGAAAAATGAGGTAGTGAGCGGCCGCGAACAGCTGGTCGTCTCGGACGCAAGTCCGGTCAACTACCTGCTTCTGATTGGAGCGATCGACATCCTCCCGACGTTGTTTGAAGAGGTCGTTCTACCGTCGTGCGTACTGAGGGAACTAGGCAGTTCCGGCGCGTCAGAGATTGTGCGAACCTGGGCCGGCAACCTTCCCCCATGGTGCCGGGTTGCAGACGCCGGACGTCTGAACGCTGCCTCTGCCGAACACCTCGACCTTGGGGAGAGTGCAGCCATTGCCCTCTCCATCAGCATCGGCAAGCAAGTTATTTTGATGGATGATGCTGAAGGACGCCAGCTAGCAGCAGAACTTGGCATCGCAACCCTGGGCACATTAGGCTTGCTGAAGCGAGCATCTCAGCGCGGACTGATCGATCTGAGTGCGTCTCTGAAGCGTCTGCGCCTGACCAACTTCCGGGCCTCCCGTGCCTTGTTCCACTTCATTGAGAACTCCTGATCGTCACTGCCGCTGTACCCGCAGGCTTCCCCCCGTCATCTGCCCCGGCTGGCCGATCTTCAGCATCTCCAGCAGCGTAGGGCTCAGGTCCCGCAGGCTTCCGCCCTCGCGCAGCGTCATCCCCTTCTCATCCGACACATACACAAACGGCACCGGGTTCGTCGTGTGCGCCGTGTGCGGGCCGCCCGTCGCGGGGTCAATCAGCAGCTCCGCGTTGCCATGGTCGGCGGTAATCAGCATCGAGCCGCCATGCTGCCGGATCGCCTGGTAAATCCGCCCCAGCTGCGTGTCCACCGTCTCCACCGCGCGGATCGTCGGCTCCATCTTGCCCGAGTGCCCCACCATGTCCGCATTCGCAAAGTTGACGATGATCACATCGAACGCCGTGTCCGTCAGCGCCTTGATCACCGTGTCCGCAATCCCTGGTGCCGACATCTCCGGCGCCAGGTCGTAGGTCGCTACCTTCTGCGACGCCACCAGCTGCCGGTCCTCCCCCCCAAACGGCTTCTCGATCCCGCCATTGAAGAAGTACGTCACATGCGCATACTTTTCCGTCTCCGCCACGCGCAGGTTGCGCAGGTTCGCCACCGCCATCACGTTCGCGAGCAGGTTATCCATCGACTCGGCCGGGATCACCACCGGCAGCTTATACGCCTTGTCATACTGCGTCATGCACACGTAGTGGATGCGCGCCGGCAGCGTCTGCGGCGGGATCTCCGCGTCCAGCTCCGCCGCCTTCGGCAAGTCGCGCCCCATCGACTGGTTCAGCCCGGACGTCCGCGCCAGCACCCGCGTGATCTGCCGCGCGCGGTCCGCCCGGTAGTTGAAGTCGATCACCACATCCTCGTCGCGGATCAGCCCCACCGGCTTGTCGCCCGCGCCATCCACCGTAAACGGCGGGATAAACTCGTCCGTCACCCCGTTCGAGTACAGCTCGCGCATCCGCGCCAGCGCGTCCTGCGCCTGCCCCCCCGCAGGCGTGCCCGTCACCATGGCTTCAAACGCCTGCCGCGATTTCTCCCAGCGCAGGTCGCGGTCCATCGCAAAGTAGCGCCCTGAAACCGAGGCCAGCTGCCCCACGCCGATCTCGTCAAACTGCCGCAGCAGTGCCTCCAGATAGCCCAGCCCGGAGGTCGGCATCGTGTCCCGGCCATCCATAAACGCGTGCACAAACACCCGTGTAAGCCCCTGCTGCTTCGCCATCCGCAGCAGCGCATACAGGTGCCGCTGGTGCGAGTGCACGCCGCCATCGGACACCAGCCCGATCAGGTGCAGCGCGCAGTCTTTCCTCGCCGCCTGGTCCATCGCATAGACCATCGTCGGATCGGTGAAGAAGCTGCCGTCCGCAATCGCCGTGTCGATCCGCGTCATATCCATCCGGACCACGCGCCCGGCCCCCAGGTTGAGGTGCCCTACCTCGGAGTTGCCCATCTGCCCGTCCGGCAGGCCGACGAAGTGCTCGCTTGCCCGCAGCAGCGTGTTAGGGTACTCGCGCAGCAGACGGTCGTAGGTAGGCTTGCGCGCCTGGGCGATGGCGTTCCCGTGCGTCTCCGCGCGGTAGCCCCAGCCGTCGAGAATGGTAAGGATAATCGGTTTCGGCATGTCCCCTTTAGAATACTAGACAGACTCCAAACGTTCTCTCCGCAACCGCCCAGGCGCTCTCAACCAAGCGCAACAGAAAAAGGGACCATATTCCACTTCGCCATGAATCGTAAAAGCCGCACCTACCCAGCTGCGCAAGCACGCCGCAGAGCGCCTCCCGAAATCTCATCGGGCGAGAGCTCAGTCGTAGGCGAGCCAGTGGAATAGAAGAGTGCCATCCATCCATCGTACAACCGCAGCTCACCGCACCAGCTCGAAAACTGGAGCATCTACTCTTGCGTGTAGCTCTATGTCTTAGGGAGTCTCTGATTAAGTACTTGGGTGGAAGCGTGGGACTTCAGTCCCACGAACAAGCCCAACGGAAGGAAGGGGCTTTAGCCCCGGCGCTCTAAGGGGAGGTCAATGGATACAGTTGATCAGACCTTCTCAAGTCTAAAGGCCCGACTTATACCAACCT
Source organism: uncultured Acidobacteriaceae bacterium (assembly GCA_964249685.1). Classification (GTDB taxonomy): domain Bacteria; phylum Acidobacteriota; class Terriglobia; order Terriglobales; family Acidobacteriaceae; genus Edaphobacter. The sequence goes on from CAXUDC010000067.1 coordinate 2,850, forward strand.
GGGGCGCAAGCTCCAGGTCAGGCATCAAACATGACCCGAGCCCCGAAGGGGCGACTCATAGGTCAGGGCTACTTTTCAAGGGAGCATGGTCGAACAATCCCTGATGCGGCAAAGGCTGAGTAAGCGAGGCCGGCGGCCCAGAGCCGCCCTGAGCCCGATTGTACGCGGCCATGTGGTACGAGAGTCCGCCCACATTCAACAGGTAGAGAATCTCGGAAACCACCCCGCCAGCAGCGAAGTATCTGTCGATTCTTCCCAAATTTCGCTCAAACCACCCCGACCCGGGTGCCTCCTGATCACCGCTTTTATCGTGGGGTTATGCCCTGCTTGAAGGGATCAACCACCCGATCCTCACTGGACTACAAACGTAAGCGTCGCGTTATGGCTCGTTACCGTACCCGTACTGCCTGTCCCAGTCGCCGTCACCAGCACCGTATACGTCCCGGCCGGCGTGTCGACCTGCGCAGACGAAGTACCATCAGCGATAAGAGCGCCACACCCCGAGAGACTCAGCACCCCGACTGAAAGGGCTGCAACCAGCCCGGCCCAACGTCGCCGCCGCCGCACCAAGAGACCAAGCAGCCCCACCAGCGCTCCCCCCGAAGCAAGCGCACTCCGCGTCCTGCCCTTGGCGGAGAAGGCGGAGAGCGTGAGCACCGTGCTGCCGGGAGCGCTCACCGCAAGCACAACCGGGTTGACGCTGAACGACGGGCTGCTCGTCGTGCTGAGCGTGGCCGAGGTCGTCGTCGCCTGAAAGGTCACGCTGCCCGAAAAGCCGTTGAGCGAAGCCACCGTAAACGTCACCCCGGGCGCGTTGCTGCCCGAGAAGGCTGTCACCGTAGCGGTGCCGGGGCTGAGCGAAAAATCAGTCACAGCTGCGGACACGATCTCGAGCGCCACCGACGACTTGCTGCCCAGGTACACCGCGTCGCCCGCATACGAAGCGCTTCCGTGTGCGCGCCCAGGCTGAGGCCGGTCGTCGCAAGCGCATAGCTCGCCGTGCCGCCGGCCAGCGTGATCCCGGGGCCAACGACAACGTTGTCGACTGAAAACTGTACCGTTCCAGTCGGCGCGGTCGCCACACCGCTGGTTGCCGAGACGACCGTCGCGGTCAGCGTGATCGTACCGCCCTGCGAAGCCGTCGCGGCCGAGGCCGTCAAGGTCATCGCCGAGGCGTTCGCACCGCCCGCGACCCTGGCCGGCGACACCAGCAGCCAGTCCGCGACCAGGTTGTACACGTCCACCGAGCCCCAGCCCGACGCCAGATCGTAGCCCGTCGCCGCGCTGTAGCCGAGGCTCCCCCCATTCGGGCAGCCCGTCGAGCCCACCGCACACGGCATCGCGTTGTTCCCCACCGTGATGTCGTGAAAGACCGAGGTCGCATAGCTGCTGTTCGCCAGCCCGTAGAGCACCGGGTTCGCATTGCCCACGCGCGCCTGGATCTTCTGCTCCAGCAGCGCCAGCATGCCAGCGAACTCGGGGGTCGAGACTGACGTCCCGCCGATCGTATCCACGTACCCTCCCGCGTTGCGATAGCCGTTCACGCAGTCGCCGGGCACGCAGATCAGGTAGCCGTCATGCACCACGCCAGCGGCAAGCGCCAGGTCCGGCACGTCGCGCGAGAAGTCGTTGGGCACGCCGCTGCCGGTCTGGTACGCGGGCTTGGGAAAGTACGCGCTCGCACCGCCGCCGCCGCCCGCGAGCGAGCCGTACGTGGCGGTCTCATTCCACACCGCCTCTGGAATATAGGAGATCGCCGAGCCCGAGTAGCTGCCGTTGCTCGCGCTGAAGTACGTGCCCGCACCCTCGTTCAGCATGGTGCCGCCCAGGCCAGTCACGTTCGGCGAGCTCGCTGGAAAGTCGACCGCCAGCCCCTGCGTGGCGATGATCACGTCGTAGTCGCAGTCGGTCGTGCCGGAGTCGCCCGCCGGCCCGACGATGGTCTGGCCCTGCGCGTTGGCCTGGCGGAAGAGCTGTTGGTAGACCGCGATGTTGGCCGCACCGAAGTCCTGCTCGCAGTCGCCGTAGGAGATGGTAAGGATTGGCGCCAGGTTGTTGTCGACCGCGTTGGTCAGCGAGCCCGCAATGACGTCCGTCGAGTTGACGTACAGGATCGTCGCCGCGGCTGCGACCGCGCCCGACCACTCCACGTCGAGCATCGCCTCGCGCAGGTCGGCGTTCGACGTACCGGGGTCGCTGCCGTAGAGCGTCACCGCCGGCGGGTTGGCCGCCAGGCTCGACGCCGCGCGGAAGGCTGCAACGCTCGCCAGCGAGAGGTCGGTCTGGCCCATGACCGCGATCGTGACGCCGGCTCCGTCGATCGAGTTCGCCAGCAGCGGTTTGAGGTCGTAGAGGGTGTACAGGTCGCCGGGCGCGAGCAAGTGCAGGCCGCTGCCGGACAGGGTGTACTCCGGCGCGAGCACCTGGCGCCCCTTCACCCGTGGCTTCAGCCGAAAGTCATCCAGCCCCGTGATGCCGCGCGTGACCGCCGCCAGCGCCGCCGGCAGCTGCGGTTCGGACAGGTTGGCGAAGTGCCGCTCACCGCCGGCTGAGACGCTGTGCAGCGTGGTGCCAAACGCGCGGCCCACCTGCGCGGCCGTGCCGGACACGGTCACGAACGACCTGCTGCGCGCGACAGAGGTGACGGTGAGGCCCTGTGCCGCGAGATAGGCCTTCACCTTGCCGAGGTCGACGTCCGAGAGGCCAAACCGCGCTGCGTACTGCTCCGGCGTGAGCCACTGCCGATAGCGCGGCGAGGCAGGACTCTGCTGATCGTTCAGCAGCTGCGTGAGCGCGGCGTTCTGCGCGTCGGTCAGCGAGAAGCGCAAGACAACGGAGCTCACCTGGGTGGAGCCGGGCAGCGCGCCAAGGTCGGTGGCCCGCCGCGCGCGCGGGTGGACATTGCTGCCGAGCGCGATGCGCGGGCCGGTGGGAGCGATCGTCTGGGCGATGCGGTTCTGGGCGGAGGCGCACAGGCTAAAGAGGAAAAGCACAGCCGCGGCGAGCGATGCGTGGCAGATCTTCATCAAGGTGGTCCTGTCTGGCCGGTGCTGCGGCTTACACGATGGTGGTTCATCCTTGTGCAGTAACGTTGCGAGCCTGCTTTACTGTGCTGACCTAAATCGTTGTCAGGTAGACCTTACATTTTGCAAAGTGCGCTTTTCGCTTTTTGTCTACGGAACGCGGTTGGGCTGCACTTTTGCGAGTTTGAACGGCACTACTGGATCGTGACCTGGTAGTAGTACGTGTGGTGAATGGTGTTCGTACCGTCGGAGCCCGCGGTGGTGATGGTCAGGATGGTCGTGCCGAGCGGCGAGCCGGACGAGGTGAGCGGCGAGGCGAAGTTGTTCTGGCTGCAGCCCAGGCCTGAGAGCAGCCCGGCGCTGACCAGCATCAGCAGCAGCCGCGTGGGCAGGCGGCGACGCTTGCCCGCGGGCAGCAGCAGGCAGAGCAGAGCGGCGAAGGCGCCGCCCCCGAGGATCCCGTTGCGCAGCCGAACGGGCGGGGCAAGCGCGGCGCGCGGCGCGGCGGTGCCGACCGTGAGCGTCGAGATGCCGGTGCCGTTCAACGTCGCCGGCGAGAACGAGCAGGTGACGTAGGAGGCCGGCGCGGGCGTGCAGCCCAGGGTGACGCTGCCGGTGAGCCCGCCCAGGAAGTTGACGGTCGTGATGGCCGAGCCGGAGCCGCCACGGTTGACGGTCAGGGTGGGCGGGTTGAAGGTGACGCTGAAGTCGGTGGTGCCGAGCGTAATGATGTTGGAGGTGACAGTGGTGAAGTTGGTGTCGCCGGAGTAGACGGCGTCGATAGTGATCGTGCCGGAGGGCAGGCCGGTGGTGGTGAGCACGGCCACCGCAACGCCCGTGCCGGCGGAGCTCAACTGGACGGTGCCGAGCAGGCGGGCGGAGGCGCCAACGACGTAGAAGGAGACTGTGCCGGTAGGCGCGGTGCCGACCGCGGTCAGGCCCGTGACCTGCGCGGTGAGGATGACGTTCTGGCCGGAGAGCGCCGAGGTGGTATTCGCGGTGAGCGTGATGACCGCTGGCGTGGACGCGCCGGTGCCGGTGATGGCGGGCGAGGCACTGGCGGCGTAGAGCGTGTCGCCCGAGTAGAGCGCGGTGTAGGAGTGGGTGACGGTCAGGTTCTGGGTGAGCGAGATGGTAAAGGTGCCGTTGCTGCCGACTACGCCGGTGCCGATGGGCGTGGCCCCGTCGAGGATCGTGACCGTACCGGTGGGTGCGGCCGCGCCGACGGAGGTTGGGGTGACGGTGGCGGTGAAGACAGTCGCGCCGGTGGCGATGCCGGAGAGCGTTGCGACCAGCTTGGTGGTGGTCGCGATGAGTACGGTGGTGCTGCTGGTCAGGCTCGCGGTGGCCGGGTTGCAGGTGAAGGCGGTGCTATTGCAGGTGACGGTGACGGTGTAGACGCCGGGTGTGGCGGGGACGGTGATCGGGATGGAGTAGGTGCCGGTCGTGACGGCGGTGCCGGGCAGGGTGACGGTGTAGACCGCGCCGGAGACGCCGGCGATGGTCGCGGTGACGGTGCCGTTGAGGATGGTGCCGGCGGGTGCGGTGATGGTTCCGGTGACGGTCGCGGCTGAGGCTGGCTGCGCGGTCGCGGGCGTGATGACAGCGGTGAGGGTCGCGCTGCCGTTGCCGACGGGGCCGACCGTGAAGGGAAGGTTGACGCTGGGGCAGGAGAAGTTGGTGTTCACGCAGGCGACCGAGATGGTGTAGCTGCCGTTGGCCGTGGGCGCGACGACCGGGATGGAGATGGTCGCCATGTTGCCGGTGCCGGTGCCGGGCAGCGGCGTGGTGTAGGTGCTCTGGGTGACGCCGGTGGCGCTCAGGATGGTGGCGCTGACGCTGCCGGTGGGCACGGTGCCGGCGGGTGCGGTGACGGTCGCGGTGACGGTGGCCGAGGTGTTGCCCTGGACGTTCGCGGGCGAGACAGTGGCGGCGAGCGAGCCGACGGGCACGGTGACGGAGAGATTGGCCGCGGGGCTGGAGCTAGCGGCGTAGTTGCCGTCGCCCAGGTAGGACGCGACGATGGCCTGGGTGCCGACGACCGAGGGGGTGTAGGGGCACGCGGCCGAGGCGGCGTTGAGCAGCGCCGTGCACAGGACGTTGCCGGCGGAGACGAACTGCACGGTGCCGGTGGGGGCGAGACCGTTGACCGTGGGGCCGACGGTGGCGGTCAGGGTCTCAAGCGAGCCGCTGGCGACGATGGGCGGCGAGAGCGTGAGGGTGGTGCTGGTGACGTTGGTGCCGGTGGAGGTATTGGTGGAGGGGCTGGTGCCGGGCAGGTAGTTGGTGTCGCCGGAGTAGACGGCGGAGAGAGTGTGGTTGCCGGCCGAAAGCGTGGTCGAGAAGCTGGCGGTGCCGGTGGCGTCGAGCGTGCCGGTGCCGAGCACGGTGCCGCCGTCCTTGAACTGCACGGTGCCGGTGGGGCCGGTCGAGCTGGCGAACGTGACCTTGGCGGTAAGCGTCAGGGGCTGGCCAGGGACGGGCGGGGTGGGGGTAAAGCTGAGGGCGGTGGTAGAGGCGGCGCGCGCGATTGTAATGGAGGTGGAGATGGGGCCGGCGGCGGCAAAGTTCTTGTCACCCGCATAGGTGGCGGTTAGGATGACGGAGCCGGCGGCGGTGGTCTGGATGGTAACGGTAGCCGAGCCGGTGGAGTTGGAGCCACTGCTGGTGACGCTGGCACTCGAGGCGGTAGTGTAACCGGAGCCCGAGGGCTGCACGATGACGAGGCCGGTGGGGTACGCCACGCCGGAGGCACCGGTGACGGTAACGGTGGCCTGCAGCGCGGTGCCGAAGGTGGGGCTGGCGGGCAGCGCGAAGGCGAGGGTGACAGGCTCGGGCGAAACCGAGATGGTGAGGGCGGCGCTGGCGCTCGAGTTGAAGGGCGTGACCGGGTTGTAGCTTGCGATGACGGTCGAGACGCCGCCGGGGAGGAGGTTGGTCGAGAAGGTCGCGAAGCCGTTGACGAGGGTCGAGACACCGAGCTGGCCGGACTGGCTGGTAAAGGTGACGGTGCCTGTGGGGGTGGTGCTGCCGCCCGCGGGCACGACGTTGGCCGTGAAGAGGACAGACGAGCCATGGACCGGGATGGTCGTGGACGCCGTGAGCGTGGTGGTGGTGGCGTTGCTGGCGGTGCCGGCAGTGAGGGTGACGGGGCCGGAGGTGCTGGTGCTGTAGTAGCCGTCGCCCGAGTAGACGGCGGTGATGCTGTGGCTGGTCGCCGACGAGAGGGTGTTGACGGTGATGGAGGCGGTGTTGGCGGAGAGGTTCGCCGTGCCGAGCGACGTCCCGCCGTCGAAGAACTGGACCGTGCCGGAAGGACTGGCGGGGCCGGTGCTGGCGGGCGTGATGCGCGCCGTGAAGGTGATGTTGGCGCCGGCGTTGACGCTGGTGGCGGACGAGGTGAGTACGGTCGAGGTGGTGATGGTGCCGCTGGTCATGGAACCGGCGGCGGTCGAAACAGAGTTGTAGTTCGAGTCGCCGTCATAGGTAGAGGTGATGGAGTGGGTTGCAGTGCTGGGGACGCTGCCGGTCGTGCTGGTGGTGCCGCCCGAGAGCGCGCTGGCGTTGAGCAGGGTTCCGTTATCAAAGAAGCGCACGTTGCCGGTGGGCGCGGGCGCGGAGCCGACGGTGCTGACGACGGCGTTGAGCGCAATCTGCTGGCCGGAGACGGGCGGGTTGGGGGTGAAGGAGATGGAGAGGACCGGCGTGGCCTTGGCGATCTGGACGTTGGTCGTGAGCGGGTTCTGGCAGGAATAATTGGTGGTGCTGGTGCAGTTGATGGAGAGCGTGATGCCACCCGGGGCCGGCGACGGGACGGAGAAGGTGGCGGTGGAGCTGGTCGCAGAGGCCGGGGTCAACGTCTGGGTGAGCGAGGTGCTGGTACCGGAGATGGTGAGGGTGATGGCGCCGGAGGGCGCGCCGAGGGTGGCCGAATCGGTGACGGTGACGGTGAAGTTGCTGCCGACGGTGGGCGAGCCCGTGACGGCGGCGGCCAATTGCGAGGGCTCGGGCGCGACGTAAATCTGCGCGGTGGGGCTCTGCGAGGAGGCGTAGGTGGCGTCGCCCGAGTAGGTGGCCTGGAGGATGTAGGTGCCGCTATCGAGATTGCTGAGGGTCAGGGTGGCGGTGCCGTTGACCAGCGTGACCGTGCCGAGGTTGGTGCCGTTCGAGGTAAGGAACTGCACGGTGCCGGTGGGCGTGGGCCCGCCGGTGCCGGAGGTGACGACGGAGGTGAAGCTGGTCGATTGGCCGTGAGTGGGGGCGTAGTTGGTAGCGGCAAAGGAGGTAAAGCTGCTGCCGGTACCACGCGGGTACGCCTTTGCCAGGTCTTCGAGGTTGACGAGACCGAGGCCGGTGGCAGATTCCCAGGTGCCGGCGGGCGCGGCATCGGGCTGGGTGAAGAGGCCGGCGACGGGGCCGAGTTTGTAGAGGACGGGCGCGACGTTGCCGAGGCGGCCGCTGCCGGCGATGGTCGTGAGAGTCTGGGTGAGGGCGGCGAGCGAGGTGGCGGCGATGTCGGGGGTGGCGCGGAACCTATCGGCCGGGAGGCCGGGGGCGGACTGCCAGGTGGGGCGCGGGAGGGTCGCAGACAGGGTGGAGGCGTTGGCCAGGGCGGTAGCGTCGGCGAAGGCACCGGCGGCGGCGGGAAGGAGGGTGGTGATGCCCTGGGCGGCGGCCTGGCGGAGGAGCAGGGTGTACTCGGGCAGCTGCTCGGCGGAGACAGCGGTGGTGCCGGCGAGGGGGAGGATGGCGGTCGCGTTGGCGTCGATGAGCGCGGCGAGCGACGTAAAGCTGGAGCCCTGGAAGACGGTGCTGGCGGGGAGGTTGTCGAGGCCTTCTATCGCTGAGAAGAGCGGTGCGGCGGCGGCCGGCAGCGAGGGCTGGGTGGCGTTGGCGTAGTACATCTGCGCGTTGAGCTGGTAGAGGTGCAGGCTGGTCGCGAAGGCGGTCTGCACGCGGGCGGCGGAGCCGGAGACGGTGATGCGGGTGCCACCGGCGGAGGTTGCGTCGAGCGTGAGGCCGGCGGTTTGGGCCCAGGCGGAGGCGGCGGCGAGCTGGTCCGCGGTGGCTCCGTAGGTGGCGGCGAACTGCGCGGGGGTGAGCCACTGGTGGTAGCTCGGGGAGGATGGGGTTGCGAGCGCGGCGAGGAACTGGTCGAGCGCGGCGGCGCGGGCGGAGTCTGGCGTGAGCGTCAAGGTGAGCGAGACGCGTTGCGAAGACGGCATGACGCCGGCGTCGGTCGCGGCGGCGAGGGCCTGTGGATTTCCTGTGGCGATCTGGATGCGCGCAGGCAGCGACTGTGCCAGTACTGGGGCGGCTGCGAGGGCGAGCACTCCGAGGGCGAGGCGCGACGTGAACCTGCGGAGAAAACCTGTTTTGGGCATCATGTTAGGTGAATCGTCGCACCACCAATGGGGAAAGGCAAGAGCACGTTTGGGGGAGGAGGTCTCTGATTTGGTGCCGGGGGCTGAGGGCGGTGGAAAAGGTGGGACGGAATGCGGGGGTTGGTGGTTGCGCAGAGAGTATCCCCACGACAACGGCGACGAGGCCGCCGTGATCATGGGGCACCCCGATTGGATGCTTAACACGGAGGCTTGCGGGACCGTCTAGACTTGGACTATGTGGAAGTTGCCGCGCTGCCTGACTGCCCTGCTGGTGCTCGCTCCCCTCGCCGTGATGCCCTCTGCTGCGGGGGCGCAGGCGCGGTTCGACTTGGCTGGGCCGCAGATCGATCTGCGCGTGACGCGGGGAACGATGACGCTGCCGATCGCACGCGTGCCGAACCTGCAGCCAGGGGACCAGGTGTGGGTGCATCCGGACTTCCCTGCTACGCAGTCCGCGCATTACCTGTTGATTGTGGCGTTTTTGCGGGGTACGACCAATCCTCCGCCGGACAGCTGGTTTACGCGGGTCGAGACCTGGGACAAGAAGGTCCGCGAGGAAGGCGTGACCGTGACGGTGCCGGCCGACGCACAGCAGGCGATCCTGTTCCTGGCGCCCGAGACCGGTGGCGACTTTTCTACCTTGCGCTCGGCCGTGAAGGGGCGTCCGGGGATCTTCGTGCGAGCTTCGCAGGACCTGGCTGAGGCGGGCTTTGAGCAGGCCCGGATCGAAAAATACCTGGAGTCGATGAAGCGGGTGCCGCCGAGCGACGCGGCCGCGATTGCCGAGCACAGCAACCTGCTGGCGCGGACGTTGAACCTGCGGCCGAACCCGGATTGCTTCAAGCGGCCGCTCGACCAGCAGTACACGTGCCTGACGCAGACGGGGTCGCAGGCGCTGCTGGACGATGGGCACGCGCAGTCGATTGTGGCGACGCTTTCAACGGGGGCGGGGTCGGACTTTATCAACCAGGCGTCGACGACGCGGCTGGCGGCGGGCGGGAACTACTCGGCTTACGTGGGTGCGCTGGTGGACCTGGCGCGGATCCTGAATGGGCTGCATGTGGCGCAGTATCAGTACATTCCGGCGCTTGCTTTGCCGGGCCAGGCGGCTACGCCGGAGGCGCTGAGCCTGCGGCTGAACACGGCGCCGTCGTTCAACAATCCAAAGTCAGTGATCGTGATCGGCCTGCCGGCGGTGGCCGCGGTGACGCTGCCGCCGCTGCGGCCCGCGGAGCCGGACCACGTGTCGTGTCTGGCGGACGAGAAGATGGTGCTGCCGATCGAAGGTGCGCCGCTGGTGTTTACGACCGGGTATGCGCATGGGCTGGTGCTGCATCTGCAGTCGTCCGCGACCGGGCTGCCGCTGGCGCCGGACGCGTACCAGGGTGGGCTGACGTTTGCGCCGGCCGCGCCGGACCGGCACGAGCTGGCGGACGTTCCGGCGGCGGTGGCCGTGCCGGGAATCGCTGCGGCGAAGAGCGCTGCGCCCGCGCCGGGTGGGGTGCAGATGGGCACGATCGAAGGGATGTGGGGCTTCGACCGCTTTACGGGGCCGACGCTGCCGGTCCAGCAGACACCGGGGGTGGGCTGGCGGATCGTGTCGCCGGGGACGACGCTGATTGCGGGGCAGCCAAACCATCTTGAGTTGATGGCGACCGGCACGGCGTGCATTCGCGAGATCTCGCTCGAGCCGGGACAGAGCCCGGTGGGGTGGAAGCTCGAGAAAAAGCCAGCCGGGCAGGATGAGCCCGTGGACCTGACGCTGAACCTGCAGCATGCGGCGACGCCGGGGTCGATCCAGCTGGCGATTGCGCAGTATGGGGCGAAGGAGCCGGAGCACCTGGGGACGAAGACGTTCAGCGAGCCGGCGAAGATTGCCGGGCTGCAGGTGCACCAGGGCGACCGCGGCGCGGTGCTCAGCGGGACCAGCCTGGACCAGGTGAAGTCAGTGAACGTGAAGGAATCCGCCTACGCGCCGGCGGGGACGGCTGCCGGCAGCACGCTGCGGCTGGACCTGGCGGCGGACGCGAAGGCGCCCGGGTTCAAAGCAGGCGAGCATCTGCAGGCGCAGGTCCGCCTGAACGACGGGCGCGCGCTCGACGTGGCGACGGTCGTGCTGCCGCCGCGGCCGGAGGTAACGCTGCTCTCGCGGCGAGTGGTGCAGCCGGCGCCTTCGCCGATCCAGCTTTCGACGCCGGACGACCTGCCGCTAGGGGCGCAGCTGATGTTCTTTCTGAAGTCGGCGGCGGCTTTTCCGCGGGCCGGGCAGATCGAGATTGCGAGCGCGCCGGCAGCGGGGTCGGACGATGTGTTGAAGACATCACTAACGGTGGCGGCGGGGTCGCTGGTCCTGCAGGATGCGCATACGCTGCTGGCGACGTTCGACCCGCTGAAAACGTTTGGCCCTTCGACGTTTGGACCGTTTCGCCTGCGGGCGCTGGCTCCGGATGGTGCCGGTGGCTTCACCGAAGGGGAGTGGATTCCGCTGGCGACGATTGTGCGCCTGCCTACGCTGACCGCACTGCACTGCCCGGCGAACGTGACGCTCGATTGCACACTCAGCGGGCAGGGGCTCTACTTGCTGGATGCGGTCGCGGCGGACTTGGCGTTTACGAGGGAGACGAAGGTTCCGGAGGGCTTTGTGGAGCCTGGCTTGCAGATGCCGCGGCCGGTGGGCGGGGTGTTCTACCTGCGGCTGCGCGATGACATGGCGACAACACACCAGGTGACATTGCCGGTGGTGGTGGACCCGGGGCCGGCCCGGACGGCGTTGCGTTTTCGGAGTGGTGCGGGGTTGACGCACGGTGAATGAGTTAGACAAACGCCAAAGGACTGTTGTACTTGGTTGTTATTCCGTAGGAATCTGCAATTTGACCGGCACTACACCTGAGGGATTGCTCCATATCGTTGCTCCGAAGGTGTAGTGATGGTCCGAACCGCAGATTCCTCCGCTTCGCTACGGAATGACAACAAAAGCGGTAGTTGTCTTTGTTGTCATCCCACAGGAATCTGCGGTTCGGACCGGCACTGGACCTTCGGGAGAAATGGACTATTCCGATTGAATGGGTGGAAGGCCTAGCTGCAACCGGCTATGCTTCTTTCCATACAGGAAGTAGATAACCAGACCAATGCCAAGCCAGACGAACAGGCGGATCCAGGTGGCGAGCGGCAGGCCCAACATCAGAAAAAGCGAGATCAGGATACCGAGAATGGCCGTTACCGGCATGAAAGGCGCCCGGAACGGACGTGCAATTTCGGGGCTGCGACTCCGAAGGACCCACACGCCCGCACAGACAATAATGAAGGCAAGCAGCGTCCCGATGTTGGTCATCTCGCCGAGAGCGTCCAGTGGAATAGTAGAGGCGAAGACGGCCACGACGAGTCCAACGGTGATCGAAGAAAGATAGGGTGTGCGGAACTTCGGGTGAACTTTCGAAAACACCCGGGGAAGTAAACCGTCCTTGGACATCGAAAAGAAGACGCGGCTCTGTCCCATCAGCATGACGATCATCGTGCTGGTCAGGCCGCCAAGCGCACCGATCTTGACCAGCAGAGCGCCCCACTTGACGCCCGTTGCCTCAATGCCGACGGCAAGAGAGTCGGGTACATTGAGGTCGCGGTAATTGACCAGCGACGTCAGCACAAGGGCGACCAGGATGTAGAGAATGGTGCATACCACAAGAGAGCCGAGGATGCCGATGGGCATATCACGCCGGGGGTTCTTGGCCTCCTGCGCCGCGGTAGACACGGCGTCGAAACCGATATACGCGAAGAAGATGACGCCCGCGCCGCGCAGTACGCCCGACCAGCCAAAGGAGCCGAAGGCTCCCGTGTTTGGGGGCAGAAAGGGATGCAGGTTGATCCGCGGCAGTTCCGGGTGGTGCAGGATCGTCATGCCGCCGAGAATGAGAAAGATGGTAAGGACGATCAGCTTGACGACCACGATGAAGCTGTTGAAGTTGGCTGATTCCTTGACGCCTACTACAAGGATGGCTGTGACCATCATGATGCCCAGGAAGGCGATGACGTTGAAGATGCCGTGCCTCTGCGGCAGGGTTGCGGGATCGATTCCGGCCTCGTGCAACTTGCCGGCCACGCGGCCAAGAAATTCCCAATGACCGTTGTAGAGAACAAAGGTGGAGCCAGGTGTTCCGGCAAGTTCCGGAGGAAGGCGAAGCCCGAAGTCCTGGCCAAGGCTCAGGACGTAGCCACTCCAGCCCGAACAGACGGTGGCTGCGCCAAAAGCATACTCGAGGACGAGATCCCAACCGATGATCCAGGCAAAGATTTCACCGAGCGTCGCATAGCCGTAGGTGTAGGCGGAACCGGCAACGGGGATCATGGCCGCGAACTCCGCGTAGCAGAGCCCGGCAAATACGCAGGCGACTGCCGCGGCGATAAAGGAATACACCACGCCCGGACCAGCGTAGCGGGCCGCAGCAGGACCGGTCAGCACGAAGATGCCGGTTCCGATGATGGCACCGATCCCAAGGGCGATCAGGCTTCCAGGCCCGAGCGAACGCTTGAGTCCATGTTCGCCGGACTCGTTGGCTTCGCCGAGGATTGATGCCAGCGGTTTCGTTTGAAGCAGATTTGCCATTAACTTCCGTCTCCTAAAGAGCTGTTGTCTGTTCGATCATCCTGATTCCCTGCCGTCGCCACACCAGATAAACCGGAATGCCGAGCAGGACTAAGATCAGGCCCGGCCACGTGTATTGAGGTTTGTAACGCAAGAGTACAACAGAAATCCATGTGGCCATCGCAATATAGAGCGCGGGCAGGACCGGGTAGCCGAATGCCTTATACGGGCGCGGCGTTTCGGGCTGGGTTCGGCGCAGAACGAAGAGGCCGACGATGGTGAGAATGTAGAAGACGAGCACGGCGAAGATGACGTAGTCGAGCAGGTCGCCGTAGGAACCGCTGAGGCAGAGCAGGCAGGTCCAGGCCCACTGGACCCAGAGCGAGTTGGTGGGAACGCCGGTGCGCGGGTTGAGCTTGCCGACACTCGCAAAGAAGAGGCCGTCGCGACTCATGGCGTAGTAGACGCGCGCGCCGGCGAGGAGCATGCCGTTGACGCAGCCGAAGGTGGAGATGAGGATGGCACCAGCCATGAGCTTTGCGCCGATGCCGCCGAAGGCCTGCTCCATGACGGCGGTGGCGACCCGGTCCTGGGCGGCGCCTGAGATGCCGCGGCCCATGACAGTTGCGGCGGCCGGGTCGCCGGCGAGCGGGAGCACGCTGAGATAGACGAAGTTGCAAGCGATGTAGAGCAGCAGGACGACGCCGGTGCCGAGGGCGAGCGACAGGGGCAGGTTGCGCTTCGGGTTCTTGATCTCGCCGGCGGTGAAGGTGACGTTGTTCCAGGCGTCGGAGGAAAAGAGCGAGCCGACCTGCACGATGGCGACGGCGGTGATCGCGCCTACGATGGCCGGGTAGTCGTGGGTGCCGGGCCAAAAGGAGCCGACGGTGATGGCTTTGGTGCTTGAGAACGCGGCCCCGGCCCAGAAGTTGTGCCAGCCCTGGCCAAAGTTGGTGAGCATCGCGGTGGCGTTGTGGGC